>NZ_LRQV01000032.1 GCF_001567585.1 Micromonospora rosaria
CTGGCGGGGCGGTGCGGGCACCTGGGCCCGCCCCGGCCCGGCCGGCGAGGCCGGCACCCCGGAGATCGGGCCGGCCGACCCCCCGCCCCGGTTCTGCTGGGAGAGCGCCTGCTTGGCCTGCCGGGCCACCCCGGCGAGGGCGGCGGCGCTGGACCACCGGGCGGCCGGGTCCTTGGCCATGGCCCGTTCGACGATCGACCGGACCGGGGGCGGGATGTCGCCGGGCAGCGGCCGGGGGGTGTCCCGGACGTGCTTCATGGCGATCTCCAGCGGGTTGTCCCCCTCGAACGGCCGCCGCCCGGCCAGGCACTGGTACGCGACCACGCCGAGGGCGTACACGTCGGAGGCGGCCGTGGCGACCGCGCCGGTGGCCTGCTCCGGCGAGATGTACGAGGCGGTGCCGAGCACCGAACCGGCGGCGGTGAGCTGCCCCACCAACTCGGAACGGGCGATGCCGAAATCGGTCAGCACCAGCGTGCCGTTCGGGCGGACCAGCAGGTTGCCCGGCTTCACGTCCCGGTGCACGATGCCCTTCTCGTGGGCGGCGTGCAGCGCGTCGGCGGCCTGCGCGACCAGGGCCATCGTCCGGGCCGGGGTGAGCCGGCCGACCCGGTTCAGGGTGGCGGAGAGCGCGTCGCCCTCGACGTACTCCATGACCAGGAAGGCGATCTGCTGGTCACTGCCGAAGTCGTAGACGTCCACCACGCCGGGGTGGTTGATGGTCGCCATGGTGCGCGCCTCGCCCCGGAACCGCTCGGCGAAGCCCGGCTCGTCCAGCAGGGCCGGGAGCAGGCTCTTCACCGCGACCGTACGGCCGAGGACCTGGTCGATGCCGCGCCAGACGTCGCCCATGCCACCGCTGGCGATCCGCTCGTCGAGACGGTAGCGGTTGCCGAGCTGGACGCCGGGGCTGAGCATGTCAGCGGCCCCCCGCGTCGGTCACCGCGGCGCGCATGATCTGGCCCGCGATCCGGGCCGCCTCGGCGCTGCCGCCGTCGCCGGCCTCCTCCAGCACCACACAGACCGCGGAGACCGGGTTGCCGTCGCGGTCGAGCGCGAAGCCGATGAACCAGCCGTGGTCCTGCCGGTCCTCGGCGGACTGGGCGGTACCGGTCTTCCCGCCGACGGTGTAGCCGTTGAAGGCGGCGTTGCGGCCGGTGCCCTCCCGGACCACGTTCACCATCATGTCCCGCAGGTCGCCGGCGACCTGGGAACTCACCGGCTGGCGCAGCTCGCGCGGCTTGGCGGTGTAGTAGGTGGTGGTGCGGTCCGGGGCGAGGAGCTGACGGACCAGGTACGGCCGCATCTGGGCGCCGCCGTTGGCGATCGCGCCAGCGATCAACGCGCCCTGCAACGGGGTCATCCGGACGTCCCGCTGCCCGATCGAGGACTGGCCGAGGGCGGCCTCGTCGGTGCTGCCGTCCGGGTTCTGGATGTCGCCGGTGCGGCTCGCCGCCACCCGGTGTCCGCCCTCGCCGAGCTGGCCGACGGTGAGGTCGTCCTGCTCGAAGCCGAACTGGCGGGCCTTCTCCTTGATGGTGTCCGCGCCGAGCCGGACCCCGAGCTGGGCGAAGCCGGTGTTGCAGGAGTCGGTCACCGCCTTCAACAGGGTGACCTCGGACTGGGGGCAGATCGACGGGGCGGCGTTGGTGATCGTGTTGCCGCCGCTGGCGGCCCGCCAGCTCGACCCGGCCGGGATCCGGGTCTGCGGGGTCACCCCGTTCTCCAGTGCCGCGGCGGCCACCACCATCTTGAAGGTGGAGCCCGGCGGGAGGGTCTCGGAGAGCGCCCGGTTCTTCAACGGGCCCTCCGGGTCCTGCTCGTACTTGTTGTACGCCGCGCTGGCCTCCCGGCTGTCGTGGCTGGCCAGCGGGTTCGGGTCGAAGCTGGGCATGGAGACCAGCGCCTGGACCGCCCCGGTACGCGGGTCGAGGGCAATCGCCGCGCCCCGGCTCGCCCCGTTGCGGTTGTTGCGCAGCCCGTCGTACGCCGCCTTCTGGGCCTGCCGGGAGAGGCTGAGCAGCACGTTCCCGCCGCCGCTCTCGTCGCCGGTGAACATGTCCTTGACCCGGTTGGCGATCAACTGGTCGCTGGTCCCGGCGAGGAACTCGTTCTCCAGCCGCTCGATCCCGGTGTCGCCCAGGTTGACCGGCTTGTACCCGATGGCGTGGGCGTACTGGGCCCCGGCCGGGTAGGTGCGCAGGTACTTGAGGTTGCCCTCGGTGGCCTTGCTGGTCGCCAGGGCGGTGCCCCCGGCCTCGATGTTGCCCCGCCGCCGGTCGTACTCGGCGACCTGGACCCGGCCGTTGTAGTCGCTGGTCCGGTACTCGTCGGCCTTGTACGCCTGGACCCAGTTCAGGTTGGCGAAGAGCAGGCCGAACAGGACCATGACCACCACACCGACGCGGCGCAGGGGTGCGTTCACGGGCGAATCACCTCCGTGGGGGCACCGTGCAACTGCTGCGGCGGGCCGCCGCCGGGCCGGGCCGCCGGGCCGCCACCGCCACTGGCGACCGGGCGGCGGGCCGCGTCGGAGACGCGGAGCAGCACCGCGATGATCAGCCAGTTCGCCATCAGGGACGACCCACCGGCGGAGAGGAACGGGGTGGTCTGACCGGTGAGCGGGATGAGCCCGCTGATCCCGCCGACGATCACGAAGACCTGGAGGCCGATGGTGAAGGAGAGGCCACCGGCGAGCAGCTTGCCGAAGGAGTCCCGGACCGCCAGCGCGGCCCGCAGCCCCCGCTCGACGATCAGCAGGTAGACGATGAGCAGCGCGGAGAGCCCGAACAGGCCGATCTCCTCGCCGATGCCGGCGAAGATGAAGTCGTTCTGCACCTCGGGGAGGATGCCCGGCTCACCGCCGCCCGGCCCCGCCCCGAACAGCCCGCCGGTGCCGAGCGCGAGCAGCCCTTGGACGAGTTGATAACCCTTGTCGGTGGGGTCGGCGAACGGGTCGAGCCAGATCTCCGCCCGGACGTAGAAGTTGGCGAACGGCCCCCCGACCGTGCTGCCGAGGACGTACGCCATGTAGGCCCCGACGAAGAACAGCATCAGGCCGATGAGCAGCCAACTGACCCGTTCGGTGGCGATGTAGAGGGTCACCACGAACATGCCGAAGTACAGCAGCGAGGTGCCCAGGTCCTTCTGGAAGATGAGGACCATGAGGCTGATCGCCCAGACCACGAGGACCGGGCCGAGGTCACGGCCCCGGGGGAAGTCGATGCCGAGGAACCGGCGGCTGGCCAGGGAGAGCACCTCGCGCTTGCGCACCAGGTAGTAGGCGAAGAAGACCAGCAGG
The DNA here is from genome assembly GCF_001567585.1 of Micromonospora rosaria. Classification (GTDB taxonomy): domain Bacteria; phylum Actinomycetota; class Actinomycetes; order Mycobacteriales; family Micromonosporaceae; genus Micromonospora; species Micromonospora rosaria. The sequence goes on from NZ_LRQV01000032.1 coordinate 3,302, forward strand.
GCCAGCTTGGCGAACTCACCCGGCTGGATGGAGAAGCTGCCGACCCGGATCCACAGCTTCGCGCCGTTGATCTCGGAGAAGCGCGCCGGCAGCACCGCCGGGATCATCACCAGCACGATGCCGGCCAGCCCCAGGGTGTACGCGTACCGGGAGACCGACCGGTGGTCGCGCATCAGCACCAGCAGCCCGGCGGCGAGCAGCACCGAGATCAGCGTCCAGAGCAACTGCCGGCCGCCGATCCCGGCGAAGGTGGCCAGGTCGGCCCGGTCCGCCGGGGCGGCGTCGTCGAGGTCGAGGCGGCGCAGGAAGCCCACCCCGATCCCGTTGAGCAGGGCCACCGCCGGCAGCAGGGCCGGATCGGCGAATGGGGCGAGGAACCGGACCACCACGTGCACGCCGAGGAAGACGGCGGTCAGCGCGGCGGCCGGCACCCAGAAGTCCGAGGTGACCGTGTCCAGCAGGGTCGCCTCGATGGTCGCCTGGTACGCGGCGACCAGCACCATGGCCAGCAGCAGCAGCGACAGCTCGGAGTTGCGCCGGGACCGGGCCAGGCGCACGCCGGACTGCTCGCCCGTGGGGGGCGAGATAGCCGGGGTGGCCGCTGCGGTCACGCGTCGTCCCTCGGGTTCGGGCCGGCGCTCACTCGGCCGACCGGCAGCCCGCCGGGTCGAACACCGGCGGAACCGTGTCGGTGGGGAGCACGTCGGGCGTGGTGGTCGGGGTGGGCGTGGCGGACGGCTCCGGCCGGGGGCTGCGCCCCTCGGCGCTGGCCGCCGCGCTGGCCCGGGGGCTCGGCGAGGCCGACGCCTCCGGCGACTCCGGCGCGCTGGGCGACGGGCTCGGCGGGCAGAGCGGCTTCAGGTTCGGGTTGGTCGGGTCGTCGTTGGTCAGGTCGGCCAGCCGGCGTGCCGCATCGGTCTCGCTGCGCGCCTGGATGCCCTGCTTGACCTGCTCCTGGGCGGCCAGGGTGAGGTCGTCCAGCAGCACCGGGCTGGTGGAGTGCAGGGTGGAGAGATCTATCCCGGCGACCTGGCCGGGCACCCCCCGGAAGACGGCGAGCTGTCCGGCGTCGGTGGCGCCGACGTAGTACTGCCGCTGGGTGTAGCTCCATCCGGCGAAGAGGCCACCGCCGATGATGACCAGCAGCCCCACCAGCATGGCGGCGGTCCGGACCGGACGACGCCGCGGCTGGTCCGGCTCGTCGTCGCGGCCGGCGGTCGGCTCCTCCGGAGCCGGCGGGCGGGGCGCGGAGAGGGCCGAGGCGCGGGCCGCCGGGGTGGAGACGTCGGCGGAGGTCGCCATGCCCCGGTCCCGGGCGGCGGCGCCCCCGACGATCGGGGACGACTCCACGATGTCCCGGTCGGTGGCGTCCGCGATGATCACGGTGATGTTGTCCGGGCCACCGCCGCGCAGGGCCAGTTGCACCAGCCGCTCGACGCACTGCTGCGGGTCGGTGTACTCCCGCATGGTGTCCGCGATGGTCTCGGCACTGACCACCCCGGAGAGCCCGTCGCTGCAGATCAGGTACCGGTCGCCGGGGAGCACCTGGCGGACGCTGTACTCGGGGTCGATGTCGCGGCCGTCCAGCGCCCGGGTGAGCAGCGACCGCTGCGGGTGGCTGCTCGCCTCCTCGGCGCTGATCCGGCCCTCGTCGACGAGCATCTGGACGTACGTGTCGTCCTTGGTGATCTGCGCGAACTCGCCGTTACGCAGCAGGTAGGCCCGGGAGTCCCCGATGTGGACCATACCGATCTTGCTGCCGGAGAAGAGTGTCGCGGTGAGGGTGGTGCCCATCCCCTCCAGTTGGGGGTTGGCGTCCACGGTGTCGCGGAGTTGTTGGTTGGCGGTGCCGACGGCTGAGCGCAACGCGTCGACGAGCGCGTCACCAGGGACGTCCTCGTCGAGCGGCGCCAGGGCACCGATCACGATGTTGCTGGCGACGTCACCGGCGGCCATGCCGCCCATACCGTCGGCAACGGCGAGAAGCCGCGGCCCGGCGTAGACGGAGTCTTGGTTGCCGTCTCGGATCAGACCGCGGTCGCTGTGGGCCGCATAGCGCAGGGTCAGAGTCATGGCCGTAATTCGAGGGAAGTGCGGCCGATCCGGATCGGCACGCCGAGGGGGACGGGGGTTGGTCCGGTGACCTTAGCGCGATCCAGGTACGTGCCGTTAGTCGAACCGAGGTCCTCGACGAACCACTGCCCGTCACGCGGCACCAGCCGGGCGTGCCGTGCCGAGGCGTAGTCGTCGGTGATGACCAGGGTGGAGTCCTCGGCCCGCCCGATGGTGATCTGCGCTTCGCCGAGGGTGATCCGGGTGCCGGCGAGCTGACCGGCGGTGACCACCAACTGGTGCGCGGCCCGCCCCCGCTTGACCTTCGCCGGTTTCGCCGGCTGCTGCCCGGCCGGGGCGCCCACCGCGCGTGGTGCGGCCACCAGCCGACCGGACCGGGCCCCCGCGAAGAGGTCCCGGCGGATCACGCCGACCACCGTGAAGACGAAGATCCACAACAGGATCAGGAACCCGAACCGGGCGACGGTGATGACGAGTTCCGGCAAGGCGGGTCAGCCGTCCACGCGGAAGGTCAGGGTGGTGGTGCCGAGCTGGATCATGTCACCGGGGTTGAGCGCGACGGCGGAGACCCGCTGGCCGTTGACCATGGTGCCGTTGGTCGACCCCAGGTCGGTCAGCACGACCTGACCACCGTCGAAGTCCAGCCGGGCGTGCCGGCGGGAGATGCCGACGTCGGGCAGGCGCAGGTTGGCCTGGTCGCCGCGGCCGATCACGGTCGAACCCATCTGGAGGGGGTACGTCCGCCCGTCGCCGGAGACCAGCCGGACGTTGCGCCCACCGCCGTGGCCGGGCGGGGGGCCGTAGCCGCCGCCCTGGTCGTAGGAGGGGTACCCGGGCGGGCCCTGGTCGTAGCCGCCCTGGTCGTAGCCGGGCGCGGAGACCGGGGCGACGTCGCCACCGGTGTAGACCTCGGCGGTGACCCGGAACATGCCGGTGTCGAGGCCCTCACCACGCTCGATCTCGACGATCACGTCGCCGTAGACCGTCCAGGCCTGCTCGCCGATGAACTCCGCCTGCGACTGGGCCAGCTCCTGGGCCAGCGCGGCGGCGTACGGCGCCAGCCGACTGTGGTCGTACGGCGAGAGATCGATCACGTAGCGGTTGGGCACCAACGTGCGCCCACCGGCCAGGATCGCCTTGTGCGCCTCGGCCTCCCGCTGCATGGCGTTGAGGATCTCCACGGGGTGGACCACCCCTTTGAAGACCTTGGCGAAGGCCCCTTCAACCAGGCCTTCCAGTCGCTTCTCGAAGCGTTGCAGCACGCTCACCGGCTCCTCCTCGGGTCCCGAGGACATGATGGTATCCGGCCGGCGCGCGTGCAGCTCACACGCCGCTCGACCGCCTGTCGTCGGCCCGCTCGGACGGGCCGCTGCTGTCGTGCTACTCTTTCGTCCGCCACGAACGGTAACCGATCACTGGAACGGTGTCTCGCTGGAACGGTGTCCGAGCCTGGGACGGTATCCGATCGCGGCAATGGTCAGGCTCAGCGTAGTATGTGCCGGGCCCGCTGGAGACAGCGGGATCGGGGCCGCTACAGTGATCCCGGCAAGCCACGGGGAAGTGGCGGAATGGCAGACGCGCACGGTTCAGGTCCGTGTGCCCGAAAGGGCGTGGGGGTTCAACTCCCCCCTTCCCCACCACCAGACGAGGGCCTCGCACGATGCGGGGCCCTCGCTTCATGTCAGGGCGTGCCGGGCGTCACGCTATGCTCCGATGGTTTTTCTGCCTCCCATGGACCAGGAGTGGCGTGTGACTGTCGCGTTGGTGACCGGATCAGGCGGTCTGATCGGATCGGAGGCGGTACGGCACTTCGCCGGTCTCGGGCTCGACGTCGTCGGGATCGACAACGACATGCGGCAGGAGTTCTTCGGCGCCGAGGCGTCGACCGCGTGGAACGTCCGCCGGCTCGCCGACGACCTGGGCGACGCGTACGCGCACCACAGCATCGACATCCGGGACCGGGACGCGCTGGGCCGGCTCTTCGCCCGTTACGGCCGGGACATCGCCGTGGTGATCCACACCGCCGCGCAGCCCTCCCACGACTGGGCCGTCCGGGACCCGTTCACCGACTTCGACGTCAACGCCGCCGGCACCCTCAACGTGTTGCAGAACGTGCGCGAGCACTGCATCGAGGCACCGGTGATCCACTGCTCCACCAACAAGGTCTACGGCGACCGCCCCAACAGCCTGCCGTTGGTGGAGCAGGAGACCCGCTGGGAGATCGAGCCGGGGCACCCGTACGAGCAGGGCATCCGGGAGGACATGTCGATCGACGCCTGCCTCCACTCGATCTTCGGTGCCTCGAAGGTCGCCGCCGACGTGATGGTGCAGGAGTACGGCCGCTACTTCGACATGCGGACCGCCTGCTTCCGGGGCGGCACCCTGACCGGCCCGGCGCACTCGGCGACCGAGCTGCACGGGTTCCTCGGGTACGTGATGCGGGCGAACATGGAACGCCGGACGTACAAGATCTTCGGGTACCAGGGCAAGCAGGTGCGCGACGCGATCCACAGCTCGGACGTGGTCTCGGCGTTCGAGGCGTTCTTCCGCAACCCCCGCTCGGCGGCGGTCTACAACCTCGGCGGCGGCCGGCACTCCAACGTCTCCAACCGGGAGGCGTTCGCGCTGGCCGAGCAGATCACCGGCCTGGAGATGGTGACCGAGTACGTCGAGGCCAACCGGATCGGCGACCACAAGTGGTGGATCGGCTCGAACGAGGCCTTCCAGGCCGACTACCCCGACTGGAAGCAGGTGTACGACGTACCCATGATCATGCGGGAGATCCACGAGGCCAACGTCGACAAGTGGGTGTCGGCCGGATGAGCGGGCACACCGGCGACGACCGCCCGGCGACGGGCGTGCGGGAGGTGCGACGGTGACGGCGCAGGGCAAACGGAACGTCCTCGGCGTCCTGGTCGACGCCACCGACTACGCCTCGGCCACCGAGCAGGTGGTGGCCGCCGCGTGGGAGCGGCGACCGCTGGCGCTGACCGCGCTGGCCGTGCACGGGGTGATGACCGGGGTGCTCGACCCGGCGCACAACGCCCGGCTGAACTCCTTCGACGTGGTCACCCCGGACGGGCAGCCGGTGCGCTGGGCGCTCAACCTGCTGCACCGGGCCAACCTGTCGGACCGGGTCTACGGCCCGCTGCTCACCCTGCACGTGCTGCGCCGCTTCGCCGAGGAGGGGCTGCCGGTCTACCTCTACGGCTCCACCGAGGCGACGCTGTCCCGGCTGATCCCGGAGCTGGGCCGCAAGTTCCCGGCTCTCAAGATCGCCGGAGTGGAGCCGTCGAAGTTCCGCCAGGTGCAGCCGGGCGAGGACGTCGAGATCGCCAACCGGATCCGGGCCAGCGGGGCCCGGCTGGTGCTGGTCGGGCTCGGTTGCCCCCGCCAGGAGGTCTTCACGTACGCGATGCGCCCGCTGCTGGACATGCCGATGATGGCGGTCGGTGCGGCCTTCGACTACCACGCCGGGCTGCTGAAGAACCCCCCGCCGTGGATGCAGAAGGCGGGGCTGGAGTGGTTCTGGCGGCTCGGACTGGAGCCGAAGCGGCTCTGGCGCCGGTACGTCATCCTCAACCCGGCGTACCTGGGCCGGCTGGCGGCGCAGAAGACCGGGCTGTGGAAGGCTCCGGCCCCGGCCCCGGCCACCGAACGCCCCCGTACCTTCGCCGTCTGAGCCCGGCGCGGAAGCCCGGCACCGGCTGAGCCCGGCGCGAGGGCCGACGCACGAGCGCGTCCCCTCCGGGTTGTCGTGGCCACCCTCTCGACCGGGCCACGACAACCGGGACGGAACGCGCTCGGCGACCCGACCCGGCCCCGTGGACGGGGCCGGGCGGGGCGCGGTCGGTCAGAGGGTCAGGCTCCAGGTGTCGAGGTAGCCGGTGTCACCGGAGAAGACGTCACGCACCCGTAGCTGCCAGGTGCCGTCCGCCGCCTCCGACGACAGGTTCACGGTGTACGTCGCGTTCACGTTGTCCGCGCCGTCGAGGATGCTGCTGTTCTTCAGCCGGTACGCCGAACCGTCCGGGGCGAGCAGGTCGATGACCAGGTCACCCCGGTAGGTGTGGACGATCTGCACGGCGACCGACGCGGACGCCGAGGCGGCCCGGCCACAGCCGGCGATCACGATCGGGCTGGTCGCCCCGGCCAGGGCGGCGTCCGGGATCGCCACGTCGGTGCCGTTGCTGCCGGAGCAGCCACCGCCGGGGCCGGTCACCGTCAGGCGGTACGTCGCCGTCCGGGTACCCGACGCGGCGGTGCCGGTCACGGTCACCGGGTACGTCCCGGCGGGGGTGCCGGCGGCCGTGGCCACGGTCAGCGTCGACGACCCGCCCGAGGTGACGCTCGCCGGGCTGAACGAGGCGGTCGCCCCGCTGGGCAGCCCGCTGGCGGAGAGGGCGACCGTCTGGGCGGAGCCGTTGGTGGTGGCGGTGGCCACCGTCGCGGTGACCGAACCACCCGGCGCGGTCGAGCCGCTGGTCGGCGACACCGCCACCGAGAAGTCGTCGGTCGGCGGCGGGGTGTCCCCGTTGACCACGTAGAGCAGCTTGTTGGGCGATCCGGTGCCCGGGTTGGGGATCACCCCGTCGGTGGCGTTGTTCACCAGGTAGTCGCGGACCTGCTGCGGCGTCCAGGACGGGTTGACGCTGGCCACCAGGGCCGCCGCGCCGACCACGTGCGGGGTCGCCATCGAGGTGCCGTTGATGGTGTTGGTCGCCGTGTCGTTGGTGTGCCAGGCGGACGTGATCGCCGAGCCCGGCGCGAAGATGTCCACGCAGGTGCCGATGTTGGAGAAGGACGACCGACTGTCGGTGTTGGTGGTCGAGCCGACCGTGATCGCCTCGGTGGTACGCGCCGGCGAGGTGTTGCAGGCGTTGGCGCCGCTGTCGTTGCCGGCGGCCAGGCCGTACGTCACCCCGGAGTTGATCGAGTTGCGGACGGCGGTGTCGAGCGAGGCGTTCGCCCCGCCGCCGAGGCTCATGTTCGCCACGGCCGGCTTGACCGCGTTCGCGGTGACCCAGTCCACCCCGCCGATCACCCCGGCGTTGGTACCGCTGCCGGCGCAGTTCAGCACCCGGACGCCGACCAGGGTGACGCCCTTGGCCACGCCGTACGCGCCGCCGCCGACGGTGCCCGCCACGTGCGTACCGTGGCCGTTGCAGTCGTCCGCCGCGCCGCCGTCCACCGCGTCGAAGCCGGAGACGGCCCGGCCACCGAAGTCGCTGTGGCTGAACCGGATCCCGGTGTCGATGATGTACGCGTGCACGTTCCCGGCGGTGTTCGGGTAGGTGTAGGAGCTGTCCAGCGGCAGCGCCCGCTGGTCGACGCGGTCCAGGCCCCAGGAGGGCGGGTTGGGTTGCGTCCCGGCGATGGAGACGGTGTGGTTCTGCTCGACGTACGCGACGGCCGGGTCCGCCGCGATCCGCGCGGCGGCCTTCGCGTCGACGGTGACCTCGAAGCCGCGCAGCGCGGCCGAGTAGGTGCGGGCCACCGCGCCGCCGTGCCGGCCGACCAGCCGGCCGGCGGTGTCCCGGACCCTGCCGCGCTCGACGGCGGTGTCCTTGAACACGACGATGTAGCTGTCCGCCACGGCGGTGGCCCCACCGGCGGCCCGGATCGGGCCGACCGGCTCGGCTGCCATGGCGGGGGTCGCGGCCGCGAGCATGGTGAGCGCGGCGACTCCGACGAGGACGGACCTGTGTGGGATACCCATCTCCCTACCTCCCTCCGACCGGCCACGGTCGACCCGAACCAGTGACTACGGAACGACGTCGGCCGATCACGCCGAGGCTAGGGGAGATCACAAGAGATTTAAACATGTCGAATCTTCCATCACTTCGGCACGATGACCCCTACGGGGTGCGGTACGGGAGAGGCAGGGGTGGCGTCCCGGATTCGGTCGGCCCGCGAATGGGCAAGGGTTGAGACATGGACAGCCATCTCACCGTTCTGCTGACGGTCGCCGCCGTCTGGCTCGCCGCCGGGGTCGTCGCGGAGGGGATGCCCCGGCTCCACCGGGCCCGTACCCTCCGGCGGCGGGTGCACTGGCTGTTCGGCCTCACCCTGACCGGCCTCGGGCTGACCGGGGCGGTGCTGATGGCCGGGTTGCAGAGTCCCGGGGCGGCCCCGGCCGACCGGGCCGCGGCGGCCCTCGCCCTCGCCACCGGGCCGGCGCTGCTGGTCGCGGTCTGCACCCTCCGTCGGCTGCGCCGGCTCTCCGCCGGGGCGGGCGCCTTCGCCTTGGCCCCACGGACGCCCGCGCCGCACGGACTCCGGGCCGCCGCCGCGCACCCGCTGATCGGGCTGCCGCTCCAGGTCACCGGCGTGGCCACGGTGGTGGGGGTGCTCTCGGCCAACGGCTTCGGCGTGCTCGACGGCCCGGGGATCACCGGTCCGGCGATCACCGTCGCGGTGCTCGCCATGACCGCCGTCGCGGTCCGGCACGCGCTGCGGCACAACCGGCTCGCCGAGCGGGCGCTGTCGGAGCCGGCCGCCGCGCTGCGGGAGCCGGCCGGCGACCTACCGCGTACGACCGCCGGAGCCCTGCACGTATAGCAGCTCCAGGATCGCCCGGGTCGCCTCGAACCAGCGGTCCAGCCAGCCCGGTGGCGGCACGCTGCCCTTGGGCGGCAACTCCAGCAGCAGACCGCGCAGGAGCGGGTGGTCCACCAGCGACTCGCTCGACTCCCCGGCCCACCCGGACGGCGGGAACGAGGGCTCGGTGAGCGGGTTCGGGTCCAGCAACGGCAGGGACAGCGGCGACGGCACCTGCTCCGGCGCGGACGACATCCCGGTGCGCCCGTCGAGGTCGCCGTCGGTGGAGACCACCTCCGTCAGGACGGTGTCCCGCCGGGCGCCACGGTACTTGCCACCGAACCGTTCCGGCTTGCCCGGACCGTTGGTGTGGTTGTCTGACCCGATCGTCGTCATCCGTCTCGCCTGCCTCGCTCGGTTCCGGATTGCTGTGGCGGGCTGTCGACCAGCGCCGTAACGAGGGGTACAACGAGACGGACCGGAAGTGGCGACGGCCTCGGCCACGCCGCCGTCGCCGCCGACGGCCGCCGGGCACGCCGAGGGACGCGGCCCCGGCCCGGCCACGCTGCCGGAACGGTTCCGCGCCCCTCGGTCTCCGCCGGTTCGTCAGTCCCGGCCGAACACACCCTTCCTGGCACCGGCGACGAAGGCGTGCCAGTCACCCGGAGCGAACATCAACGCCGGCCCGGACCGGTCCTTCGAGTCCCGGACCCCGACGGCGCTGCTCGCGTACGCCACCTCCACGCAGTTGTCACAGTTCGGCCCGCTCTTCGAGCTCTTGAACCAGAACGCCTGCGTCAGGTCCGCGGGGAACCCCTTCGCCACTTCCACAACGGCTCCTCTGCCAGTGTCGCGATGTGTGCAATGGACTCCTCCGGTCCGATGGCCGCTGCTCGAACGTGGTCGAAGATGAAGTTGTACTTCTGCAGTTCGTCGCTCTTCTCCAGGAAGAGCCCACCCGTGGCGTTCTCCGCGTACACGACATCCGGGTCACCGGGCTCGGGGAAGCCGAGGATGGTGAACGTGCCGTCCATGCCGGCGTGCGCGCCCGCCGCGAACGGCAATAACTGGAGTGTCACGTTCGGCAATTGCGCCGCCTCCACCAACCGCCTGAGCTGACCACGCATCACCGCGTCGCCGCCCACCGGTCGACTCACCACCGCCTCATCGAGCACCGCCCACAGATTGACCGGGTCGTCCTGGGTCAACAACGACTGACGTCCCATTCGGACACGCACCCGTTGGCGTACCTCCTCGGCGGGCAGGTCCGGCCGGGCGAGCCGGATCATCGCGTCGGCGTACTCCTCGGTCTGCAACAGGCCCGAGACCACCTGCTGCTCGTACGTCTTGATCACCCGGGCGGCGTCCTCCAGCCCGACGTACGCGCCGGCCAGGACGTTGTTGTACGGGTGCCACCAGCCCTTCTGCCGCGCCTCCCGCGCGAACTGCACCAGCTCGTCGCTCTCCGCGCCGTCCACGCCGTAGATCCTGAGCATGTCCCGCACGTCGCGCGGGGTGGCGGTGGTGTGGCCGGTCTCGATCCGGGAGACCTTCGAGGCCGAGCACTCCAGTTGCTCGGCGACCACCTCTATGGTGATGCCCGCCTGCTCCCGCCGGCGGCGGAGTTCCGCGCCGAGCCGGCGACGTCGGATCGTGGGGCTGCGCCGTTCACTCACGGCCCACCCCGGGGTCTACTGGTCCGAAACCCGGGACAATCGCGCTCACCCGCGCTACCTCCGGTAGATCGCGCCTACGTCGACGCCCGCCGCGGGCGCGCAGGGTCGAACGGCGGGCGATCGTTCGCGGCATGGGGGTGGTGCCGTTCGTCGGCCGGCCGCGACGGCGAAACGGGCGTCCAGTGTGCCGCCATGGATCGAGAGCTTCAAGCGGGCTCGTGTGGTGTGTTCACGTCCGCAAATTCGTTGGGCGTTCACGCATCGGCAAAAGTCGACGTGCAACTTGCATGAATCGCGTCACTCATGCAGTCTGTCCGTGTGGCTCGGGTTACTGACCGTCCCGGTCGACCACCGGACCGGTCCGCTCCGAACGCCCCGCACCAGGGCGATGTGAGCGGCCCTGAGCTGCGGCAACAGATGATGGATTCGCCCCGGGGATGACCCCGCGACCGTAGGCCTGAAGGCTACGGCGGCGGGAGCGGTAGCCGGGTGCGGTCGAGTGATGGTCGGGTGTCGGCACGCCACCAGCGAGCCCGCCCGACCACCACGATCTGCCCACACAGCCGGCCGAAGAGGCACGAGCCTTTGCCGTGCTGTGACCTTTCCTGTCCAGCTTCCCGCCGGCGTGCCCGTCGGCGGATCTCTCCTCCAGGAGCCCATGTGCTTCCCCGCTCTGGTGACGTTCTGCACGTGACTCGCGCGGCGAGTGTCCAGTTCCTCCACCGCCCCATCATGTTCCGGGTGATCCGGGTACACGACTGGCCGACGTACGACGGCTGGCTCTGGCTCGACGGGTACGAGCTGGACGCGACCGGGGACGCGGTCAGCCGCCGGCAGATCTACGTCCAGGCGGTGGGGCTGCGCCAGCTCCGGGCCGCGCCGGAGCCGCGCCAGCACACCGTACGGGCCCGGCGGCCGATCGCGCGTACCCCCGTGCGCGTGGGCCTGACCTCGTAGTTCCCGCCCCCGGGGTGGGTCCACCGCCATAGACTCGGTACGCCCACCCCGGCACGCTCCACCCCGCGCGGCCTCAGACCCCGAACCTGGGATGGCCATGCTCAGTCTGCCCGCCACGCCACGACACCGGCTCCGGATCGGCTACGCCCTCGGGCTGCTGGCGATCCTCGGCGCCGCGACCACCCTGGCGGTCGAGGCGCGGGACCCCGCTCTCTCGGCGACCCGCCTGGAGACCCCGGTACCCGCCCCGGAGATCCCCGTCGTCGAGGAGCCCGGGGTGACCGTCGACCGGTACCCCGATCCATGGGCGACGAGCCCACGCGGCCCGGACGGTCCGGCCCGGGGCGGCGCCCCGCTCGGCCCGCCGGAACAGCCGGTCGCCGGAGCGCCCGCCGACCGGGTACCCGCCGACCGGCTACCCGCCCCCGGGGCCCGGTCCGGCAGCGGCGGCGGTACCGCCGTCGGGGCGGCCCGCCCCGAGCCGGGCGGTCGGGCGGACGACGCGCGTTCCCTGTTCTGGTCCGGCGTCGGCGGTCTGGTGATCTCCCTGACCGGCATCGGGTTGCTCGCGGCCAGACGCCGGATGTGGTGAGAGCCGGTCAGGTCACGGGGTGACGGTGGCCGGCGGACCGCTGGTCGGCGCGGTCGTCGGTGCCGATGCCGGCCCCTCGGAGATCACCAGGGTCACCTCCTGCCCCGCCGGTACCGGGGTACCGGCCGCCGGGTCGGTCTCGATCACCGTGCCCGGCCGGTCCGGGGCGCTCCGGTACGTCAGCCGGTACCGCACCCCCAGCCGGTCCAGGATCGTCTCCGCCGTGCCCTGGGCGAGCCCCACCAGCGGCGGCACCGGCACCGTGGCCGAACCGGTGGTGGGTGCGGTGGTGGCCGGGGTGGTCGTCGGCGGGGTGGTCGCGGGGGTGCGGCCGGGAGTCGCCGGGGTCCGCGTGCCCGTGGTCGGCGCGAGGGTCGGAGCGGCCGTCGGCGACTCCGGCCCGGTGTCCCCCGTCGGCTGACTGGCGAGCCACAACCCGGCGCCCACCAGCCCGAGCAGCGCCAACGCGACCAGGCCGAGCAGGATCGGGGTCCACCAGCGGCGGCCGGTGGGCTCGTCGCCGTACCACTCGGCCTCCGGCTCCGGGTAGCCCGGCGGTCGGGGCGGTGGCACGCCGGCCCGACCCGACCAGGCCGCCGGGGTGCCGGGTCCAGGCGGAAGCTGCCGGGTACGGTCGTCGTCTTCTCCGGTGGGTGGCTCCTGGCGGTCGTCGCTCATCGCACGTTCCCTCCGTGCGGGCACCCTGGCCCTCGTGGCCCCACGCTAACCGGCAGGACGGCCACCGGCCCGGATCAGCGCGCACCACCGCGCGTCACGACCCGACCCCGGCCCGTGATCCACGCTCCGCCACGACTCGCCCCGGTCGCCCGGGGCGGTTACGCTCCCCGGCATGGCCAGGGGCTGGGGAGGATCCATCGCCACCGCGACCGGCGTCGCCGCCGGGGCGGGCGCGGCTCAGCTGGGCTTCGGCTACGGGCTGGGCATCATCACCTGGGCGCCGGCCGGCACCGCCCCGGAGGAGGCGGCCTGGGTGGCCAGCCTGGCCTGGGCCACCTGGATCGCCGCCACCTCGACCGTCGTCGGCGCGATCGGCGCCCAACGACTGCGGGAGCGACCCGCCGGGCCCGCCACCGACCGCCCGGAGCCGGCCACCGACCCGACCCCGCCGCCCGACGCCGACCGGACCAGCCCCACCGCCACCGGACGGGCCGTCCCCGCTGGCGACGGGCAGGCCGTTTCCCCCGCCGCCCCCGCTGGCGACGGGCAGGCCATGCCCGCTGGCGGCGACGGGAGCCCGGTCGGGGCCGCCGGATCGGGTACGGCACCGGCCACCGGAACGGCGCACACCGCCGACCCGGCCGCCGAGGCGGCGGTTACCGCCCCGGCCGCCGAGCAGGCGGGCACCGACCCGGCCGGTCGGGACACGCCACCCGGCGTGGGCGGCCCCGGTCGGGACACGCCACCCGGCCCCGGCGAGCCCGGTCGGGACCCGGCCCGGGGCGGCACCCTGGGCCGCCTCATGCTGGCCGTCGCCGCCGCGATCGGCGCCCTGACCACCGTCCTGCTGGTGGCCGTACCGGCCCGGGTGGCGGAACTGCCGGGGACCACCGCCCCGCAGGCCGTCGCCGCCGGGTACGCGGGCGCCGGGGTGCTGCTCGGGTTCCTGGTCGCACTCTGGGCGCTGCACTCTCCCGCCGCCCGGGCCAACCTGGTCGCCACCGTGGCCTGGCTCTGGCTGCTCGCCGTCGCGGCGGTGGTGGACGGGGTGCTCGCCGGGCGCGGACTGAGCACCGCCCAACTCGGCATCTGGCAACTCAGCGCGGACAACGCCGGTTTCTGGCTGCGGGACTACTTCTACTGGCCCGGTGCCGCGCTGGCGCTGGGCTCCGCCCTGGTCATCGGGGTGTTCGCCGCCCGGCGGTGCGCCCGGAACCCCCTGCGCCGGGTCGGCGCGGCGGTCTCCGGGGCGGCCGGACCGCTGCTGGTCGCGGTGGCGTACTTCCTGGTCGTACCCCGGCTGGGGACGCTCGGCGCCGAGCAGGTGTCGGCCCACCTCGTCGCCCCGTACGCGGTCATCGTCGGGGCGGGCGCGTCGGCGCTGGTGGCCGCCCTGGGCCAACGGTCCGCCACCCGCGCCGCCGAGCGACGGGCCCGCGCACAGCGCACCGGCGCGGCGCACCCCTCGCCGGCCGCCTTCGCCCCCGATCCGCTGCCCGCCGCCGCACCCTCGGCGGCATCCGTACCGCGCCTGACCGCCGGTCCCACCAACCCGCCGCGCCCCGACACCGCGCCGACCGCCCCGGCACCGGACGAATCCGCCCCGGCACCGCACGGGACCGCCCTGGAGGGCCCCACACCGACCGGTCCGGCCGATCCGGTCGGCCCGGCCGAACCGGTCAGCCCCATCGCCCGCCCGGCCACCCGCTCGGCCGCCCCGAGACCGCGCACCCGTACCGCGTCGACGCCGGGCCGGACCGCGAGCGACCCGGAGTCGGCCGGCCGGGCCACCAAGGCCGGTGACGCCTCGGCGGCCGGGTCGGGCGGTCAGCCGGACGCCGCGCCGCCGGACGGATCGGCGGTCACCCCGGAGTCGGCCGCCGAGGAACCCACCGGCCCCGCCGACGCAGCGGTGCCCAGGCCCCGTACACCCCGCGCCGGCCGCCGAACCCGCTGAGCCGACCACCACTCCTCGCCGGGCCGACCACCGGCCCCCGCACCGGACACCGGACACCGGACCCCAGCGACCGGTGGTGGGGCCGGTGGTGGGCCCACGGCGGGACGGTCAGTCGACCGGCCAGGTGTGCACGGGCTCGTTGCCGCCCTGCAACTCCGCGTACCGCTGCACCATGTGGTGCAGGGCGGCGTCCCGGTCCAGTCCCCGGTTCCGCTCGGCGGACAACACCGTCTCGGTCTGCCAGACCGCGCCGTTGCGTCCCGTCCGGCAGCGCTGCTCGATGATGCCCAGCAACCGGTCCCGCTCGGCCGGGGCGACGCCGAACCGGTCCAGCCCCGCGGCGGCCTGCGGCAGCAGCACGTCGAGCACGAGGGTGGTGACCGGCACCTCGCCGAGCCGGGGCCAGTGCAGCGTAGCCTCGATGCCGCGCCGGGCGGCGGCGTGGAAGTTCTCCTCGGCGGAGCTGAACGGAAGCTGGCTCCAGATCGGCCGGTCCGCCTCGGCCAGCCCCCGGGCCAGCCCGAAGTAGAAGGCGGCGTTGGCGAGCATGTCCACCACGGTCGGCCCGGCCGGCAGCACCCGGTTCTCCACCCGCAGGTGCGGGCGGCCGTCCATGATGTCGTAGACCGGCCGGTTCCAGCGGTAGACGGTGCCGTTGTGCAGCCGGAGTTCGGCCAGCTCGGGTACGCCACCGGCGTGCAGCACCTCGACCGGGTCCTCGTCCTCGACGATGGGCAGCAACGGCGGGAAGTACCGGACGTTCTCCTCGAAGAGGTCGAAGATCGAGGTGATCCACTGCTCGCCGAACCACACCCGGGGGCGTACCCCCTGGGCCTTCAGCTCGTCGGGGCGGGTGTCGGTGGCCTGCTGGAAGAGGGCGATCCGGGTCTCCGCCCAGAGCTGCCGGCCGTAGAGGTAGGGCGAGTTGGCCCCGACCGCGACCTGGACGCCCGCGATGGCCTGGGAGGCGTTCCAGTAGTCGGGGAAGCTGTCCGGCGCGACCTGGAGGTGGACCTGGAGGCTGGTGCAGGCCGCCTCCGGGGCGATCGAGTCGGTGTGCGTCTGGAGCCGCTCCACGCCCCGGATGTCCAGCTCGATGTCCTCGCCCCGGGCCCCCACGATCTGGTCGTTGAGCACCCGGTACCGCTCGGCGGTGGAGAGGTTGTCGGCCACCAGGTGCCGCTCGGTGAGGGTGGGCAGGATACCGACCAGGAGGATCCGCGCGTCCGACTTCGCCGCCCGCTCGTCGGCCCGGCTGAGGCTGCTGCGCAGGTCCTTCTCGTAGTCGGTGAAGCCGGTGCCCTCGATCAGCCGGGGCAGCGCGTTCAGCTCCAGGTTGAACTGACCCAGCTCGGTCTGGAACAGCGGGTCGGCGATCTCGGCCAGGATCTCGTCGTTGCGCATCGCCGGCTCGGCGGCCGGGTCGGCCAGGTTGAGTTCGATCTCCAGGCCGGTCATCGGCCGGTCGGCGTCGAACCCGAAGTCGTCAAGCATCAACGCGAAGACGTCCAGGCACCGACGGACCTTCTGCCGGTAGCGGACCCGGTCCTCCCGGGAGTAGGCGCGCTGCGCAACATCCTTGCCCATCTGTTCCTCCCGGCGGGTGGCGCGACCGGAACGCACCGTCCCGAGAGCGCATTGTGAAGCATCCACCGTAAGAGCGGCAGCGTGCCCCGGCCACCGGTGACGGACGGCTCCGCCCGCCTGACGCCGGTGGGGAGAGAATCGTCACCCGCCCGCATGGCAGGGGCGCGAGCTGGGAAAACAGCCGGGCCCGCACGTCGTCGACGACGTGCGGGCCCGGTGCCGGTCGCGGGTCAGGCCTGCCGGATGGCCTCGCCCTCGATCTCGATCTTGACCTTCTTGCCGACCAGCACGCCGCCGCCCTCCAGGGCCACGTTCCAGGTCAGACCGAAGTCCTCCCGGTCGATCTCGGTGCTGGCGGTGAAGCCGAAGATGTCCTGTCCGAACGGGCTGCGGCCGACGCCCTCGAACTCGACGGCCAGGTCGACCGGGCGGGTGACGCCCCGGATGGTCAGCTCGCCGGAGAGCACGAACTCGCTGCCGTTCTGGGACTTCACGCCGGTGCTGCGGTACTCCAGCGTGGGGTGGGTCTCCACGTCGAGGAACTCGGGGCTGCACAGGTGCGCGTCCCGGTCGCCCTGGGCGGTGGTCAGGCTGGCCGCCTGGATGGTGGCGCTGACCGAGGAGGCCAGCGGGTCCTCGGCGACGGTGATCGTGGCGGTGGCCTCGGTGAACTCACCGCGCACCTTGCTGACCATCATGTGCCGGGCGACGAACCCGACGCGCTTGTGCGCCGCGTCCAGCAGGTAGGTGCCGGCGGTGGGGATGGTGAGGCCGTTCCAGTCGCGGGTGACCGCGTCGGTGTTGACGGTCATGGCACTGCCCTCCAAGAGAGGTGTACGAAGCGATCCAACGTTTGCGCCAGCAACTATAGCTACAGCAATATTCCTCGTGTCAAGTACTGCTATGCTGGACCGGTGAACCAGAACGTCTTCGACGACCCCCGCATCACGGCCGTCGGCCTGCTCGTCGAGGCGCACGCCGGGCTGTCGGCCCGGTTCGCCGCCCAGCTGGAGGAGCACGGCCTCTCGTCGGTCGAGTTCGAGGTGCTGACCCGCCTCGCCCGCTCGCCGGGCAACCAACTGCGGATGACCGATCTTGCCGCGCAGACCTCCCTCTCCACCAGTGGCGTGACCCGGGTGGTCGACCGGATGGAGCGCGACGCCCTGCTCTGCCGGCGCGCCTGCCCCAACGACCGGCGCAGCTCGTACGCGGTGGTCACCCAGGCCGGGCTGGAGCGACTGGACGACGTCCTCCCCGGCCACCTGCGGATCATCGAGCAGTGGTTCACCGGCCAACTCGACCCGCCGGCCCTGGCCGCCCTGCTCGACGGCCTGCGTCAGGTACGGGACGCGGTGCACCCGGGGGCGACCGCCGGCAGCACCGACCTGCCACCCCACCTCGCCCGACCACGGGACGAGGACCCCGTCACCTGACCGACCCGCCAGCCGGAGCCGGGGCGGGGCACCGGCAGAAAGACCGGCAGAACTACCCGGGAGCGGCGAAATATCCCCACAAAAGGGGCGTAAGGGCTTTACAGCGGTGGCTAGTCTTCACCACGCGGGGGAGCACCGGGGGATGCCGGCGCGAGCGATGGGCGAGGACATATCAGGGGGCATATCGCTCGCGCCACCCTCCGGAGGAGGTTACCCGACTCCGGTCCGGACCAACGTACCGCGTCACCGTCAACGCGTACAGTAACCCCTCCTCGTGCGGCAGCAGTCGGATGCCGCTCTCCTGACAGACCTGGTCGAGCCGGTCCAGCACCCCGACGTCCGTCGTGCTCGCGGCCAGCCCCACCAGCGCCTCCACCACGTCCCGACGGTCCTGGCCGTCGCCACCGGCCTCGGCGGCCACGGCGAACCACTCCGCCGCCAGGTCCCGGTCACCCCGCAGCAGCGCGATGGTGCCCTCGACCAGCGCGCCCACGCCGTCCTCCGGAGGGCCCGCCGCCCCCACCGGCTCCGCCCGACCGGCCGACGGCGACCCGGACGGGCCGGCCCGGGTACGCAGCTCGCGGAGCACGTCGGCCGCCTCGGCCGCCCGGCCGTCCTGCGCCAGCGCCAGGCCGACCGTGCCGAGCACCCGCCGGTGGCACCCCGGGTCACCCAGGTCGGCCAGCGCCGCCGCGACCTGCCGGCCCTGCTCCACCGCGTCGGCGTACCGGCCCTCCAGCCGGGCCACCTCGGCCAGGTTGGCCCGCGTCAGCAGACGCAGCCGCTGGTCGGCGCACTGCGCGGCGAGCCGCCCCGCCGCGGCCAGCCGACGCCGGGCCCCGGACAGGTCACCGACCCGGATGTCGTGCCAGGTGAGGTTGTTGTGCGCCACCGCCATGTCCCGGATCCGCCCGGTCCGGGCGGCGAGGACCAGCACCTTCTCGGCCTGCTCCCGGGCCTCGTCGTGAGCCCCGGTGGCGATGAGCAGCGAACAGAGCACCGTCCGGGCCGCCAGCTCCCCGCCGACGTCCCCGGCGACCCGGAAGGCGGCCAGGGCGGTACGGGCGTGGGCCACCTCCTCGACGCCGGCCCGGCGTCCGGCGGTCAGTTCCGCCGCCCCGAGCAACGCCCAGGCGCGCAGGACCGGATCGGCGTCGGCGGTGCGGGGGTCGGCCAGCAACCGGCACAGCCACTGCCGCCCGGCCGCCTCCCGCCCCCGGAACCGCCACCACCGGGACAGGCCGGCCGCCAGCAGGAGCGCGGTCTCCGGGTCGTCGGCCGCCGCGTGCTCCAGCGCCGAGGCGATGTCGGCGGCGACCTCGTCCAGCCGGCGGGCCGCCGCCGGGAGGCCCGGCCCGACCAGATCGGGCGCGGTACGCCCGACGAGGCGGGCGACCACCTGGGCGTGCCGACGGCGGATCGCCCGCGCCTCGCCGGCCGTGTCGGCCTGTTCGACGGCGAACCCCCGGACCACGTCGACCAGCCGGAACCGGAACGGGCCGCCGCCGGAGACGTCGAGCAGGCCCAGGTCGTGCAGCCGGTCCAGCACCGGGACCGGGTCGACCGTCACGGTGCCGTCCGCGTCGGCCTCGTCGGCGAGCAGTTCCTCGGCCAGGTCCACGGACCACCGGTGGTGGAACGCGGCGAGCCGGCGCAGCGCCTCCCGCTCCGGTGGAGTGAGTAGCCGGTAGCTGTCCGCCAGCGCCTCCCGCAGGGTCACCACCGCCGGGCCGGTGGCGTCCCGCCCGGCGGATGCCGGGCCCGGCACCGGCCAGCCCGTCCGCTGCGCCGGCCCGGCCAGGTCCAGCACCCGGTCGCCGTACCGGGCGAGCAGTTCGGTGAGGTCGAGGATCCGGGCCCGGGCGGCCATCAGCTCGATGGCCAGCGGCAGGCCGCCGAGCCGCCGGACGAGCGCGGCCAGGGCCGGCAGCTCCGCCGGGGTCGGCGGCTCCCGCCGGACCTGGGCCAGGCGGGTGGTGAAGAGCGCCACCGCCGGGTACGCCGCGAGCGCCACCGCCCCCTCCCCGTCGGCCTCCGGCGGCGGTACGCCGAGCGGGGCGACCGGCCGGACCCGCTCCCCCGGCGCCCCGACCGGTTGCCGGCCGGTGACCAGCAGCCGAAGCTGCGGGAGGATCGGGGCAAGCCGGAACAGCGCCTCGGCCACCTGCTCCGGTGCCCCGTGCGCGCCGTCCACCAGCAGCACCGCCGGGCGACCCGCGAGCCGGGTGGCGAGGTCGTCGACGTGGCCCGCCCCGAACGCCGCCGCCACCGCCGCCAGGACGTCGTCGGCGTCCGCGCCCTCGCCGACCGGCACTCCGGCGGCCCCGGCGGGGTACCGGGTCGCCACGGCGTGCGCGACCGTCAGGGCCAGCGCCGTCTTCCCCACCCCGGCCAGCCCGACCAGGCTGACCAGCCGGGGGCCGTACGGATCGATCAGGAGCTGGACCAGCTCGGCGGCCTCCCGGTCCCGGCCGACCAGCACGGGCCCGGCGGGCAGCGCCGGAGGACCGCCGGAGCCGGTGACCGGCACGACGCGCTCGGGCCCGGCGGCGGCTCCCCGGGCGACGGCCATGAAGGCCGTCCGGGCCGGGCCGGTCAGCGCCAGCGCGCCGACGAGCAGCTCGACGGTGGTGCGCTGCGGGCGCGACGAGTGCCCCCGCTCCAGGTCCCGTACCGTGCGGACGCCGACGCCGGCCCGGGTGGCCAGCTCGGCCTGGGTCAGACCGGCGGCCAGCCGGTGCCGCCGCAGCAGGTCCGGCAGGTGGACACCACCGGCCGCGCCCACCGCTTGATCATGGCCCGGAGTCATGGCCCCCGACCCTACGGGCCGCAGTCCACAGCGGGCAGGGCAGCGTCGGGCACCCGACCCTGACCTGCCGAAACCCGACAGCCGGCCGGCTCGTCGCATTGATCACGATCTGCCCGGTCGGATTGATCAGGATTTCCGGTGCCGGCAGGATACCGGCATGGTGGACGACGACCTGCCCGGTGGCCTGGGTGTCTGGCGGGCCCGCTGGCTGGTGCTGCGCCACGGCGGGACGCTCGGACCGGTGGTCTACGGCGCGGGCGCGGTGGCCCTCGCCCCGCTGTTCCTGCTCTGGCTCGCCGTGCTGGCCCTGGTCGACCAGGTGACCGCCCGGTGGGGCAGCCGGGACGGGGTGCCGGTCGCCCCGGAGACCCACCCCGAACTGTCCGCCCTGGTGACGGAGGTCGCCCGGCACCTCGGCACCGACCCGCCCGACCGGGTGCTGTTGTCCGCCGAGCCGGTGGTCGAGGCCGAGGTGACACACGGGCAGCGGTACCTGCGGATCGGCCTTCCGGTGCTGGCCTGCCTCAGCCGGGCCGACCTGCGGGCCGTGCTGGGGCACCGGCTCGCCCTGCTGCGCCACCGGCGGGCGGGACTCGTCGTACCGCTGGTCGCCATCTGGATGGACGCGGTGCGCGACAGCGCGGACGAGACCGGGCGGAAGCTGCGCCGGGCCACCCGGCTCCGCCGGGAACTGGACGCCTTCGCCGCCCAGGTGCAGCGGGACGCGGACGCGGCGGCGGCCACCGTGGCCGGCGGCGGCGGGCCGGCCGCCCGCGCGACCGCGCTGGCGCACGTGGTGGCGCAGACGTACCTCGACGACTTCCTGGACCTGCTCGGCGTGCCCGAACGGACCCTGTGGCGGCGCGGGGTGGGCGTCCGTGACCTGGACGACGGGTGGCGTCGGGTGGTGCACCGGGGTCTCGGCGAGTCCGACTGGGACGAGGAGACGGCCGAACTGCTGGCGACGATCCACCCCGGCCTGGCCGGGCCGGTACGGGCGCTGGGCACCACGCCCCTGTCGGTACGGCCGAGCCCGGACCCGGTGCCGGTCCCGCCGCTCACCCCACGCCAGCAGCGCCGGCTCGTCCGCCGGTTGCTCGGCATCCCGTTCCCGGAGTCCCTGCGGTGGACCACCTTCGCCGAGGCCCCGCACGCCTGGTGGCGACGGCGGGCGACCCGGGACGCCGACTCGGTCCGCGCCGACGTGGCCACCGTCCTCGGCCGGGAGCCGGTCGACGACCTGGAGGTCTACCAGGTGGTCCGGACCCGGACCCGGGAGGTGCTGGCCGCCGCCTTCGACATCCCGCTGGCGGACCTGGCGGACGAGCAGCCGTACGACGACGATGACCCGCCCGGCGCCCTGGTGTTCCTGGTCGAGGACGCCCTGCTGCGGCGCGGGTGGCGGCTGGAGCACCCGGCCGTCCGGGGCGTCCTGGTCGACCCGGCCGGCGACCGGGTGGACGCCCGGCAGGTGCTCGTGGCCGCCGCCGGTGACCCCTCGGCCCTGCGCCACTGGCTGACCGCCGGCCCCTCCGCCTGACCGGTCCCCGCCGGCCCTCCGCCTGACCGGTCCCCGCCGGCCCTCGTTTCAAGCGCAGGGTGACGGTGAGAAGGGGCACCTTCTCTACCGGAGGCGTTAAGAAGGGGCCCTTCCTTTCACAGCCCCAGGTCGCGGGCGATGATCATGCGCTGGACCTCGGAGGTGCCCTCGCCGATCTCCAGGATCTTGGAGTCCCGCCAGAACCGGGCCACCGGGTACTCGTTCATGAAGCCGTACCCGCCGTGGATCTGGGTGGCCTCCCGGGCGTTGTCCACCGCGATCGTGCTGGCGTGCAGCTTGGCGATGGCCGCCTGCCGCTTGAACGGCTCACCGGCGAGCATCCGGGCCGCCGCGTCGTAGTACGCCAGGCGGGCGGTGTGCGCCTTCGCCTCCATGTCGGCGATCTTGAACTGGATGGCCTGGTAGTTGCCGATCGGCTGGCCGAAGGCGTGGCGCTCCCTGGCGTACTTGATCGACTCGTCGACGCAGCCCTGGGCGAGGCCGACGGCGAGGGCGGCGATGGCGATCCGCCCCTCGTCGAGGATCCGCAGGAACTGGGCGAAGCCCCGCCCCCGCTCACCGAGCAGGTTCGCCGCCGGCACCCGGCAGTCGTCGAAGGTCAGCTCGTGGGTGTCCGAGGCGTTCCAGCCCACCTTGGAGTACCCGGGCGCGACGGTGAAGCCGGGGGTGCCGGCGGGGACGATGATGGTGGACAGTTCCTTGGCCCCGTCCGGCCGGGTGCCGGTGACCACGGTGACGGTGACCAGACTGGTGATGTCGGTACCCGAGTTGGTGATGAACGCCTTCGAGCCGTTGATCACCCACTCGCCGGTCCGCTCGTCCAGCACCGCGCGGGTCTGGGTGCCCCCGGCGTCCGAGCCGAACCCGGGCTCGGTGAGACCGAACGCGGCCAGCGCCTCGCCGCTGGTCAGCTTCGGCAGCCAGCGCGCCTTCTGCTCGTCGGTGCCGAAGCGGTGGATGGGCATCGCGCCGAGGGAGACCGCCGCCTCCAGGGTGATCGCCACACTGGAGTCGACCCGGGCCAGTTCCTCCAGGGCGAGGCAGAGCGCGAAGTAGTCGCCGCCCATGCCGCCGTGCTCCTCGGGGAAGGGCAGCCCGAACAGCCCCATCTTCCCCATCTGCCGGACGACCTCGTACGGGAAGGTGTGCTGCTCGTAGTGCTCGGCGATCACCGGGGCGACCACCTCGCGGGCGAAGTCCCGGACGCTGTCGCGCAGCGCCTCCTGCTCCTCGGTGAGCCGGAAGTCCATCTGATCCTCCTGTGTGGCTGAGCCGCCGGGCGCTCGTGACGCCGGGACGGGTGGTTCGTGCCGCTCGACCCCGACCACCGGTGGGATCGGGCCGAGCTGCTCGTTCGCGGGGCCGACCGGGTGCGGCCGACGGGCTGCGGGTGGCCGGGCTGCCGGCCGTCGGGGCGGGAGGCCGGGCTGCCGGCCCTCCGACGCGCCCGGCCGGGCTGCCGGCCCTCGGGTGCGGGCGGCCCTCGGGTGCGGGCGGGCCGACTGCCGGGTGCGGGCGGCGGGCGCGGGGTGCGCCGGCCGGCGGGTCAGACCGGGGTGACGCCGTGCCGGCGACGGGAGAAGGACCGGTCCTTGCCCCGGGCGGCGGCGAACCGCCGGACCAGTTCGGCGCGCAGTTCGTGCGGCTCGACGACCGTGTCGATGACCAGCTCGCTGGCGAGCCGGACGAGGTCGATGTCCCGCTCGTACTCCTCGCGCTTCGCGGCGACGAAGGCGGCCCGCTCGGCCTCGTCGCCGATCGCCGCGATCTTGTTGGCGTAGACCGCGTTCACCGCCGCCTCCGCCCCCATCACCGCGATCTTCGCGGTGGGCAGCGCGATCGTCGCGTCCGGCTCGAAGCCGGGGCCGGCCATCGCGTACAACCCCGCGCCGTACGCCTTGCGCACCACCACGCAGATCTTGGGTACCGTCGCCTCGGAGATCGCCGTGATCATCTTGGCCCCGTGCCGGATGATGCCCTGCTTCTCCACCGCGCTGCCGACCATGAACCCGGGCACGTCGGACAGGAACAGCAGCGGCACGTTGAAGGCGTCGCAGAGCTGCACGAACCGGCTCGCCTTGTCGGCCGAGTCGACGAAGAGCACCCCGCCCTTGAACATCGAGTTGTTCCCGACCACGCCGACGACCTCGCCGTTCAGCCGGCCGAAGCCGATGGTCAGCTCCTTGGCCCAGAGCGCCTGGATCTCGAAGAAGCTGCCCTCGTCGAGCAGGCCCTTGACGTACCGGCGCATGTCGAAGGCCTGCCGCTCGCTCGCCGGCACCAACGCGGCCAGGTCGACCTTCGCGGGCGCCTCGGCGGCCGGCGCGACCGGCGGTGCCTGGGTCCAGTTCGCCGGCAGGTACGACAGGTAGCGTCGGACCACGTCGAGCGCCTCGGCCTCGGTCTTGCAGAGGAAGTGTCCGACGCCGGACTCGGCGCAGTGCACCTTCGCCCCGCCCATCGCCTCCAGCGTGGTCTTCTCGCCGGTGACCATCTCGACCATCCGGTCCGAGCCGAGGTACATGCTGGCGTTGCCGTCCACCATGGCCACCACGTCGCAGAACGCCGGAATGTACGCCCCACCGGCGGCGCTCGGCCCGAACAGCGCGCAGACCTGCGGGATCGAACCGGAGGCGCGGACCTGGTTCCAGAAGATCTTGCCGGCACCGCGCCGACCGGGGAACAGGTCGACCTGGTCGGTGATCCGGGCCCCGGCCGAGTCGACCAGGTAGACCATCGGCACGCCGGTCGAGTACGCCCGCTCGATGACCCGGATGATCTTCTCGACGGTCCGCGCGCCCCAGCTTCCCGCCTTGACCGTCGAGTCGTTGGCCATCAGGCAGACCTGCCGACCGTCGATGGTGGCGGTGCCGGTGACCACGCCGTCGGCGGGCAGCCCGTCGGCCAGCGCGTTGGCGTAGAGGCCGTCCTCCACGAAGGAACCCTCGTCGACCAGGTACGCCACCCGTTCCCGGGCGAACAGCTTGCCCTTGGCCGCGTTCGCCGCATGGTACTTGTCCGCGCCGCCGGCCCGAGCCCGCTTGCGGAGCTGCTCCAGTGCCTCACCGTCGAGCGTCACGCCGACCCCCTACCCCGCCGTACCCGGGTGGACTCACCACCCACCCGCACACCGACCTGAACGATCGTTAGGCTATCCCATCCCCACCCCCTCCGGCGACCCCCGCCCCTCCCCGCTCCCCACCCGCCCCCCGCCGCACTCCCTGGCTGTTGATCATGGAGTTGGCGGCGCTTTCCGGCTCGGGGAGTGCCGCCAACTCCATGATCAACGGGGTGGGGAGGGGGAGGGCGGGGGGGCGGGGTGGGGTGGGGAGGGGGGTGGGGGGTTAGTGGGGGGTTAGGCGGGTGCGGGGGCCGGCGCGGAGGACGCCGGAGGGGAGGGGCTTGCCGACCAGGCGTTCGGCGAGTTCGGCGGCCTCGATCAGGGCGTCCAGGTCGATGCCGGTGTCGATGCCCAGGTCGTGCAGCATGTGCACGGCCTCCTCGGTGGCCAGGTTGCCGCTCGCCCCGGGGGCGTACGGGCAGCCGCCGAGCCCGCCGACGCTGGCGTCGAACTCGGTCACCCCGAACTCCAGCGCGGTCATCAGGTTCGCCAGGGCGGTACCCCGGGTGTTGTGGAAGTGCAGCAGCACCGGTACGTGTGCGTTGCGGTCGCGTACGGCGGCGAGCAGGTCACGGACCCGACGTGGGGTACCCATGCCGGTGGTGTCGCCGAAGGCGACCCGGTCCGCGCCGTCACGGACCACCCGGTCGACGATGCCGGCGACCCGTGCCGGGTCGACGTCCCCCTCGTACGGGCAGCCGAAGCTGGTCGCCACGATCACCTCGACGGTCGCGCCGGCGCCGTGCAGCAGGTCGATCAGCTCGGCGATGTCGTCCAGCGACTCGTCGGTGGAGCGGTTCACGTTGCGCCGGTTGTGCGTGTCGCTGGCCGAGACGACCACCTCGATCTCGGTGAAGCCGGCGGCCAGGGCGCGCTGCGCGCCCCGGGTGTTCGGCACCAGCGCCGAGTAGCGCACCCCGTCGACCCGGGTGGCCCGCTGCCACACCTCGTCGGCGTCGGCCATCTGCGGGATCGCCTTCGGGTGCACGAAGGAGACCGCCTCGATCCGCCGGACGCCGGTGCCGGAGAGGGTGTCCAGCAGCCGTACCTTGGCCTCGGTCGGGATCGGGTCCTCGTTCTGGAGCCCGTCGCGCGGCCCGACCTCGCGGATCGACACGAAATCTGGCATCTCGGTCATGCGTCACCTCACTGTGACCCGGTGGCCACCCGCCGACGAGTGGCCGCGTAGCTGGTGGTGCTGCCTACAGGGAAGCAGAGCCGACCCGGCCGCCGCCACCGTCCGGCGTGCCACCCGGGGGCGTTACCAGCCGGGAGGCACCCGAACCCGGACCTGTTGTGCGACCACGAGCGTGCGGGGTGGCCCGTCCGGCCCACCGCCGCCGGCCGTCTGGTGGCCGTCTGGTGGCCGGAGCGACCGGACGGCCGAAAACGCCGCCACGCGACACGGCGGCGACGGCGGGGATCGATACCGTGGGGCCGCGCGGCGAGGGGGCAGGTGTGCACCCACCCCCTCGCGGCATGCCTCGGGTCAGCGCTCGGACGGTCCTTCCAAGAGCTCCGCAGCGCACCGGAGGACGGCCGGGAGGACACCGGCGTACGCGCCGACGTCCTCCCGGCCCACGAGCAGGATCACCGCCACCACCCCCTCGACGTACCCGGCGAGCGTGCGCAGTGTCCGGGCCGCCCGCCGACCGTCGGTCAACCCCCTCGGCCCGATGTCGTCCATTCGTTTTCCGCTCACATTTCCCCTCTCGCCCGGCGGACCGGGTCCGTGGAATGTCCACCGACCCGTCGGCGAGCTCTCACCGGTGAATCCAGGACGGTTCCCGGCGTCACTCGCGCGAGAGGCCCAACGAGACAGCACACCGGTTGCGCGTGGCGTTCTGGCCGCCTTGCGCGTCGGTCACCCGGCCAAAGTGGAGGTTGCGCCGTAGGGCCCGGCGTTCCCCGGTCACCCTGCGGGAACCAGCGCCCCGGAGCATTCCGGCCCGTCGACTGTCCTACCCGGACAGCGACCCGGCCAGAAATTGACCGACGACACAGCCGATCGGCGTCCACACTTGATCGGAGACGATAGAAATACGGTTCCCACGTCATGTGCTCTCGGAAGGACCGACATGACATCGCAGAACGCCGGGCCGGTGCGGACCCGGGGGCGGCATCGGCGGCACCGACTCGCCGACCGCACCGAACTCGCCGCGGAATTCACCGCACGGTACGGCCCGGCCGTGGCCGAGTACGCGCTGGCGGCGCGGGACCTGGTGGAGCGGTGTCCGGAGATCGGCCCGATCGACACCTGGAGCAGGCTCGCCGACGCGATCTGCGGCGGGCGGCCGGAGTGGCGTCAGGAGAACTGGCGTAAACGGCTGTCCCGGCACTTCACCACCGAGAGCAAGGGGCCGCCCTGGCAGACCGTGGTCCTCGTGGCGAAGGTGACCGTACCGGAGGTCGACCGGCGGGCCACGCTCGACGACCTGGCCCGGCTGCACCGGTCCGCCCGGGGCGACTGGCCCCCGGCCTGGCACCCGGCGGACGACGGCTGCCCGGACAGGGCTGGCGGGACGGGCATCGCGCAGACCGCCCCGGGAAGCCCGGAGAGCCCGGAGCTGGCCAGGTTGCGCCGCGAGAACGCGGTGCTCCATCGACAACTGGCGGCCAGCCAGGCGGAGATCGAAAGGCTGCGCGCCGAGCCGGGGCGGGACCAGCGGCGGGGCCTACCCCGGCGGCAGCCGCCGGGCCCGGGGTCGCGCCACCGGCCGGCGGCTGGCCACGAGGCGCCAGGCTGCCCGCCGCACGAGGGGGCCAGGGCCGAGGATCCGCCGCGAGGGCGGGAGGCGGCAGCCCGCCGCGACAGCCCCAACAGCGGGCGTTTCCCTGCCGGCCAACCCACCGTCGCGGGGTCGAACGGGCCCCGCCTCCCCATCCGCCTCGACACCGCGACACCGCGACCGCCGATCGCCGCCGACGTCGCCCACTGGGTCGCCGCCGACCCGGTCGTACCCCGCCAGACCGCACCACCCCGCCCCTGACCGTCCGGGGCCAACCAGCCAAGCGGGCGGACGGGGTGGCGGGGTGGCGGGGTGCGCGCACAGGTCGTCGCCTCTCGTCGTCGCCCACGGGCCAACCCCTCAGCGCCTGTCGAGCTGATGTCGTGAACGACTCACACTCCGTCGGGTCGTCAGGCCGGTGGCCCGACGCAGTGCGGACGGCGCGGCGGTGAGCCCCGTGAGGCGACCAACCGGATCGCGCGGTGATGTCGTCAACGATTCAGCTCGACAGGCGCGCGGAGGTCAGCTCGACAGGCGCGCGCGGAGGGACGTCGTCAGCCGGCTCCTCAGGCGGCTCCTCGGAGACGACAGGCACCGCACCGACGCCGCGCAGGCGGGCCGGGCGGGCCGGAACAGGGACGGAACCGGGTCAACGCATCCGGCCGACGATGCCGGTGTCGTAGTCGCCGGAGCGGAACTCGTCGGTGTCGAGCAGTTCGGCGAAGAAGGGCAGGTTGCACTTCGGGCCGGCGACCTCGAACCCGGCCACGGCGGCGCGGGCCCGCTCGATCGCCTCGTCCCGGGTGTCGGCGTGCACGACCAGCTTGGCCAGCAGGCTGTCGTAGAACGGGGTCACCGTGTTGCCCGCGACGTACCCGGAGTCGACCCGGACCCCCTCGCCAGCCGGCTCGTTCCAGGTGGCGATCCTCCCGGGGCCGGGCAGGAAGCGCTTCGGGTCCTCGGCGTTGATCCGCAGCTCGATGGCGTGCCCGCGCGGGGTGAGCGTGGCCGGGTCGACGGTGGGGGCGAGGCCGGCGGCCACCCGCAACTGCTCCTCGACCAGGTCGACGCCGTACACCAGCTCGGTCACCGGGTGCTCGACCTGGAGGCGGGTGTTCATCTCCAGGAAGAAGAACTCGTCGGTGGCGGGGTCGAGCAGGCACTCGACGGTACCGGCGTTGCGGTAGTCGACCGCCTCGCCGGCCCGGACCGCCGCCGCCAGGAGGCGTTCGCGCAGCGCCGGGCTGACCGCCGGGGAGGGGGACTCCTCGACCAGCTTCTGGTTGCGCCGCTGCACCGAGCACTCCCGCTCGCCGAGGGCCACCACCCGGCCGTCGGCCAGGCCGAGGATCTGCACCTCGACGTGGCGTACCCGGGGGAAGTACCGCTCGATCAGCACCGAGCCGTCGCCGAACATCCGCTCGGCGAAGGCCCGCACCTTGTCGTACTCGGTGCGCAGCGCGGCCTCGTCGGTCGCCACGCCCATGCCCATGCCGCCGCCACCGGCGGCGGCCTTCACCATCACCGGGTAGCCGATCTCGGCGGCGGCGGCCACCGCCGCGTCCAGGTCGGCCGCCGGCTCGGTGGTGCCGGCCGCGACCGGGACCCCGGCCGCCGCCATCAGGTTCCGGGCGTTGATCTTGTCGCCCATCGCGGTGATCGCGTCCGCGCCGGGACCGACCCAGATCAGGCCGTTCGCCTCGACGGTACGGGCGAAGTCGGCGTTCTCCGACAGGAAGCCGTACCCGGGGTGGATCGCCTGCGCGCCGGTGGACTTCGCGGCGGCGAGGATGGCGTCGGTGTTGCGGTAGCTCTGGGCCGGGTTCGCCGGCCCCACGCAGACCGCCTCGTCCGCCTCGGTGACGAACGGCAGCGCGGCGTCGGCCTCGGAGTGCACCGCGATGGTCCGGATCCCGAGCCGTCGTGCGGTCCGGATGATCCGACGAGCGATCTCGCCACGGTTGGCGACGAGCAACGACTCGATCATGTATTCCTCCAGCGTCCAGGGGTGGGGACGGGAGTCAGGGAACCACGACCCGGCGGTCGTCCACCAGCGGTCAGGACTGCGGGCTGGCGAGCAGGGCGGCGAGGGTGGCGGCGCGCAGCAGCTCGGCGCGACGCCGGCGGTCCACCTCACCGCCGAGGAACGGGGTCGAGTTCATCAGGCCGAAGGCGGCGTGCGCGAGCACCCGGGCCTCCTCGGCGGGGAGCCCGGCGTGCAACGCGGTCAGCACCCGCACCCACTCCTCCACGTAGAGCCGCTGCAACCGGCGGATCTCCCGCCGGGGCTCCTCGGGCAGCCGGTCCAGCTCGTGCAGGTGCAGGGCGATCACGGCCGGGTTGGCCAGGGCGAATTCGACATGGAAGGTGATCAGGGACTCGACCGCCGCCCGGGGGTCCTCCGCGTGCCGCAGGGCCCGCTCCCGGCCACCGGCGAGCAGCCCCTCGCTGACCGGCACGAGGGCGGCGACCAGCATCGCCTCCTTGCCGGCGAAGTGGTGGTAGAGGGCCGGCCCGGTCACCCCGGCGGCGGCGCCGATGTCGTCCATCGACACGCCGTGGTAACCGCGCGCGGCGAAGAGCCCGACCGCGATCCCGAGGATCTCGTCCCGTCGGGAACGTCGCCGACTCCGCCCCGGGGCCGCCCGGGTCTGCTGCTCGACCGTCACTCGATCAGCGTAGTCCCCCATCGACCCTTCGTGGTGGACCGGACGCGAGCCGAGACCGGACCGTACCCCGCGCGAATCGGACTGCTCGCCGGACATGTCGGATACAACCCTCATAACCTGGGACGGTGACGCAGCGCACCGACGGTCCGGTGGTGACCACCAGCACGCCGGGCGGCCCGGGACGGCCCCTGCCGCTGGCCGGCGCGCTGCTCTGCGGGGCGGCCGTCATCGACGTCGTGGTCAGCCTCGGCGACCTCACCACGAACCAGTACGCCAGCCTCAGCCGGGAGGGGGTGGTGCTGCACGACATCTCCGGTTGGCTCCGGGCGCACCTGGTGGTCGGGGTGCTCCTCGGGCTGGCCGGGGTGGTCGCCCCGCTCGGCCGGATCTGGTCGACCTGGGCCGCCCTCGTCGCGGTGGCGCTCGGGGTGCTGGCGGACCTGGTGACCGGGCCGTTCCACCCGGTGCAGGCGTTGATGACGACCGGGCTCACGCTGGCCGCCGCCCGACTGCTGGTCAGGTACGGCCGGCTCAGGTGTTAGGAGGGGTCCCTTTCCAGCGCGTACGCGCTGGAAAGGGACCCCTCCGCACCACTCGGCTCAGCCGGTGAGGCCGCCGGGCTGGTCGCCCTTGACGACGGGGGCCCGGACCAGGTTGCCCCACTCGGTCCACGAGCCGTCGTAGTTGCGCACCTGCGGGTACCCGAGCAGGTGGCGCAGGACGAACCAGGTGTGGCTGGACCGCTCACCGATCCGGCAGTACGCCACCACGTCGTCGGACGGGCTCAACCCGAGTTGGTCGGTGTAGATGGCGCGCAGTTCGTCGGCGGACTTGAAGGTGCCGTCCTCGTTCGCCGCCGACTTCCACGGCTTGCTCACCGCGCCCGGGATGTGCCCGCCGCGCAGCGCGCCCTCCTGCGGGTAGTCCGGCATGTGCAGCATCTCGCCGGTGTACTCGCCGGGCGAGCGGACGTCGACCAGCGGCCGACCGGTGGCGATGTGCGCCATCACCTGCTCCCGGTACGCCCGGATCGGCGCGTCGTTGCGCTCCGGCACCGGGTACTCGGCGCGGGGCCGGGTGACCTTCTCCCGGGTCACCTCCCGCCCCTCGGCGATCCACTTCTGCCGGCCACCGTCGAGCAGCCGGACGTCGGCGTGGCCGAAGAGGGAGAAGACCCAGAGGGCGTACGCGGCCCACCAGTTGAAGTTGTCGCCGTAGAAGACGACCGTGTCGCCCCGGCCGATGCCCTTCGCGGCGCACAGTTCGGCGAAGTCGGCCGCGTCCAGGTAGTCCCGGGTCACCTGGTCGTTCAGCTCGGTGTGCCAGTCGACCTTGACGGCACCCTGGATGTGCCCGGTGTCGTAGAGCAGCACGTCCTCGTCGGACTCGACGACGACGAGCCCGTCGTCGCCCAGGTGCTCGGCCAGCCACTCCGTGCTGACCAGCCGCTGCGGGTCGGCGTACGACTGGAAACGGGGATTCGGATCACTCGGCACAGGCATGAGCCCCAACCTACGCCCGTCGCCCCGGGTCAGGTGGTGCGATGCAGGAGGCGGCCGGCAACGACGGTGGCCAGGCAGGTGCCGTCGGGGGCGAAGACGGCCAGGTCGGCGCGGACACCGACGGTGAGGACCCGGGGCGCGGGGGTGGCCGGGACGGCGACGTGGCTGCGCAGCGCCGCCGCCCGCAGGTCGGGATCGGTGAGCCGGGCGGCGGGCACGGCGGCCACGCCCAGCCGGAACAGCGCGTGCACCCGCTCCCGTGGGGTCGGGGCCGCCGGCAGGGGCCCGTCGTGCACCAGCGCCGGCCCGAGGGTGCCGGCCCAGTGCCGCACCCGGACCTGCGGGTACGCCCCGGTCAACTCGTCCAGCGGGCCGACGGCCTCGACCCGGTCACCGGAGACCAGCACCCCCTGGCCGGGGCGCGGCTCGGCGTCCGGGGTGGTCCGCAGCAGCGTGCCGGCGTGGATCGTCCGCACGTCAGTCGGCGTCGACCGGGCCGAGCGACGGGCGCTTGGCGGTCACCAGGTCGCCGGAGGAGCGGCCGGTGAGCCGACGCCGGATCCACGGGGCCAGGTGCTGCCCGGCCCAGCGCAGGTCGGCGGCGCGGGCGGCGAGCCAGGGCGACGGCTCCGGGTGCGGCGGCACCAGCAGCCACTCCTCGTCGCAGCCGACGCCGAGCGCGGTGAGCACCTGGGCGGCCACCCGGCGGTGCCCGGCCGCGGAGAGGTGCAGCCGGTCGGTGCTCCACAGCAGCGGGTTCAGGTACGTGTCGTCGGCGTACAGGTCGACCAGGATCGCCCCGTGCCGCTCGGCGGTCTCCCCGACGGCCTGGTTGAGCAGGGCCACCCGGGGCGCGACGAGCCGCTGACCGGGCAGCCGGGCCATCAGGTCGGCGAACCGGAACAGCACCACGTCGGCCCCGCTCGACCGCAGCTCACCGACCACCTCGTCGAAGCGGGAGACCAGCGTCTCCGGGTCGAAGCTGCGGCGCAGCACGTCGTTGCCGCCGGCCGCGAAGCTGATCAGGTCGGGCTTCATGGCCAGCGCGGCGGGCACCTGCTCGGCCACCACGTTCGGGAAGAGTCGCCCCCGGATCGCCAGGTTGGCGTAGCCGAAGTCCGGGCCGGCCTCGACGGCCAGCCGGGTGGCGACCAGGTCCGCCCAGCCCCGGTACGTCCCGTCCGGGTACGCGTCGTCCATGCCCTCGGTGAAGCTGTCCCCGACCGCCACGTAACTGCGCCAGCGCACTGAAACCCTCCGCTTCGCGGGTGGAAGGAGGGGCCCCTTGTTAACGCATACGGTTGTAAAGGGGGCCCTTCCAAACGCCAGCGACAGTCTGGCACCCGGCGGGGCGGGGACGCCGGCACCGCCCCGGGAACGTGAGGGAGTTCATCGGCGACGATCCCCGCCCGGACCCGACCGGCGGTACGGGGCCCAGGAGACGAAACGGTCGAACAGGTCGCGCGGGGTCGGCCCGTCGTGCGGGTTGAGCCGGAACAGGTCGTGCGAGGCCTCGTGGTACAGCCCCGAGAGGTAGACCGCCAGGTTCACCGGCTGCTCCGCGTACTCGATGGTGAGCAGCAGCCGGGCCTCGGCGCACGGCCACGGTCCACCGCAGGCCCGGCACAGCCACAACGGCCGCAGCGGCAGGTGCGGCGGCCGGTCCGCCGGGCAGGCGCGGGGCCGGTCGGGGTACGGCCCGAGCCGGGGTACCGGCCACCCGTCGCGCGTCACCACCCGCGTCCCCCGGCGGCCCGCCCACGACGGAACGGGTTGAGCATGTCGACCTCCTCGGATCGTGACCACTGTGTGACAGTCTGCTGACGGCGGCGCTCCTGCCGGAAGCCGTCGAGGCCGGTCGGGGCGGGAGGCGGGACGCCGACAGGCACCCGGCGCGGCACGCCGGGACGGAGGCGGACGGATCGTGGAGGGACTGTGGAAGGTGAACCGACCTCGGAGCTGATCCGGGCGCAACTACGCCGGTACCGGCTCAACGCCGAGCTGAGTCAGGAGGAGTTCGGGAAGCTGGTGCACTACTCGGCCTCCCAGGTCTCCGCCGTCGAGTTGGGACACCGCCCGCTCGACCGGCTGTTCCTCAAACGCGCCGACGAGGTGCTGAAGACGGACGGGCTGCTGGTCTCCCTGCTCAAGATGGCCGAGCGTGACGGCCAACCGAGCTGGCTGCGCCCCTGGCTGGAGGCGGAGCAGAACGCCCGGCAGTTGCGCTGCTACCACCCCACGCTCGTCCCCGGCCTGTTGCAGACCGAGCACTACGCCCGCGCGGTCCTGCGCGCCGACGACATGCTCAGCGACGAGGAGGTGGAGAAACGCCTGGCCGTACGGATGGACCGGCAGGCGATCCTGACCGGGCCGACCCCGCCCAAGCTCGTCGTGGTGGTCGAGGAGACGGCGTTGCGCCGGGCCGACGAGGGGTTCCGGGGCATCATGACCCAGCAGATCACCCACCTGGTCGACGCCAGCGAACGCGCGACCATCAGCGTGCACGTCGTCCCGGCGGAAATCAGCGGGCACATCGGGCTCGCCGGCCCGTTCACCCTGGCCCGGGACGCCGAGGGCGGCTGGGTCGGGCACCTGGAGAACCAACTCGGCGGCACGACCATCGACAACGATGAGCAGGTCGCTATCCTGCTGGCGAGGTGGGAGAGCGTCCGCAGCGAGGCCCTGCCTCACGGACAGTCGGTGCTGCTGATGAAGGAAGTGATGAGATCGTGGACGATCTGACCCACGCGCTGACCGGCGCGACCTGGCGCAAGTCCACCCGCAGTGGCAACGGCGAGTGCGTGGAGGTCGCCGTCGACCTGCCCGGCGGCGTCGCCGTCCGCGACAGCAAGGACCCGCACGGCCCGGTCCTCGCCTTCACCCCCGGGACCTGGCGTACCTTCGTCGCCGCCACCAGGCGCCCCTGACGCCCTGACGCCCGCGTCACCGACGGGGCACTGGGCAGCGCCGCCCGGCGGCGGCGAACCGCCGGGCAAATCGGTACCGCCGGCCGACGGCGGGGTCCTACGCTGCGCGCATGTTGTTGCGGATGTCGACGTTGCTGCTGCGGACCCTGCGCGAGGACCCGGCCGACGCCGAGGTGCCGAGCCACCGGCTGCTGCTGCGCGCCGGGTACGTCCGGCGGGCCGCCTCGGGCGGGTTCACCTGGCTGCCGCTGGGCAAGCTGGTGCTGGACCGGGTGACCGAGATCGTCCGGCAGGAGATGGTCGCCATCGGTGACCAGGAGGTGCACTTCCCGGCGCTGCTGCCGGCGGAGCCGTACCGGACCAGCGGACGGTGGGCGGAGTACGGCGACGACATCTTCACGCTGGCCGACCGCAGGGGCGCCGAGCACCTGCTCGCCCCGACCCACGAGGAGATGGCCGCGCTGCTGGTGAAGGACCTCTTCACCTCGTACCGGGACTTCCCGGTGACGCTGTTCCAGGTGCAGACGAAGTTCCGCGACGAGGCCCGACCCCGGGCCGGGGTACTGCGCGGGCGGGAGTTCCTGATGAAGGACGCGTACTCCTTCGACCTGGACGAGACCGGCCTGCGGGCGGCGTACGACCGGCACCGGGTGGCGTACCGGCGGGTCTTCGACCGGCTGGGGCTGGCGTACACGATCGTGGCCGCCACCTCGGGGGCGATGGGCGGTTCGGCGTCGGAGGAGTTCCTGGCCGCCACCGAGGTCGGCGAGGACACCTTCGTCGGCTGTACGGCCTGCGCGTACGCGGCCAACACGGAGGCGGTGGTGACCCGCGCCCCGGCACCCGGTGACCCGGCCGCGCAGCCGCCCGCCGAGGTGCACGACACCCCGCAGACGCCGACGATCGCCGCGCTGGTGGCGCTGGCGAACGCGCGCCGGCTCGCCGGGCGGGACGACTGGAGCGCCGCCGACACCCTGAAGAACGTGGTGCTGACCGTCCGCCGCCCCGGGGTCGACGCGGCGGAACTGCTGGTCGTCGGGGTGCCCGGGGACCGGGAGGTGGACCTCAAGCGGATCGGGGCGGCCCTGCACCCGGCGAGCGTCGCCGTCTTCGAGGGCTGGGACGAGCAGCCCGACCTGGTCCGGGGGTACCTCGGCCCGCAGATCCTCGGCGCGCTCGGCATCCGGTACCTGGTGGACCCCCGGGTGGCCCCCGGCACGGCCTGGCTGACCGGGGCGAACGAGCCGGGCCGGCACGCGGTGCACGTGGTCAGTGGGCGGGACTTCCACCCCGAGGGCACCGTCGAGGCCGCCGAGGTCCGCCCCGGCGACCCCTGCCCGGCCTGCCCGACCGGCGAGCTGACCATGCGCCGGGGCATCGAGGTGGGGCACATCTTCCAGCTCGGCCGCCGGTTCACCGACGCCTTCGCGCTGGACGTGCTCGGCCCGGCCGGCACACCGGTGCGGCCCACCATGGGCTGCTACGGCATCGGGGTGTCCCGGGCGGTCGCGGCGATCGCCGAGCAGCACCACGACGAGCGGGGGCTGGTCTGGCCGGCGGCGGTCGCGCCGTGCGACGTACACCTGGTGGCGGCCGGGAAGGGACCGCAGCTCGACGCGGCGCTCGACCTCGGCGGGCGGCTGGCCGCGGCGGGCCTGCGGGTGCTGGTCGACGACCGGACGCACGTCTCGGCCGGGGTGAAGTTCACCGATGCCGAACTGGTCGGCATCCCCCGCACCGTGGTGGTCGGTCGCCGCCTCGCCGACGGGTACGTGGAGGTCCGGGAGCGGGCCACCGGGGAGCGGGTCGAGGTACCCCTCGACGGGTTGGTCCCCCGAATGGTGGACGAGATGCGCCAGGAGTGTGAACAGACACTCGGGAAGCACCCGGACCGGGTGTAGCGATCGTATGACTGGGTACCGGTGCCCGATCGGGTTGTCTGTGCATCAGGAGGCTCTCATGGCCGGATTTCGGGTCGGTGACGTGATGACCAGGCAGGTGGTCTACCTGCCGGCGGAGACCACCCTGGAAGAGGCGGCCAGGGTGATGAAGGAGGCGGACATCGGCGACGTGGTGGTGACCGACGGCGCGACCCTCGCCGGCCTCGTCACCGACCGGGACATCGTGGTCCGGGCGGTGGCCGAGTGCAGCGACCCCAAGGTCACCACCATCGGCTCCATCACCACCCGCGAGGTGGTGATGATCGAGCAGAACGCCAGCGCCGGTGAGGCGGCGGCGCTGATGCGGGAACGCGGCATCCGCCGGATCCTCGTCTGCGACGCCGAGCGCAAGCTCGTCGGCATCGTCTCCCTCGGCGACCTGGCGATGCAGCTCGACCCCACCTCGGCCCTCAGCGAGATCACCGAACACGCCCCGAACTACTGAAAGGAAGGGCACCTTATTAACGCTTCCGGTAGAGGAAGGGCCCCTTCTTAACACCTGCGGAAGGGGCCCTGCTGGCGGCGGTAGCCTGACCTGATGCCCGAGATGCCGACCACGCTGGCCGAGATCGTCGACGAGTTCGCCGCCGCGCCCCGGGACGTGGTGCTGGAGATGCTGCTGGAGTACGCCGACGTCATCCCACCCCTGCCGGCCGAACTCGCCGACCGGGAGGGCATGGAGCAGGTGCCGGAGTGCCAGACCGCCTTCTTCCTGCGCGCCGAGGTGACCCCGGACGGCACCGTGACCACCTGGTTCGACTGCCCGCCGGAGGCGCCGACCACCCGCGCCTTCGCCGGCATCCTGGCCGAGGGGCTGGCCGGGGCGAGCGCCGCCGAGGTCCTGGCCGTTCCGGACGACCTGTACCAGCGGATGGGGCTGGCCCAGGCGATCAGCCCGCTGCGGGTCCGGGGCGGCACCGCGATCCTGGCCCGACTCAAGCGCCAGGTCCGGGAACAGACCACCTGAGGCCCGCCAACGCTGGAAACAGCAGGCCGGGCCGGGAACAGACCGTCCGGGTGGCGCGTTGTCCGGGGGCATGGAGATCGAGATCTACTCCGACGTGGTCTGCCCGTGGTGCTGGATCGGCAAGCGCCGGCTGGAGCAGGCGCTGGCGTCGTACGACGGCCCGGTGACCCTGCGGTACCGCCCGTTCCAGCTCGACCCGACGCCGGTCGCCCGGCCGGTACCGCTGATCGAGGCGCTGGCCGCGAAGTTCGGTGGCCGGGAGCGGGCCGAGCAGATGGCCGCCCAGGTCACCCGGGTCGGGGCGGAGGCCGGCCTGACCATGAACTTCGAGCGGGCGATCGCCGCGAACACGTTCGACGCGCACCGGCTGATCCGGTACGCCGACGAGCGGGGGCAGGGCGTCGAGGCGGTGGAGGCGCTGCACCGGGCGCACTTCGCCGACGGGGTGGACATCGGGTCGCGTGCGGCGCTGGCCACCGTCGCCGCCGGGCTCGGCCTGGACGCCGAGGCGGTCCGCGCCCACCTGGACTCCGACGCCGGCAGCGCCGAGGTGACCGCGGACCTGACCACCGCGCGGCAGATCGGGGTGAGCAGCGTGCCGACCTTCGTGCTCGCCGGCAAGTACGCGGTGACCGGCGCCCAGGAGCCGGAGACCCTGCTCGCCGCCCTGACCGAGGTGGAGAACCGGGAGTCGGCACCGCACTGACCTGCACCGGGCCGATGTTTCACGTGCAACAACATCAACAACGATGCATCGAAGCGGAGCCGGCCGCTCAGGCGGCCGGCTTGGCCAGGCCCTCGATCACCTGCGCCCCGGGCAGCACGCCGAGCGCCGGCCCCGGCAGCGCGATCTTGCTGTGCCGTACGCCGGAGCCGATGATCACGTGCGGCGTGGCGACGACCCGGGAGTCGACCAGGATCGGCCACTCCTCGGGCAGCCCGATCGGGGTGATCCCGCCGTACTCCATCCCGGTCGACTCGACCGCGTCGGCCATCGGGGCGAAACTCGCCTTGCGGACCTCCAGCAGCCGGCGGACCACACCGTTGACGTCGGCGCGGGTGGTGGCGAGCACGATGCAGGCCGCGTACCGGACCTGCCCCTCCCGCTTGCCGGCGACCACCACGCAGTTGGCCGACTCGTCCAGCCCCACCTCGTACGCCGCGCAGAAGGCCGCCGTGTCGGCCAGGTCGGCGTCGATCGGCGCGACCAGCACCTCGTCGACGTCCACCGGGGCGTCGGCCGGCCACTGGCCGATCGCGGCGGCGACCGGCGCGGCGAGCAGGTCGAGGCGGGTCCGGGCGGGCTCGGTCTTCAACGTCCCCATCACGGGTCCGATCCTCGCACCCGCTGGTCAGCCCCCGCGACCGGCACCCCGACGGGAGCCACCGGGCCGACGCCGGGACGCCACCGCCGGGCCGGTGGTCAGCCGTTGGCGAGGAAGGCGTTCTGCTGCATGAAGTCCCGGTCCCGCTCGGCGGCCATCCGCTCCATCCGGAGCGCCTCCGCCCGCCGGACCTCCAGGTCCTCCATCGCGTGCCGGACCGACACCCGGATCACGGCATAGAGGAAGACGAAGCCGAAGACGTACAGGATCACCATCGCCGCAAGTGTGAACATGACGTCACGTTAGGCGGAACGTGAGCCCGCCACGGCTGCGTCGCCGACCCCGTCCCCCGGACGGATGACCGCCGGCGGCACCACCCGACCGGCGAGCAGCGCGCCGAGCAGGGCGCAGCCGACCGCCACGGCCAGCATGGCCAGGTACGTCCCCGGGCCGGGCGCGGCGCCGACGGCGAGCACCGAACCGGTCAGCGCCAGCACGACGGCGGTGCACAGGTTGTCGCCCAGTTGCAGCGACGAACTGTTGCGGCCCTGCTCACCGGGGGCGGACAGGGCCAGGGTGAGCACCGACAGCGACGGGTACGTCAGGCCCATGCCGAGCCCGGCCACCGCCCAGCCGACCACCCCGACCGCCACCGGCACGGCGGGCAGGACGCCGAGCATCACCGTCGCCGTGCCGACCGTCAGGCAGGTCAGCCCCACCCGGGGCAGGGTCGCCAGGGACCGGGGCGCGACCCGGCCCTGCACCCACGCGCCCAGCGACCAGGAGAGGGCACCGGTGGTGAGGACCAGCCCGGCGGCGGTCGGCGAGAAGCCCCGCTCCCGGGAGAGCATCAACGGGATGACCACCTCGGCGCTGGCGAAGGCGGCGGCGGCCAGCCCGCGCAGCCCCACCACCGTGGGCAAACCCCGCGCCGCCCGCAGGAACCCCGCCGGCAGCAGCCGGGGCACCGAGCCGGCCAGGCCAACCAGGGCGGCACCGACGAGGACCACGGCGAGCACGCCGCGCTGCTGCCCGCCGTAGTGCAGCAGGGCGGCACTCACCCCCGCCGCGCAGGCCCAGGCGATCCGCGTCCGGGCGCCCGGCGCGGGACGGCTCGCGGCCGGCGTCCCGATTTGGCGTACGCCGGAGTGCACCAGCAGCGCCGCCGGCACCGCCACCACCGGCACGGCGAGGAAGACCCACCGCCACCCGAGGTGCTCGACGACCAGCCCGGCCACCGCCGGGCCGACCAGCGAGGGTACGACCCAGGCCGCGGCGAAGGCGGCGAAGACCTTGCGCCGCAGGTTCTCGGGGTACGCCTGCCCGACGACGACGTACAGCGCCACGGTGAGCAGGCCCGAGCCGAAGCCCTGCACCATCCGGCCGACGACGAGCAACTCCATCACCGGGGCGCTCCCGGCGACGAGCAGCCCGACCACGAACCAGCCCACCCCGTGCCACATCGGTCGCCGTGGCCCCCGCGCGTCGCACCAGATGCCGGAGACCACCATGGCGATCACCCCGGCGGCGAACGTGCCCCCGAACGCCAGGCCGTAGAGGGCCAGCCCGTCCAGGGCGGCGGCCACCGTCGGCATGGCGGTGCCGACCGCCAGCGCCTCGAAGGCCAGCAGGGACACCAGGGCGACACTGCCCACGGTCATCGCCCGCAGGTGCGGGGCGTACAGCCGGTCGCTGGCCGGCGGTTCGGTCACCATGACCCCGAGCCTGCTCCTTGCACCCGGCTTCAGGTCAAGCCGGGTGCAAGGTCACGCCGGGTGCAAGGTCACGCCGGGCTCAGGTCACACCGACGACGGCGAAGGTGGCGTCAGGCGTTCTCCAGGGCCTCGCCGATCCCCTTGGCCAGACCGGAGAGGTGCTGGTCGGCGAGGAGGTGGCCGGCGGTGATGACCAACGCCAACGGCCACTCGATCACCCCGACGGCGGCGAGCACGCCCAGCCCGGCGTAGTAGGCGACCTTGTCCGGCGGCGGCACGGCCACCTCGCCGACCATCGGGATCTCCACCCGACGGTTGTACGTGTGCACCATCTCCCGTGTGTCGCTGAGCTGCCCCAGCACCGATCCCATCCTGGCCTCCCCGATGTCGGACGACCATCCCCGGATTCCACCGACGCCCCGGTCCATGCCCCCGACCAGCGCCGAACCGCAGGCGGGCAGGCGAAAACCGGAGGCATAACGGACGCGACGGCGGGAAGGCAGGCCGCCGGACCAAACGGCGCGGGAGGCGAGATGGGGCAGCTCACGGGCGTGGACGCCGGTACCGGTAGCGGACGTACCCCTTCATGACCCCGCTGGGCCGCCTCGCCGGCCTGCTCCGCGCGCCGGTGGGGGTGCCGCCGCTGGCGGGCATGCCGTCGCTGCCCGCGGTACCCCGGGTGGTCGACGACGCGACCCGGACCGTCGGGACGGCC
Source organism: Micromonospora rosaria (assembly GCF_001567585.1). GTDB lineage: Bacteria > Actinomycetota > Actinomycetes > Mycobacteriales > Micromonosporaceae > Micromonospora > Micromonospora rosaria. Next base: position 44,775 of record NZ_LRQV01000032.1, read on the forward strand.
GCGACCAGGCTGGCCCGGATGGCCGGACTCAGCCGGCGACGGGTCTGGTCCACCGATGGGCGGCACCACATCGAGGTGCACGGGGTCTGCCAGGACGGCGGGGACGTGCTGGCCCGGCAGGTCGAGGCGGCGCTGGAGCGGCTGCCCGGGGTGACCTGGGCCCGGGTCAACGCCCCGTCCGGCCGGGTGGTGGTCGCCGTCGGGGAACCCGCGCCCCGGCTGAAGGACCTGATCGCCACGGTCGTCCGGGCCGAACGCCGGTGCGAGCACGAACCCGACCCGGACATCCCGCCGCCGCACCCACCGGAGGAGGGCCCCCGGACCGCCCGCACCCTGGGCGCGCTGGTCTCCGACGGCCTGGGCCTGACCATCTCCGCCGCCACCCGGATCCTGCCGCTCACCCCGGTCCCCGGCGAGGTGGCCGGCCTGCTCACCGCCATCGACCTGCACCCCCGCCTGCACGCGCTGGCCAGCCGGGGCCTGCACGCCGACCCCCGTACCGACGTGCTCTTCCCGCTCGCCGAGGCGGTGGTGCAGGGGTTGACCGGCGGCTGGGCCGGGATCGTCCTGGACGGCGCGCAGCGGGTGGTCCAGTGGGGCGAGGCCCGCGCCCAGCTGCACACCTGGGAGCAGGCGGAGCCCCGGCTGACCGGCACGCCGGACCGGGCCAAGGCGCGGGCCCCGGAGGTGGGCCGGCCCCGACCGAAGCCGGACGGCGTCGCCGAGCGGTACGTGATGCGGGCGCTCGCCGCCGGGGCCGCCGCCGGGGCCGCCGCGCTGCCGACGCTCGGCGGCAAGCGGGCCGCCGCCCTCGCCCTGTCCAGCCTCCCCAAGGCCCCCGGCAGCGGCCGGGAGGGGTACGCCGCCCAACTCGGCACCCTGCTGGCCCGGCGCGGGGTGATCGCCATGGACCGCAGCGTGCTGCGGGAACTGGACCGGATCGACACGGTGCTGGTGGACGCCGCCGTGCTCGGGTCGGGCCGCAGCGTCCTGGCCGACCTGGCCCCGCTGGCCGGAGCGGAGACCGAACAGGTGGCGGCCCGCGCCTTCGAGCTGTTCGACCCGAACGCCGCCGACCAGGTCCGGCACGCCGACGGGTGGCGGCTCGGCCCGCTGGACCGGCTGACCGTCACCGACCCCGGCGACACCGAGGGCAGTCGGGAACTGCGCGCCACCGGCGGCCACCTGCTCGGGTTGGCCCGCCACGACACGCTCACCGCCGTCCTGCGGGTCGAGGCGGAACCCGCGCCCGGCACGGACGCCCTGCCCACGGCCGCCCGGCAGGCCGGGTTGCGGCTGGTCGTCGCCGCGCCGGACGCCGACCGGTACGGCTTCGCCGACGCCGTCCTGCCCGCCGGGGACCGGCTCGCCGAGTCGGTACGGCACCTGCAACGCGACGGTGCCGTGGTGCTGGTGGTCTCCGGGGACCGGGCGGCGCTGGCCGCCGCGGACTGCGGGCTCGGCGTGGCCGGGCCGGACGACCCGCCGCCCTGGGGGGCGCACCTGCTCGTCGGCACCGACCTGCGGGTGGCCGCGCTGATCGTGGAGGCGGTCGGGGTGGCCCGCCGGATGACCCGGCAGAACGTCCGGATCGCCATGGCCGGCAGCGGGCTGGGCGCGCTGGGCGCGTTCACCGCCCCGCCCGAGCATTTGCCGGGACGTACCCTGGCCTCGGTCAACGCGGCCGGCGCGCTGGCCTTCGTGCACGGGGTCTGGCGGGCCCACCAGCTCCCCGCGCCCGCCGACACCCCCACCGCGCCCACCACGGCGTGGCACCTGATGCCGACGGCCGCGGCGCTGCGCCGGCTCGACACCGGCCGGGACGGGCTGACCTCGGCGGAGGCCGCCCGGCGGCACGGTGCCGGGACGGGGCCGCAGCCGGGGCCGGCCGGTCTGCTGCGGGCCTTCGTCGACGAGTTGAACAACCCGCTCACCCCGGTCCTCGCCGCCGGGGCGGTGCTCTCCGCCTCCTTCGGCTCGCTGGTCGACGCCGCCCTGGTCGGCGGGGTGGTCGGCGGATCGGCCCTGGTCGGCGCGGTGCACCGACGTCGGACCGAACGGTCCCTGGCCGAGTTGCTGTCCCGTTCGGCGGTCACCGCCCGGGTCCGCCGTGACGGCGACGAGCAGGTGGTACCCGCAGACGACCTGGTCCCCGGGGACGTGGTCGTGCTGGCCCCCGGGGACGCGGTACCGGCCGACTGCCGGGTGCTGGACGCGGTCGGGCTGGAGGCCGACGAGTCCTCGCTGACCGGGGAGTCGCTGCCGGTGGCGAAGACCTCCGAGCCGGTGGTCGCCGGGGCGATCGCCGAGCGTCGCTCCATGGTGTACGAGGGCACCACCGTCGCCACCGGCCACGGCGTCGCCCTGGTCGTCGCCGTCGGCGCCGACACCGAGGCGGGACGCAGCATGGCGCTGGCCCGGCAGGGCGCACCCACCGGCGGGGTGGAGGCCCGGCTGGAACGGCTGACCAGCAAGTCCGTACCGCTCGCCATCGCCTCGGCGGTCGCGGTCGCCGGGGCCGGGCTGGTCCGGGGCGTACCGCTGGCCGAGACGGCCGCCACCGCCGCGAACCTCGCCGTCGCCTCGGTGCCGGAGGGGCTGCCCTTCATGGTCAGCGCGGCGCAGCTCGCGGCGGCCCGGCGGCTGGCCGAGCACGGGGCGCTGGTGCGCAACCCGCGCACCATCGAGGCGTTGGGCCGGGTCGACGTGCTCTGCTTCGACAAGACCGGCACCCTCACCGAGGGGCGGCTGGTGCTCTCCGGGATCGGCGACGGCGACCGGTACGCCCCGACCGACCAGTTGGACGGGCACCTGCGGCGGGTGCTGGCGGTGGGCCTGCGCGCCACCCCGGCCGCCGACGACCCGGAGGAACTGCCCGAGCAGACCGACCGGGCGGTACGCCGGGGCGCCCGCACGGCGGAGGTGACCGAGCAGACCGGGGCGCGGGCGTGGCGGCCGGCGGGCAGCCTGCCGTTCGAGCCGTCCCGGGGGTACCACGCCACCTCCGGCACCTGCGACGGTGGCCAGTTGCTCAGCGTGAAGGGCGCCCCGGAGACGGTGCTGCCCCGGTGCACCACCCGCCGGACCCGTGCCGGTGTGGAGCCGCTGGACGAGGCGGGCCGGCAGCGGGTGCAGGAGGAGCTGGTCCGGCACGCCACCGCCGGCCAGCGGATCCTCGCCGTGGCCGAGCGCCCGGTCGACGCCGGGGACCTCGACGACGACCAGGTGCGGGAGCTGACCTTCGTCGGCCTGCTCGCCCTCGCCGACGGGGTCCGCGCCAGCGCCGCCCCGGCGGTGGCCGACATCCGCCGCGCCGGGGTGCACACCATCATGATCACCGGGGACCATCCGGCCACCGCCGCGGCGATCGCCGGGCGGATCAGCCCCGGCGACGGGCAGCGGGTGGTGACCGCCAGCGAACTCGACGACCTGGACGACGCGGCGGTCGCGCAACGGCTGGCCGCCACCGACGTGGTCGCCCGGTGCACCCCCACCCACAAGGTACGGATCATCCAGGCGCTGCGGGCGGCGGGCCGGACGGTGGCGATGACCGGGGACGGCGCGAACGACGCCCCGGCGATCCGGCTGGCCGACGTCGGCATCGCGCTGGGCCAGCGCGGCACCCCGGCCGCCCGCGCCGCCGCCGACCTGGTGGTCACCGACGACCGGCTGGAGACGATCATCGCCACCCTGGCCGAGGGGCGGGCCATGTGGTCCTCGGTCCGGCACGGGCTGAGCATCCTGGTCGGCGGCAACCTCGGGGAGATCGCGTTCAGCATCGTCAGCGCCGCCGCGACCGGCCGGTCCGCCCTCAACGGCCGCCAACTGCTGCTGGTGAACCTGCTCACCGACCTGGCCCCGGCGCTGGCCATCGCGGTCCGGCCACCCGATGCGGGGCACAGCGAGAACCTGCTCCGGGAGGGCCCGGACACCTCGCTGGGCCGCACCCTGGACCGGGAGATCACGCTCCGCGCCACCTCCACCGCGCTCGGCGCGACGGTCGGCTGGACCCTGGCCCGGTGGACCGGCACCCAGCGCCGGGCCGGGACGGTCGCGCTGGCCGCCCTGGTCGGCACCCAGCTCGGGCAGACCGTCCTGGCCGGCGGCACCAGCCCCGGGGTGCTGCTCTCCACCGCCGCCTCGGTCGGCGTCCTGGTGGCGGTGGTGCAGACCCCCGGCCTGAGCCAGTTCTTCGGCTGCACCCCGCTGGGCCCGGTGGGGTGGGGCATCGCCGCCGGGTCGGCGGCCGGCGCGACCCTCGCCAACGGCGCGCTGACCCGCCTGGTCGAGCGCCTGCCGCAGCCCTCCGGCGACCTGGGCGACGCCGCCCTGTCCACAATCGCCGAACACCTACGCCGACCATCGGCCCACCCGACGCCGTAGCCCGGACCGGGACGGCGGCCGGAGTGTCCCCGCCGGTCCAGGCGCCCTCGCCGCGGCCGGCTGGACGACGAGGTGCGCGCGTTCCCTCCGGTCGCCGGGCGGCATGGTGCTGTCCGCGTCCTTTCGAGCTGCCCTCATGGCCGGGGCAGCCGCCCCGCGCGGCTGACCGGCCCCGGACGACAATCTCGAACACGCGGTGCGACAGGCACCTCGGACACGCGGTGCGACAGGCACCTCGGACACGCGGGGTGGCGGGCAGCCTCGGACACGCGGGGTGGCGGGCCCAGGGTCGCCGGCGGCCGGCCGGCGGTCGCATAGACGGGGCAGTTCGAAAGGACGCGCGCGGCAACTGCCCGGTGGGGTGGCACCGGGCCGACCGGATCAGATTCAGGGCAGGGGTTTTCCCTGGTCCGGGAGGGGGTACCGAGGCCAGCGACCCAGGCGGCCCGGCTCATCCCAAGGCGCGGTCGCCGAGACGAAGACGCCGATCGTCTCGACCGACTCACCTGGGAGGACCGGATGCAGGTGCTGGGAGGCCGCTACCAGCTCGTCGAGCCGGTGGGCGAGGGTGGGATGGCAGTCGTCTGGCGGGCCACCGACCGGGTGCTCCGCCGGACCGTCGCGGTCAAGCTGCTCGCGTCGCGGCTGGCCACCGAGGAACGGTTCCGGGCCCGGGTACGCCAGGAGGCGTACGCGGCGGCCCAGCTCAACCACCCGCACATCGCTGGCGTGTACGACTACGGCGAGACCCGGCACGGCCGCCAGCGCAAGGTGCCGTACCTGGTCCTGGAGTTCGTCGACGGCGGGACGCTGGCCGAACGGCTGCGGGGTACGGGCGCGCTGGACTGGCCGGACACCGTCCGGATCGGTGCGGACGTCGCCGCCGCGCTGGCCGCCGCGCACGCCGCCGGGCTGGTCCACCGGGACGTGAAGCCCGCCAACGTCATGCTCTCCCCGGCCGGGGTGAAGGTGGTCGACCTGGGCATCGCCGAGTCGGTCGGCCAGCCCACCGACCTGGGCACCGGCGAGGTGCTGGGCACACCCCGGTACATGGCCCCCGAGCAGGCGCGCGGCGAGGCCGCGGTCCCCGCCAGCGACCTGTACGCGCTGGGCCTGCTGCTGATCGAGTGCCTCACCGGCCGGCCCCCGGCGCACGGCTCGACCCCGACCGAGCTGATCCGCCAGCGCCAGAAGGGCATCGGCCCGGCGGTACCGGACGTGCCGGGCCTGCCCGAGGATGTCACCGAGCTGTGCCGGCGCTGCCTGGCACCGGATCCGGCCGACCGGCCCAGCGCTGTGGCGGCGGCCGAGATCCTGGCCCGGGTCGCCGGCCCTCGTCCCCTGACCACACCCGGCACGCCGCCCGCCCCCGTCCCCGTTCCCGTCCCGGCGAGCGCAGCCGGCCCCGCCGCCCTGACCGACACCGGCGCGCTGACCAGCACCGGCGCGCTCACCGGCACGGCCGGTGCGGGGAGCCGACGCCCGGCGGGCGGCGCGGTGGCCGGCGGACCGGGTCGACCGGGCACCCGGGCCGGGGACGGTTCGGGCCGGCGGGGTGCGGACGAGCGACGGCGACGCCACCCGCTGCTGCTCGCGGCGGCCCCGGCGGCGATCCTGGTGGCCGTCCTCGGTACCCAACTGCCCGGGGTCGGTACGGCCGACGACTCGGGCGACGGCGTCCGGGCCGACGCCGCCCCGGTGGAGCCCGTCCCCGGCTGCGCGGCCCGGTACGTGGCCCGGCACGACCTGGACGGCACCTTCGTCGCCGAGGTAGTGGTCACCAACTCCGGCACCGCCGTGCTGCCCTCGTGGCAGCTCGGCTTCACCCTGCCCGCCGGGCAGCGGCTGGTCGGCAGCCCGGACGACGTCGAGGTTCGCCAGCAGGGCCAGGGGATCACGGTCCGGGCCGGGCAGGCCCTCACCCCGGGCGGCACCACCACCCTGTCGGTACGTGGCACGCACGACGTGACGGGAGCCGGGGCGCCTCGCGAGTTCACCCTCAACGGCACCCGGTGCGACCAGGCCTTCGCCACCGTCACCTCGGCCTCGGGGCCGACGTCGGTGACGTCGACCGGGGATACGGGTGGCATCGGTGCCGCCGACGGCGAGCCGTCGGCGGCACCGACCCCGACCCCGACCGGGGAGGACCGCCCGGGGCGTCCGCTGCCGATTCCCAGCGAGGTGCCGTCGCCGGGCACCGGCGGCGAGACGCCCGATCCGGAGCCGACCAGCCCCAGCCCGTCGCCCTCGACCGGTACGCCCCCGCCGGAGCCGACCGGTACGCCCTCCCCGGAGCCGACCGGGCCGTCGGAGCCCCCGGGCCCCGGCGAGGACGACGACACCGGCTCCTCCTCCCCGTCGGCCAGCGCTCCCGCCCCCGCCACCGACCGGTGACCGGCGCAAGGCACCGACCGGGTCAGTCCTCGGCGGGTGGTGTGGTGGGCGGGGCGGTGAGGACGCCGTTCAGGTAGAGGGACTCCCGGCAGGTGGTGGCGCGGGGCGCGTTGGCCGGCTGGCCGGGGCGGCGGCAGACCACGGTGAGCGTCACCCGGGCCCGCTCGGGCACCCGGATCGGGGTGACCGAGTGGTAGTCCTGGTTGCGGAAGTTCTCCAAGGCGTACGTGACGACCCGGACGCCGTTCGCGGTGACGGTGAGGGTGCCCTCGTCGCCCTGCACGTTGTCGACGAGGAAGTCGGTGAGCAGGAACGTCCGGCCCTCGGGGACGGTGTAGCTGCGCTCCGCCGAGCCGTTCGGGCTGGTGCGGAAGGTGATGGCGACGGAGAACTGCTCCCCGCCGGGGCCACCGGCCGGGCCGCCGACGCCACCCGGCCCGACGCCCCCGTCGGTACCCTGGCCGTCGCCGGTGCCCGGGGCACCGCCCGGCGCCTCCGGTGAGGCCGCCGGGGGGACCGGCTCCGGGCTCGGCGACTGCGGGCCGTCCTGCGCGACCCGCCGGGCGTTCTCCGCCTCGACCGCCTCCCGGGCGGCCGTCTCCACCTGCGGCCGGAGCAGGCCGAACCAGAGCGCCAGCAGCACCAGGAGCAGGGCCAGCAGCGCGGCGAGGAGCTTCAGCAGCCCCGCCGAGATCACCGGACGCTGGACGAAGGTGGCGTCGAGGGTGCGGACCCGGCCGTCGCCGGGGGTCAACTCGACGGTGAACGGGTACTGCTTCGGCTCGCCCCACCAGAGCAGCCGGCGGGCGCGGACCCGGAGCCGGGTCTCCGCGCGGGTGCCGTTGGGCACCGCCACCGGCGCGGCGGGCAGCGTGAAGGTCACCTGGTCGGTGCCCTCGGCGACGGCGAAGGAGACCTGCTCGGTGACGTTGCCGAGGTTGTCGGTGTCGATCCGGTACCGGGCCGTCCGCACCGCGCTCCGCGACGGCGGCTGCACCTGGGCGGCGACCTCGTAGAACGGCTCGACGGTGAGGACGCCCTCCTCGACCAGCGCCGAGTCCGGATACTCGGCGGGCACGACCCGTACCCCGAAGGTCCGGTCCCCGGCGTCCACCCGGGACGACCGGGGCGGGCGGAAGGTCACCACGACGGTGTCGGAGCCGGCCGGGTAGAGGGTGAGCGTCGGCGGCTCCACGGTCACCCACTCGTCCGGCACGCCCAGGATCTCGATCTGGTACGCCTCGACCGTGTCGCCGGCGTTGCGCACCGTCACCGGAACCTCGACCTCGCCGCCCGGGGCGACGCTCACCGCGGTGCTGCCCAGATTCGCCGATGCCCGCATCTGGTCGAGCGTAGGCACGCTTCCCGGTGCTGCCAGTGGCCATCGGGGTACGGCGGCGGGCAGAACGTGGTGCCCCTGTGGACGACGTTAAGTGAACGCGAAGACGCGCTGCGCATACTGCACGGGCGGTCGGCCGCGCCGGGCGGCGGCACGGTGAGTGAGGAGACGAGAATGCACCGGGTACCGGTCTACGTGCACGCCACCGATCCGATCTCGTGGACGGGTGTGACGGGACAACTCACGGCCCGCCCCGAGGTCAGGGTGCTGACCGACGCGGAGGCCGCCCACGCGGCGGTGACCCTGGTCGTCGCGGACACCCTGACCGCGCAGACCGCCCAGACCCTGCGCCGGCTGCGCCGGGAGCAGAACCGGCTGGTCCTGGTCCCGGCCAGCATCGACGACGCGCAGCTCTCCACGGCCGTCGAGTGCGGCGTGGTCGGGGTGGTACGACGCGGCGAGGCCTCCGCCGGTCGTCTGGTCGAGGTGATCCTCGCGGCGGCCCGGGGCGAGGGCAGCGTCCCCGCCGACCTGCTCGGCCGGCTGCTCGGGCAGATGCGCCGGCTCCAGCGGGAGGTGCTCGACCCGCGGGGCCTGACCCTGGGTGGGCTGAGCACCCGGGAGGTCGACGTGCTGCGGCTGGTCGCCGACGGTTTCGAGACCCGGGAGATCGCCACCAAGCTGTCGTACTCGGAGCGGACCGTCAAGAACGTGATGCACGGCATGACCACCCGGCTGCACCTGCGCAACCGGGCCCACGCCGTCGCGTACGCCCTCCGGCACGACCTGATCTGAAAGGAAGGGCCCCTTGTTAACGCCTCCGGTAGAGAGGGGAACCCTTCTCACCACCGCCCGTCACCCCTCGGCGCGGCGGAGGCAGCGGCGGGGTGCCCGTACCGGCGGCGGATCGTGCCCGCTTCCCTGTCCCGGGGGTCCTGTCCCGGCCGCCGGCCGGCGTCGATGATGGGCGCCACCTGATCCTGTCGAGGTGCCGATTGCGTCCCACCCGAAGGTCCCCACTCGTCGTCGCCGTGGCCGGGCTGGTCGCGGCGCTGGCTGGCTGGGCTCTGGTCGTCCCGCCCAGCGGGGTGTCGTACGCCGAGCCGGCCGCGCTCGCCGACCCGGACCCGCCGGCCGAGCTGCGGGTGGCGTACCTGGGCACCGGGCACCGCAGCATCGGGCTGGTCGAGGGCACCGGGGTGGAGGCGGTCTCCGTACCCTTCTTCGGGTCCGGGCCGGCGCACTTCGACGACGAGGTGTCGGCGACCGGTGCCCTGGTCGCCTGGGTGAGCCGGCGCGAGTCGGAGCTGGCCCAGCTCTGGGTCAGCCGGGCCGGCGGTGAGCCGGCGCGGCTGACCGACGACCCGACGCAGGTGGCCGGCCGGCCGGCCGTCTCACCCGACGGCACCCGGATCGCCTTCGAGCAGACCCGGGAGGGCGTGGGGAGTTGGCGGGACATCTTCGTGATCGGCACCGACGGCAGCGGGCTGCGCCAGGTCACCGACGGTACCGGTGACAACCGCCGGCCCACCTGGTCACCGGACGGCACGGCGCTGGCCTTCCACCGCGGTGACGGCGGGGTGCCGCAGGTCTGGCGGGTACCGGTCGACGGCGGCGGGCCGGCGGTCGCGCTCACCGCCCGCGCGGACGGGGCCGGCGAGCCGGCCTGGGACCCGGACCCGGCGAACGACCGGATCGCGTACACGGCCGCGCCGGACAGCCCGACCGACCGCAAGGTCTGGCTGATGAACAGCGTCGGCGGGGACCAGCGGCTGCTGCTGGACCAACTCTGGGAGAGCCACGCGCCGAGCTGGTCCCCGGACGGCACCACCCTGGTCTTCCTGAGCCGGACCACCGGCACCGACGGGGCGCGGGGCGAGATCGACCTGGTCTACACCGGGGTGCCGCGCGACGACTGGTGCCCGTGCGAGGCGGTGCTGCGGCTCGCCGAGGACCGGCTGGTCGGCCACCCCACCTGGTACCTGCCGCCGACCGGCGGCGAGCCCCGGCTGCTGGTCACCCGGACCACCGCGCCGGACCGGCTCACGGTGACGGTGCAGGACGTCCGCCCGGACGCCACCGACCCCCGGGACCTGGGGGTGACGGTGCTGCGCGAGGACCCGGGCGCGGCCACCGACCCGGACCTGCTCTGGCGGCCGGTGAACGGCGACCCGTGGACCGCCCGCCCCGACTACTCGCCCGACGGCCAACGGATCATGGTGAACCGGTTCGAGACCGTGGACGGCCAGCGGGTCTCCCGGCTCTACGTGACCCGGGCCGACGGCAGCGACCTGCAGCTCCTGCCGCTGGCCGACCGGACCGGCACCGAGCGGGAGACCGACCCGGCGTGGTCGCCGGACGGGACCCGGGTGGCGTACACCCGGTCCGTCGACGGCCTGCCCAGCCGGGTTGTGGTGGCGAACGCGACGACCGGGGAGCATCTGCTGACCGTGCCCCCGGCGGCGGGCGGGGAGTTCGCCGACAGCCAGCCCGCCTGGTCGCCGGACGGCCTGACGCTGGCCTTCGTCCGGGGCCAACCGGACGGGGCGGGAGCGGACAGCCACGTCTGGACGGCCGACGCGCTCGACGGCAGCGCGCAACTGGACCTGACCGACGTGAGCTGCCCGGAGTGCGACACCGCCGACTACGGGCCGAGCTTCGCCCCGGACGGCACCCGGATCGCTTTCGGACGCGGGCCGGACGGGCTGCTGGTGACCGACCTCGCCGGGGAGGACTGCCAGGTGCTGGCGCCGCAGCTTCCGGAGGCGACCTGCACCGAGCCGCTGACCGCCCCGGACGACGGGCCGCACCGCCCGCGCGACGTGGCCTGGTCGCCGGAGGGCGGCCGGCTCGCGTACAGCTCCCGCCGGTACACCGACCCGACCAGCACCGAGTACGTCAAGACGTACGACTTCGGCACCGCCGTACACGACGGTTTGACCTGGGAGTTCCCGGGGCGGCACCGGAAGCCGACCTGGCAGCGCTTCGTGGACGTGGCCACGGCGGTGCTGGAGCCACCGGCCCCGGTGCGGGTCGGCGAGCGGACCTCGCTGACCCTGACGGTCACCGACCGGGGGCCGACCCCGGCCGTCGAGGTCCAGCTCGATCTGCGGGTACCCGACGGGGTGCGGGTCACCGCGCTGGAGCCGGAGGTGGGCTCCTGCCAACTCGACCCGCCCGACTGCGAGTTGGGCTCGATCGGGCTGGGCAACACGGTGCGGGTCCGGGTCGAGCTGACCGGGGTGACCCCCGGGACGCACCCGCTGGAGTGGACGGTCGGCGGCTGGACGTTGGACGCCCGTCCCTCGGACAACACCGCGTCGGTGCCGGTGGTCGTCGCCCCCCAGCCGACCACGCCCCCACCGACCACCCCGCCCCCACCCACCACGCCACCACCGACCACCCCGCCGCCGACCACGCC
>NZ_LRQV01000033.1 GCF_001567585.1 Micromonospora rosaria
CGCCCCGGGCCCCACCCGGACGGCCGGTGGGCCGGCGGACCGGACGGGCACCGCCCGGTGTGCGCCGCTGCTGCATCACACCCCTCCCCCGGAGCCTCGCCGTCTCAGGCGGAACGGTAGCGCGGGAAGGCACCCACCCCGGCGTACCGCGCCGCGTCGCCCAGCTCCTCCTCGATGCGCAGGAGCTGGTTGTACTTGGCCACCCGGTCCGAGCGGGCCGGCGCGCCGGTCTTGATCTGGCCGCAGCCGGTGGCCACCGCCAGGTCGGCGATCGTGGTGTCCTCGGTCTCGCCGGACCGGTGGCTCATCATGCACCGGAACCCGGCCCGGTGCGCCAGGTCGACCGCGTCCAGGGTCTCGGTCAGCGAGCCGATCTGGTTCACCTTCACCAGGACGGCGTTGGCGGCACCCTCCGCGACGCCCCGGGCAATCCGCTGCGGGTTGGTGACGAACAGGTCGTCGCCGACGACCTGGATCCGGGCGCCGACCGAGGCGGTCAGGCCCTGCCAGCCGCTCCAGTCGTCCTCGGCGAGCGGGTCCTCGATCGACACGATCGGGTAGTCGTCGGCGAGCTTCATGTAGTACGCGCTCATCTCGTCGGCGGTCTTCGCCGTGCCCTCGAAGGTGTAGGTGCCGTCGGCGAAGAACTCCGTGGCGGCCACGTCGAGGGCGAAGACGATGTCGGTGCCGACCCGGTAGCCGGCCTTCTCGACGGCCTCGGCGATCAGGTCCAGCGCCGCCGCGTTGGTCGGCAGGTCGGGGGCGAAACCGCCCTCGTCGCCGAGCCCGGTGGAGAGGCCCTTCTTCTTCAGCACCGACTTCAGCGCGTGGTACACCTCGGCGCCGGAACGCAGCGCCTCCCGGAAGGTCGGCGCGCCGATCGGAGCGATCATGAACTCCTGCACGTCGACGTTGGTGTCGGCGTGCGCCCCACCGTTGAGGATGTTCATCATCGGCACCGGCAGCAGGTGGGCGTTGGGCCCGCCCAGGTACCGGAAGAGGCTCAGGTCGGCGCTGCTGGCGGCGGCCTTCGCCACGGCCAGGGAGACGCCCAGGACGGCGTTCGCGCCCAGCTCGCCCTTGTTGTCGCTGCCGTCGATGTCCAGCATCCGCTGGTCGATCAGCCGCTGCTCGCTGGCCTCGTACCCGATGAGCTGGTCGACGATCCGGTCCTCGATGTTCTGGACCGCCTTCTCGACACCCTTGCCCAGGTAGCGGTCGGTGTCACCGTCGCGCAGCTCGACCGCCTCGAAGGCGCCCGTGGAGGCGCCGGACGGCACCGCGGCGCGGGCGATCGTGCCATCGTCGAGCCCGACCTCGACCTCGACAGTCGGGTTGCCACGGGAGTCGAGAATCTCCCGGGCGACGATTGCTTCGATGGTTGCCACTGTCGCTCCTCGTTCCTGTGGTACCGGCGCGGTTCCGCCGCGCCGGGTATGCGCCGGAGGTGGGCTGATGAACGCAGCGTATCGGGCGCCGCTGAACGCTCCGGCGACACCCGGTACCCGTCGGCGAGGACGGACATTCCCGAATTCTCGTGGCCCAACCGGGCAACCAGTTTGCGCCTGGTGGACCTGATCGACAAGGCTGGGCGCCATGCCCGCCGCCACGACTACTCTCCGTGTGCTCGCCATCTCGGTCACCGCGTTGCTCACCGTCACCGGCTGCCAGACACTCGACGACGCCGGCCGCGTACTCGGGCGCTCCGACCTCGTCAACGACGTCGCCGCCCGGATGGACCAGGCGATGGAACTGACCTACACGGCCGAGTACCGGCTCGCCGGGGGCGAGGCCGCCTCGATCGCCCAGGAGCAGAAGCCGGCCCGCTCCGCGTACACGTACCCGGGTGGGAAGCTCACCGTCACCAAGGAGGCGACCACCGAGTGCGAGACCGCCGAGGGCCGGCCGGTCTGCACGGTCGCCGCGCCCCCGACCACCGGCAAGCCGACGGTGGCGGTCTTCACCGAGGCCAAGCGACGCGGCCTGGTCACCCCGCCGGTCGTGGTCGGGCTGCTCACCGCCGCCGCCCTGGAGCCGGCCGCGGTCATCGAGCAGAGCGACACCACCCTCGCCGGCCACCACGCCACCTGCGTGGCCGTCTCCCAGGTGCCCGACCCGTTCAGCGCCTGCGTCACCAGCGCCGGGGTGCTCGGCAGCTTCAGCGGCGCGGTGGACGGCACGACCGTCGAGCTGGCCCTGACCCGGTACACCACCACGGTCGACCAGGCCGCGTTCGAGGTGCCGGCCGGGGCGGGCGTGGTGGACCGCCGCCCGGCGGATTCGTGACCGGTCCCCGTCCCGACCCCGCGACCCACACTGCGGCCGATCCCGCGCCCGGCACTGCGGCCGACCTTACGGCCGACGCCGGGACCGGTGCCGGGACGGGCACCGGGGGCGGCCGGTTCGGGACGGGGCGGTTCGTGCCGGGTGCCGGATGCCCCGGGTCACCGGCGCCGGAGCACCCGGCCGTGGTGATGGCCGGCCGTGAGTTCCTGACCGGCCCGGCGGGTGAGATCCCCCGGGTGGCCGGGCTCCCCGCCGACACCGCCTGGCTGCCGCTGGGCACCCTCGACGGCGTACCGGTCTGGGGTACGGCGGTGGCGTCCACCGAGGGCCTCCCCGGTCGCTGGCTCGACTGGCGGGCGTACGCCGCCGAGGTGCCCGAGCCGCTGGCCGCGCTCGCCGGGCGGGCCCTGCAGGTCGTCACCTGGCGGGCGGCGCACACGTACTGCGGGTCCTGCCGCACCGAACTGACCGACGTACCCGGGGAGGCGGCCCGCCGCTGCCCCGACTGCGACCGGTACCTGCCGATGCAGCTCTCCCCCGCCGTGGTGGCGGCGGTCGTCCGACCCGGCGTGGCCGGGGCGGTGGCCGACCTGCTGCTGGTCCGGCACGCGTACGGGCCGACCCGGGTGTGGGCCCTGGTCGCCGGGTACGTCGAGGTCGGCGAGTCGCTGGAGGCGGCGGTACGCCGGGAGGTCGCCGAGGAGGTCGGGCTGGACGTCGGCGAGCCGGTCTACTTCGGCAGCCAGCCGTGGGCGATGTCCGGGCCGGGCGTGACCCTCGCCGGGTTCACCGTCCCCGTCACCGACCCCGCCGCCGAGCCGGTCGTGGACGGCCGGGAGCTGGTCGAGGCCCGCTGGTTCCCGCTGGACGCCCTGCCGGAGGCGTTGCCACCGGCGTACTCGATCTCCCGCTGGCTGATCGACGCCACGGTTACCCGCGCCGCCCGCCCGTCCTGACCCCCGCGCCACCCGCCCGTCCTGACGCCCCGCCCTCGCTCGCCCGGACGCCCGCGCCGCTCGCTGCCGGGGCCCGTCGCGCCGGGCCGAGGTGTTAACAGGGGGCCCTTCCTCTACCGAAAGCGTTAAGAGGGGGCCCTTCCTTACACCCCCAGGAGGGTGCGGAGGTGGCGGGGTGGGGGGCAGTCGTGGGCCAGCATCTCGTCGTGCCACTGCCGCACCGACACCCCGTCCGGACGGGACCGGGCGATCTCCGCCATCTCGGTGTAGCCGACGAAGTAGGTGGAGAGCTGGGTGGAGGTGAGCAGCGACCGGCGCCACTTGCCGACCGCCTCCCCCTCCTCCTGGAAGCCGCGCCCGGTCATCAGCGCCATCGCCTCCGACTCGGGCAGCCCGTCGCAGTGCACGAGCTGGTCGAGCAGGGCGTTGATGGTCATCCGGAGCTGCATCTTCAACTGCTGGAGCCGGACCGGCAGGCCGCCGAAGCCGCGCTCGACCATGACCTCCTCGGCGTGCACCGCCCAGCCCTCGACGAAGACGCCGGAACGGGTGACCGCACGGACCCGGGTCGGGCCGGCGTACCGGCGGGCGTGGGCGAGCTGGAGGAAGTGGCCGGGCATCGCCTCGTGCACGGTCAGGTTCCGGATCATGTGGTCGTTGTACTCGCGGTAGAACGACTCGACCCGGCTCGCCGGCCACCCGGCCGGGGTGGGCGAGATGCAGTAGAAGGTAGGGATTCGCGCCGTCTCCAGCGGGCCGGGCGCGTCGCAGTACGCCACCGCGACGCCCCGGGCGAAGTCGGGCATCTCCTGGATCACGCACCGGTCGTCGACCAGGCTGACCAGGTCGTGGGCCCGGACGAAGTCGGTCGTCTCGTCCATGGTGACCGAGGCCAGCTCGACGACGGTGTGGTCGTCGGGGTGCTCGGCGGCGAGCAGGTCCAGCGCCCGACGGACCGTCTCGTCGTCGGCCGGCCCGCCGACCAGCTCCACCGCCGCCGCGCGGATCTCCTCGGTGACCCGGTCCAGGTTCGCCCACGCCCGGCGTTGTATCTCCGCCGCGCCCAGTTCGGTGTCGAGGGTGTGCCAGAGCCGAGCCTCCCAGCGCCGCCGCCCCAGCCGGGGGTCCCGCCCCGGGCCGGCGTCGGCGGCCAGCCCGATCCGCAGCCAGGCCACGAACTCCTCCAGCGCGGCGATCGCGGCGGTGGCGGCGGGCTCGACCCGGTCGTGCAGCGCGGGCACCTCGGCGAGCAGCCCCGGCACCTCGTCGCGGATCAGCGCCGCCGTGCCGGTGAACTGCCCGACCGCCGTCTCGGCGTGGATCCGGGGCAGCTCACCCAGGGTGGCCCGCGCGGTCGCCAGGGCGTCGGGTACGGCGGCCAGCCGGCCGGCGAGGGCGGTCAGCCGCACCTCGGCCGGCGCGTACGGGCGGGCGAGCAGGGCGTGCAGGAGCGGGCCCGGGTTGTGCGCCAGCGGGTCCCACTCGTGGGCCCGGATCTCGGTGGACTCGAACAGCTCCCGGTCGACCAGCGCGGTGAGCAGCGCGTGGTCGACCTGCTCGGTGACGTCGAGGGCGTCCGGGTCCAGTTCGGAGAGCGCGTGGGAGGCGTCGGTGAGCATCGCCCGGTCGGCGGCGACCGCGTCGACCCCGAGGTCCGGCAGCCGGTCGTCGTACCGGTGGTCCCCGGCCAACGTGGCGAGGCCGGGCCGGCTCTCCAGCAGCGCGTCGACGATCCGTTCCGCGAGGGGCACGAACGACTCCATGTCCCGGCACCCTACCGCCCACTCACCCCCGGGGGTGGGGGTGAGTGGGTCAGCGGGTGGAGTGTTCGGCGGCGCGGACGCGGTCGGCGTACGCCAGGGTGGCGCGGCGCAGGGCGGCCTCGGGGTCGAGGCCGGCCTCGCGGGCGGCGGTGACCGTGGCCAGCAGGTCGGCGCCGAGGCGGTCCTCCGGCCCGGTCTGCGCGTCGGCCGGTGGCGGCGGCACGGCCAGGCCGACCCGGCCGGCCCGGTCCAGGATCTTCGCGGCCAGGGCCAGGGCGGGCTGGCTCAGGGCGATGCCGTCCAGCACCGAGGCGCGGGACTTCTCCGCCTGCTTGATCTTCTCCCAGCTCGCCTCGATCTCCTCCAGGGTGCCGGCCTCGGCCCCGGAGAAGACGTGCGGGTTGCGCCGGACCATCTTGTCCACCAGGGTCCCGGCCACGTCGTCCACGCTCCACCGGGCGCCCTCGGGCAGGTCCTCGGCGAGGCGGGCGTGCAGCAGCACCTGGAGCAGCACGTCGCCCAGTTCCTCGCGGAGCGCGTCGGTGTCGTCGGCGCTGATCGCGTCGTACGCCTCGTAGCACTCCTCCAGCAGGAACCCGGCGAGGCTGCGGTGGGTCTGCGCCCGCTTCCACGGGTCACCGCCGGGCGAGGCGAGCCGGTCCATCACCTCGACCGCGTCGAGCAGCCGGGCCCCGGGCGGGTCCCAGGAGCCGTACATCAGCTCCAGCTCGGCCAGGCCGGGCTCCCGGGCCAGCCGCAGGCCCAGCTCCCGGGCCAGGGACTCGTCCCCGGCCGGGCCGGCCAGCCAGACCACCGTGCCGTGCGCGGTCACCGCGTCGAGCAGCGCCCGGGTCGCCCCGGCCTCGACCACGGTGACCTCGCCGCCCGCCGCGCGCACGGCCGTGGCCAGCGCGCTCTCCGCGCCGGTCAGCACCGGGTTGCCGCGTACCACGTCCCAGGCGGACGCGGTCAGCAGACCGGCCGGGAGCCGGGGCGAGGTGACCAGCAGGACGATGCGTCGGGTCACCCTCAGTGCCCGTGACCGTCGTCGGGGGTGTGCTCCTCGGCGGCCGGCCTGGGGCTGGAGATGTCGGTCACCGGGCCGGTCCGGTCGATGTACGGCAGCGAGTAGAAGACCAGCGACTGGCCGGTGCTGACCACCGACGGGACGCCGACCGGGCGGTAGCGCGGGTTGATCGTCGTGCCGGCCCGCTCGGCCTCCTCGGTGAGGGCGGCGCTGAGCGCGCTGGCCTGGCGGACGAAGGCGCCCTGGCCGAACGCCTGGCGCACCTCGGCCACCGACAGCCCGGCCTGGATCGCGCCGGTCTTCTCGATCGCCTTGTACACCGCCATCACCGAGGCGTCGCTCAGCTCGGCCGGCGGCAGCGCGGCGCTGAGCGAGCCGGAGATGTTCAGCCACTCGCTCCACAGCCGGGCGTACTCGGCGGTCGGCGGCATCCGCAGCTGCGCCGCGAGCTGGTCCGGGGTGATCTCGTTGGCCACCTGCACGTTCTGCGCCTCGGCCACCCGCTTGCCCAGCTCGATGCTGACCAGCAGGTCGATGACGTCCTGCCGGGTGAGGTCCGCCCGGAGCTGCTCGGGCGCCGGGGTCACCCCGGTCTCCTCGCCCTGCTGGCGGATCACCGCGCTGTACTTGGTCTGGGCGTCGTCGAAGACCTCGTCCACCCGGTCGACGGAGTACCGGGTGTCACCGACGTACGCGGCGACGTCCGGCGAGGCATTGCCGCACCCGGCGACGGACAGGACACCGATGGCCGCGACGCTGGCAGCGGCGATGAGACGACGAACACGCATGCGCATCACTCTCTCACATCCCGGAAGGGGTCCTTTCCCAGCCAGGGGGTCATGTCCGGGCCCCGGCCGGGGTGGGGGCGCCGAGCACGTCGGCGAGGAGTTGGCCGCACCACTCCAGCAGGGCCTGGTCGCGCAGCGGCTCCCCGCCGACCCGGCGGGTGCTCGGGCGCGGCACGCTGACCTGGTCGGTGGCCTGCTTGTAGACCGAGTCCGGGTGGTACCGCTTGAGCCGCAACTGCTTCGAGTCGGGCAGCGGCAGCGGGCTGAACCGCAGGTGCTTGCCCTGCATGCTGACGTCGGTGAGGCCGTACCGGCGGGCCAGCAGCCGGAACCGGGCCACCGCGACCAGGTTCTGCACCGGGGCGGGCGGCTCGCCGTACCGGTCGGTCATCTCGGCGACCACCTCGCGCAGCCGGTCGTCGTCGCGGGCCTCGGCGAGCTTGCGGTACATCTCCAGGCGCAGCCGCTCCACCCCGACGTAGTCGTGCGGCAGGTGCGCGTCGATCGGAAGGTCGATCTTGACATCGATTTCCTCCTCGGGGCGCTCGCCCTTGAACGCCTGCACCGCCTCGCCGACCATCCGGACGTACAGGTCGAAGCCGACGCCCTCGATGTGCCCGGACTGCTCCCCGCCGAGCAGGTTGCCGGCGCCCCGGATCTCCAGGTCCTTCATCGCCACGTACATGCCGGCGCCGAGTTCGGTGTGCTGGGCGATGGTGGCCAGCCGCTCGTGGGCGTGCTCGGTGAGCGGCTTCTCCGGCGGGTACAGGAAGTACGCGTACGCCCGCTCCCGGCCCCGGCCGACCCGGCCCCGGATCTGGTGCAACTGGGCCAGGCCGAGCAGGTCGGCCCGCTCCACGATCAGGGTGTTGGCGTTCGGGATGTCGATGCCGGACTCCACGATCGTGGTGCAGACCAGGACGTCGAACTCCTTCTCCCAGAAGCCGACCATCACCTTCTCCAGGGCCTCCTCGCCCATCTGGCCGTGCGCCACCGCGACCCGGGCCTCGGGCACCAGCTCCCGCAGCCGCCGGGCCGCCCGGTCGATCGACTCGACCCGGTTGTGCAGGTAGAACACCTGGCCGTCGCGGAGCAGCTCCCGGTGCACGGCGGCGGCCACCTGCCGCTCGTCGTACGCCCCGACGGAGGTCAGCACCGGGTGCCGCTCCTCCGGCGGGGTGGCGATGGTGGACATCTCCCGGATGCCGGTGATCGCCATCTCCAGCGTGCGGGGGATCGGGGTGGCCGACATGGCGAGCACGTCGACGGAGGCGCGCAGGGTCTTCAGGTGTTCCTTGTGCTCGACGCCGAAGCGCTGCTCCTCGTCGATGATCACCAGGCCGAGGGACTTGAACCGGGTCGCCGCCGCCAGCAGCCGGTGGGTGCCGATGACGATGTCCACGGTGCCGTCGGCGACCATCTCCATGGTCCGCTCGGCCTCCTTCGGCGTCTGGAACCGGGAGAGCTGCCGGACGGTCACCGGGAACTGGCTCATCCGCTCGGCGAACGTGTTGTAGTGCTGCTGCACCAGCAGGGTGGTGGGCACCAGCACCGCCACCTGCTTGCCGTCCTGCACCGCCTTGAAGGCCGCCCGGACCGCGATCTCGGTCTTGCCGTACCCGACGTCGCCGCAGATCAGGCGGTCCATCGGGACGGTCTGCTCCATGTCCCGCTTGACCTCCTCGATCGCGGCGAGCTGGTCGGGGGTCTCCTGCCAGGGGAAGGCGTCCTCCAGCTCCCGCTGCCACGGGGTGTCCGGGGCGAAGGAGTGCCCCTTGGAGGCCTTGCGGGCGGCGTAGAGCTGGATGAGCTGGGCGGCGATCTCCCGGACCGCCTTGCGGGCCCGCGCCTTGGACTTCTGCCAGTCCGCGCCGCCCATCTTGTGCAGCGTCGGCTGCTCCCCGCCGACGTACCGGGAGAGCTGGTCGAGCTGGTCGGTGGGGACGAAGAGCCGGTCGCCGGGCTGGCCGCGCTTGCTGGCGGCGTACTCGATGACCAGGTACTCCCGGCTCGCGCCGTTGACCGTGCGCTGCACCAGCTCGACGTAGCGCCCGATGCCGTGCTGCTCGTGCACGACGAAGTCGCCGGCCCGCAGCTCCAGCGGGTCGATGGTGTTGCGCCGCCGGCTGGGCATCTTGCGCATGTCCCGGGTCGAGGTGCCCCGCCCGCCGGTGATGTCGTCGGAGGTGAGCAGCGCGAACCGGGACGCCTCGTCGACGAAGCCCTGGCGCAGCGAGCCGCAGGTGACCAGCAGCTCGCCGGGGGCGGGGGCGGCCGGCACCCGCTCGACCAGGCGGGCGCCGAGGCCGGCGTCGCGGAGCACCTCGACGGCCCGCTGGGCGGGACCGTGCCCCTCGAAGACCAGCGCGATCGACCAGCCCTCGCCGGCCCAGCGCTTCAGGTCGTCGACCAGGCGCGGGGCCTCCCCGTGGTAGAGCGGGGCGGGCTGGGCGGCGAGAGCGACGGCGATCGCGTCGTCCGGGGTGACGTCGGTGACGTCGGGCTCGTCCTCCCAGGGCTGCCGGACCGGGGCGGCCTCCCCGTCCACCAGCCCGAACGGCGACAACGTCCACCAGGGCTGACGCAGCGTCGCGGCGGTGGCGCGGACCTCCGCCAGGGTCTTGAAGGCGGCGGCGCCGAGGTCCACCGGGGCCTGGCCGCCGACGGCGGCGGCGGCCCAGCTCGCCTGGAGGAACTCGTCCGAGGTACGGACCAGGTCGTGCGCCCGGGTCCGGATCCGCTCGGGGTCGCACAGCAGCACGTGGGTACCGGCCGGCATGGTGTCCAGCAGCAGCTCCAGCGAGTCGGCGCCGACCAGGGCCGGGGCCAGCGACTCCATCCCCTCGACCGGGATGCCCTCGGCCAGCTTGTCGCAGATCTCGGCCAGCTCCGGGTGCCGAGACGCCAGGTCGGCGGCGCGCTGGCGGACCGCCGGGGTGAGCAGCAACTCCCGGCAGGGCGGGGCCCACAGCCCCGGTACCGCCTCGATGGTGCGCTGGTCGGCGACGGCGAAGGTGCGGATCTCCTCCACCTCGTCGCCCCAGAACTCGACCCGGGACGGGTGCTCGTCGGTCGGCGGGAAGACGTCCAGGATGCCGCCGCGTACCGCGAACTCGCCCCGCTTGGTGACCAGGTCGACCCGGGCGTACGCCAGGTCGGTCAACCGGCGGGCGACCGCCTCCAGGTCGGCCTCCGCCCCGGCGGCGAGCTGCACCGGCACCAGGTCGCCGAGCCCCTTGAGCTGCGGTTGCAGCAGCGACCGCACCGGTGCCACCACCACCCGCAGCGGGCCGGTCCGGCCACGTGCGTCGGCGGCGTCCGGGTGGGCCAGCCGGCGCAGCACGGCCAGCCGCCGGCCGACCGTGTCCGAGCGCGGCGAGAGCCGCTCGTGCGGCAGCGTCTCCCAGGACGGGAAGACCGCCACCTGCTCGGCCGGGAGCAGGCAGCCCAACGCGGCGGCCAGGTCGTCGGCCTCCCGGCTGGTCGCGGTCACCGCGAGCACCGGCCGCCCGGCCCCACCAGCCCCGCTGGTCCCACCGGCCCCGCTGGTCGCACCGGTTCCGGCGGCGTCGGCGGCGACGACGGCCGCCGCGAACGGGCGCAGCGCCGCGGGTGCGGTCACGTCGAGCCCGTCGGCCTGTGCCGCCCCGGAGCGGGCCAGGTCACGGACCCGGGCCAGGGCCGGGTCACCGAGGGCGGCGGCGAGCAGTCCGGCGAGCGTCGTCATAGCCTCTTCCAGGAGATTCGGTGCGGACAGGCGCCG
Organism: Micromonospora rosaria; assembly: GCF_001567585.1. Classification (GTDB taxonomy): domain Bacteria; phylum Actinomycetota; class Actinomycetes; order Mycobacteriales; family Micromonosporaceae; genus Micromonospora; species Micromonospora rosaria. The sequence continues at coordinate 10,584 of NZ_LRQV01000033.1, forward strand.
GTGACCGGGGGCGTCCCACCCGCCCCGGCACACGACGAAGGCCCCGCGTCCGCGACGGACCAGGGGTACCTCCGCCAGGGTATCTCCGCTGCCGAGATCTGTGCGAACACGCCGTGACGCGCGCCTCGTACCCTGATCTTCCCCTGTCCGACCAGCAGTTGGAGCATCTCCGGTGAGCTACCCCCCGCCCGGCCCCCCGTCACCCGGCCAGCCGCCGCAGCACCCGTACGGCCACCAGCAGCCCGGCCACCCGCCCCAGTACGGCACACCGCAGCCCGGGTACCCGGGTCAGCCCGGCCAGCCGCAGCCCGGGTACGGGGCACCGCCGCCGTCGGCCTATCCGCCGCCCCCGGCGACACCGGTGACCAAGCGGATCCCGGAGGACCAGCCGTTCGTGGTCCGTCCCAGTGTCGCGAAACGGGGCGGGGTCATGGGCGGCGTCATGCTGGCGCTGCTCACCCCGATCGTCTGCTGCGCCGGCCTCGGCATCACGCAGGGCAGTGACGGCAGTCCCGTCCTCCCCGTGCTCGGCATGCTCGGCTGCCTGTTGCTCCTGATCGCCCTGCCGCTGGGCTTCCAGCTCTGGCTGATCGCCTCCGGCGGCCCGATCCTGGCGCTCAGTCCGGCCGGGGTGTGGATCCGCAGCCGGCCGACCCGGGGCCAGGCGGTCTGGCTGCCGTGGGAGGCCGTCGCGCAGGTCTCCCGCCGCCGGTGGAGCCTGGAGAAGATGCTGGTCGTCCAGCCCCACGATCCCCGGATGGTGCAGAACCTGGGCGTCTTCACCGCGCTGGACAGCGGCCTGCTCAGCGCCTTCTACGGCTCCGGCCTGGTGGCCACCCTCAACTTCGCGGACAAGCCGGAGGCCGAGATCATGGCCGCCGTCGCCCACTACAGCGCCGGCCGCTGCCCCATCACCTGACCCTGCCACCGCCGCGATTCGGCGTGTCGGGGCCAGAAGCGATACCGCGTTGGCGAGGCATACCCCCCAGGAATAAATATACCTGGGGGGTATGCGGCTCGCATGCAGTACCTCGCCCGGCCGCCCCAGCCGGAACGGGGCGGGTGGGCGGGGCGGGGGTGGACGGGGGTGGGGTGGTGGGTGACGATGCCACGGTGACTGAGGAGCGGGTGCGGGGCCACGGGGTCGTCGAGCAGTGGCGGGCGCGGTTCGACGCGGAGGTCTCCTTCGCCAACGGGGGCGGGTTGCGGACCGAGGGCTTCCGGCTGGACATCCCCGGGCCGGGGATCGACGACGCCGAGCTGGCCGCGCTCTTCGTCCGGCACCTCGGGCTGCTGATGGTGGCCGAGGTACGGATCACCAACGCGACCGTCATCCAAGAGGCGCACAAGGGCGGCCGGGGTGTCGCCCCCGACGGCGGGACGGGCCGACGGTACGTGGAGCTGAGTCACGTCGTCCGGGACGGGATGACCACCCTGCTGGACTGGCCGGCGCCCCGGATCACCGACTGGCTGTCCCGGGAGGACTCGCGCAGTCGGTACGCCCCCGGCACGGAGTTCCACGTCGGACGGATCGACATGATCGCCAACACCGGCACCTATCTGGACACCCCGGCGCACCGGTACGCCGACGGGTCGGACCTGTCGGGTGTCGGGCTGGAGCGGCTCGCCGACCTGCCCGGGGTGGTGGTGCGGGTTCCCGCCGGCACCCGGGCGGTCGACCGGTTGATGCTCGCCCCGTACGAGGTGGCCGGTCGGGCGGTGCTGCTGCACACCGGCTGGGACGTCCACTTCGGCACCGAGGGGTACTCCGCGCCGGAGGCGCCGTACCTGACCGGGGAGGGGGCCCGGTGGCTGGTCGAGGCGGGGGCCGCACTGGTCGGGATCGACGCGGTCAACATCGACGACATGCGGCCGGCCGCGCCCGGCACCCGTCCCGCGCACAGCACGCTACTGGCGGCCGGAGTGCCCATCGTGGAGCACCTGACGGGGCTGGCGGCGCTTCCTCCGGAGGGTTTTCGGTTCACAGCCGCCCCGCCGATGGTCGCCGGCATGGGCACCTTCCCGGTCCGCGCCTTCGCGGTCGTGTCCTCCTGAGCAGGCGTAACGACCCCCGTAGCGGGCTCAGTGGACAGTCCTGCCACAAGACCTCAGTAGCCGGAACTCGTCACTTTCGTTCTCCCGGATAAAAGTCTCGCCCGCCTCGTCGAAAGATATGGACAGCTCGATGGCAAGTCCGTTAGGGTCACGGCACACAGTTGTTTCACAGAGGTAACCGGCGGCGCGGTTATCTCACGGGACGTGGCAACGGGGCGAGCCTCACGCCTACGGCCACGGTCGCTCCGACGGCGTGGTAACCCCGCTTCGGAGCCACGACAGTCGCATTCGATCCGGCGCGACGGCACGCGCCATGCCCCCGGACCACCCGACTCAACCCGCCCTCCGGCGCGGTAAGCCGCACGCGGCCTCCGCCCGCCACCGCCAACCGTTCCGCCTCACACCACCGCCTCGCCTCACACCACCACCCTCGCCTCACACCGTTCGGTTTCGCCTCAGCGAGCCGGCCCACCTTCCGGTGCCGCGTGGCCCTCGTCGCCACCCGGCCGCCTGAGCGTGGGTCAGGCCGGGCTGCCGCGCGCCCATCACCCTTTCCGCCATCCGGCATGCCGGTGGAACCAGCCATTGGCATGCCCGACAAGTCTGACAAGGACCTTGATGAAAGGTATGCCGGACATGCCATTCCGCTCGCTCGGGCACGGCACCAGACGCCGCCAGCCCCGTCCCCCGACACCGTCCGCCAGCCGGCTCCGACGCCCGCTCGCCGCGCTCACCCTGGTCGCCACCCTGCTGGTCACCTCCGCGCTGAACGCCGTACCGGTGGGTGCCCGCGAGAGCACCGAGAAACAGCAGCAGCAGGAGCAGGTGCTCACCTGGACGGCGGGCAACGACGTCACCACCTACACGACCGCGCCCACCACGGCGGTGGCCGGCCCGGCGACGCTGGTCTTCGAGAACAGCGCCGCGACCGGCAACACCAGCGGCATGCAGCACACGCTGACCTTCGAGACCGGTGACCCGAGGTACAACCAGGACGTCGACGTCAACATCCTGGCCGACCCCTTCGACGCCAACGGCGGCCGGTGGACGGTGGACGTCGTCCTCACCCCCGGCACGTACCGCTACTTCTGCGCGATCCCCGGGCACGGCCTGATGGCCGGCCTGCTGGTGGTCACCGGCGACGACGAGGAGGACACCACCCCGCCGACGGTGAACGCCGCCCTCGCCGGCCAGCAGAACAGCTCCGGGGCGTACGTCGGCGCGGCCACGGTCACCCTGACCGCCAGCGACGCCGAGTCCGGTGTGGAGAGCATCGAGTACTCCCTCGACGGGGAGTCGTACTCGGCCTACACGGGTCCGCTGACCATCAGCGAGCCGGGTGAGTACACCGTCACCTACCGGGCCACCGACGTCGCCGGCAACACCTCGGCGACGCGGACGGTGGACTTCACCGTGGTGGCGCCCCCGGACCCGGACACCACGGCCCCCACCGTCAACGCGAGCCTCAGTGGCGAGCGGGACGGTGACGGCGCGTACGTCGGTGCGGCCACCGTCACCATCACCGCCTCGGACACCGAGTCCGGCGTGGCCACCATCGAGTACTCGCTCGACAGCCAGCCCTTCACCACCTACACCAGCCCGTTCGCGGTGAACCGGCCGGGCCAGCACACCCTCAGCTACCGGGCCACCGACAACGCCGGCAACACCTCGACGGCCGGGTCGCTCACCTTCACCGTGGTCATGGGGAGCTCCAACCCGGACTGCCCGGTGCTGGACACCCGGCCGACGGTCTGGTTCGGCACCACGAACAGCGGCCTGCCCAACCGGCCGGTGGGTAGCGGCTGCACGATCAACAACCTGATGCAGAGCGAGCGCATCTGGCTCAACCACAACGAGTTCATGACCCACGTCCGGGCGACCGTCGGGCACCTGATGCACCTCGGCGTGATCAACCGGGACGAGCGCCAGGCCCTCATCGACTCCGCCCGCGCCTCCAACGTCGGCAAGTCCGACGAGCAGACCGGCTACCGGTCGCTGCTGAGCCGTTCGGGCGCGTCGTTCGACCAGTGGGAGCACGTCGGGGCGGGCGGCTTCACCCGCAACGCCGACGGGTCGATCACCAGCAAGCCGGTCGCCGGCCTGGGCATGCTCTGGTTCCCGATCCGGACCTACGGCGACTTCTCGCTGAAGTTGCAGTGGCGCGACGACGCCCCCGGCGACGGCCGGGCCAACAGCGGCGTCTTCGTCCGGTTCCCCGGCGTGCACCAGCACCCGCAGGAGTCCCGGCCCGAGTGGGTGGCGATCAAGTACGGCCACGAGATCCAGATCCTCGACCGCACCGACGGTGACCAGTACAAGACCGGCTCGGTCTACGGCTTCGACCAGATCAACCTCGACGGGGCCGGCGTCACGCCGAAGGGCACCTGGAACGACTACGAGATCCGGGTGGTCGGGCAGCACTACTCGATCTTCCGCAACGGCGTGCTGATCAACGAGTTCGTCAACGACCCCGGAACGGTCTTCACCCCGCCCCGCTCGGACGACCCGGGCGGCGCCGGCCGGCAGAACGCCCAGGGCTACATCGGCCTGCAGGTGCACGGGGCCGACGACATCGTGAGCTTCCGCAACATCAGGGCGGCGACCCTGACCCCGTAACCCCCTCCGCCATTCCCACCACCCGTCAGCCGTGGCCGGCAGGGCCGCCGGCCACGGCTGACCGCAACGATTGGAACCACCGTGGAACGTGACGACCTTCCCGACAGCCAACCCGAACCCAAGAAACCGCCCAGAACCGCCGGCCTGCGGACCCTGCTGGCGGTGGCCGTGGCGACGATCACCCTGGGCAGCGCGGGCACCGCGCTCGCCGTGCAGTCCGGGTACTTCGCCGAGAAGCCGGACGGCTGCGTCGCGCCGGACCGCACCGTCCAGCTCTACGCGGTGGAGCTGCCCCGGGACCCGTCGACCAACCAGATCCGGCTCGGCTACGGGCTGACCCCCGAGACCGCGTCGTACCCGGGGCCGACGATGGAGATGATGGAGGGTGAGTGCCTGGCCCTCACCCTGCACAACCAGGTGCCGGAGGCGACCCTGGCGGCGCTGCGGACCGACCCGAACCACCCGCTCGGGGTGTCGCTGCACGTGCACGGGGTCAAGTACACCCAGAAGTCGGACGGCACCGTGCACAACCCCGGCTCGTACGTCGCACCGGGCCAGTCCCGCACGTACACCTGGTTCGCCAAGCCCCGCAACAGCAAGACCGGCTCGCCGGGCACCGCCGGGTACTGGTGGTACCACGACCACGTGGTCGGCGGCACCCACGGCACCCAGGGCCTCAACGCCGGGCTCTTCGGCGGGCTCGTGGTACGCCGACAGGGCGATCCCCGGCCGGACCGCACCTACGTCAGCTTCTTCGGCGACCGGCAAAGCATCAACCTGCGGCGCGGCGCGGAGGTCGACACCTGCGACCCGGTGAACCCGGTCCCCGGCCCGACCTGCCTGGTCGCCAAGGTCGGCGAGAAGGTCGAGTTCATCGTGGTCGGCATCGGCAACGACATGCACACCTTCCACCTGCACGGACACGCCTGGGCGGACACCCGCACCGGCCTGGTGGTGGGTGACAACAAGGCGCTTGTCGACTCGATCCCGGTGATCGACAACAAGACCCTCGGGCCCGGTGACTCCTTCGGCTTCACGGTCGTCGCCGGCGACGCGGTCGGCCCGGGACACTGGATGCTGCACTGCCACATGCAGTTCCACTCCGACCTGGGCATGGCGACGAGCCTGCACATCCTCGACGAGAACGGGCAGATGCCGCCGCACAACGGGCACGGCCCCGCGCACGTGCACGGGCCGGCCGCCGGGTCGGGCGCCCCTGCGGGTGCCGCGAACGCACCGGCCGGAAACACCGTCGCCGGGGCGGCCGACCACACCGCGCACCAGCCCGCCGGTTCCTGACCTGCCACCACCCCCACCCGTCCACAGAAGGAGCTGAAATGGCCCAAAAACGCCATTTCCGACTAGCCCGACTGACCTCGTCGTCCCGGCGCGCGCTCGCCGTGACCTCCGCCGCCGTCCTGACCGCCGGCCTGCTCGCCGTGAACCCGACCACGGCCGAGCCGGCCAGCGCGGCACCCCCCACCTGGGGCGCCCGCGTGGTCAACGTCCTGGTCTTCCACGGCCCCGCCGCCGACCAGGACGACCCGGTGAACCGGGCCACCAACATCATCAAGAAGCTCGGTAGCGACAACGGCTTCTACGTCCACTCCTCCGACGACCCGGGCGTCTTCACCGCCGACAACCTGGCCAAGTACCGCAGCGTCGTCTTCCTCTCCGCCGACGGCGTGACGCTCGACGACAGCCAGGAGGCGGCGTTCCAGGCGTACATCAAGGGCGGCGGCGGCTTCGTCGGCGTCCACGACGCGGCCTACGCCCAGCCCGGCTCGGAGTGGTTCACCGGCCTGATCGGCACCCGGCCGGCGCCCAGCCTGCCGGCCGCCGAGAAGGTGGTGGAGGCGACCGCCAACGGCAACAACCCGCCGAACGAGACCGCCACGCACGCCTTCGACGGCACCACCAGCACCAAGTGGCTGGTCCGGACCACCACCGGCTGGCTGGCCGGCAAGCTGGCCGAGCCGACGGTGGTCAACCGGTACGCCCTCTCCTCGGCCAACGACTCGCCGAGCCGGGACCCAAGGGACTGGACCCTGCAGGGCTCCAACGACGGGCAGACCTGGACCGACCTGGACCGGCGCACCGGGGAGAGCTTCCCCCAGCGTTTCCAGACCAAGCAGTACTCGTTCGACAACAGCACGGCGTACCTGCACTACCGGCTGAACGTCACCGCCAACAGCGGCGACACGATGATCCAGCTCTCCGAGCTGTGGCTGATCGGCAACGACGCTCCCCCGGCGCCGGAGACGAAGGTGCAGGAGGCCGTGGTCCAGGTGACCGACCGGCAGCACCCGGCCACCGAGGGCCTGCCGCTGACCTGGACCCGCTCCGACCAGTGGATCAACTGGGACCCGAGCCCGGTCGGCCGGGTGCACACCATCGCCCAGGTCGACGAGACCAGCTACGACGCCGGGCTCGCCGGCAACGGCCCCTTCCACCCGATCTCCTGGTGCCGGGACTACGACGGCGGCCGGTCCTTCTACACCGGGATGGGCCGCACCGAGGACAGCTGGACCAAGGACACCCAGTTCCGCAACCACCTGCTCGGCGCGCTCCAGTGGACCGCCGGCACGGTCCGGGGCGACTGCCAGGCGACCATCGCGTCCAACTACCGGGTGGAGCGGCTCACCACCGCCAACGCCTCCGGGCAGCTCGACCAGATCGGTGAGCCGCACGGGCTGACCATCGCCGGTGACGGTTCGGTCTTCTACATCGGCAAGGCGGCCTGCCCATCCGGCCCGATCGCCGACTGGAACAACCCCAACGTGGGCCTCGGCTGCGGCACGATCCACCGGTGGGACCCGGAGACCAAGCAGGTCAAGCTCCTCACCACCCTGCCGGTGATGGGGAACCGGGGCAGCGGCAGCGAACTGGTGAAGAACGAGGAGGGCCTGATCGGCATCACCCTCGACCCGAAGTTCGCCGAGAACGGCTGGGTCTACGCGTTCTGGATGCCGCACGAGTCCATCGACCGGGAGCGGCGGGTCGGCAAGCGGACCGTGTCCCGGTTCACCTACGACAAGCAGGCCGACAGCATCGACCAGGGCACCCGCAAGGACCTGCTGAGCTGGGAGACCCAGATCCACAGCTGCTGCCACGCCGGTGGCGGGATGGCCTTCGACAACGAGGGCAACCTCTACATCGGCAGCGGGGACGCCAACTCCTCCGGCGGCTCCAACGGCTACTCCGGCAACAACTGGACCCAGGAGTACGCGGGCATCTCCTTCCAGGACGCCCGCCGTACCTCCGGCAACACCAACAGCTACAACGGCAAGATCCTGCGGATCCACCCGGAGGACGACGGCACCTACACGATCCCGGAGGGGAACCTCTTCACCGGGCAGGAGGAGGGCGGCGGCAAGACCCTCCCCGAGATCTACGTGATGGGGGTCCGGAACATCTCCCGGCTGAACTGGGACCCGGTCAACAACTGGCTGACCGCGGCCTGGGTCGGCCCGGACGCCGCCGCGCCGAGCCCGGAGCTGGGCCCGGCGAAGTACGAGCACGCCACCATCATCACCTCCGCCGGTAACCAGGGCTGGCCGTACTGCATGGGCAACAACCAGCCCTACCGGGACCGCAGCAACACCGACGCCAACGTGCTGACCGGCTGGTACGACTGCGACAACCTCAAGAACACCTCGCCGCGCAACACCGGTCTGGTGGACATTCCGCCGTCCCGCCCCAGCATGATCTGGTACTCCCCGCAGGGCGGCGGCCCGGTCTACCCGACCCGGACCGACGGCAGCGGGCTCCCCTCGTACGTGCTCGGTGAGGAGACCTTCACCCGGCCGTGGCTGCGCGGTGGCGGGCAGGCCGTGATGGACGGCCCGACGTACCACCGGTCGAAGGTCGACACCAACAGCGGGGTCGCCTGGCCGGCGCACTGGGACAACAAGTGGTTCATCGGTGACCAGTCGAACTCGAACAACCGGGTGGCGGTCACGGTCGACCCGGCCAACGTGCCCGACCAGGGTGCCCCGGCCTTCGCCGAGGACCTGCGGGCGATCATCCCGGGCGGCAGCGGGGGCACCCAGCTCCAGTCCTGGATGGACGCGAAGTTCGGCCCGGACGGCGCGCTCTACATGCTCGACTACGCGGGCGGCTTCTTCAGCCTGCACGGCAACCAGAAGCTGATCCGGATCGTCTACACCGGCGGCGAGCCCACCCCGGGTCCGAGTCACGCCTCCGCGCAGGTGACCGCCAGCAGCAACTACCGGACGGTCTCCTTCTCCAGTGCGAAGGTCGGCGGCATCGCCTGGGAGTGGGACTTCGGTGACGGCACCAAGGGCTCGACCCAGCCGCACCCGACCCACACGTACCGCACCCACGGCACGTACCAGGCGACGGTGAAGGTGAAGTACGCCGACGGCACGACCGCCACCAGCACCATCGAGGTCAGCACCGGCTGTGTCGCCCCGGACACCCGGAGCACGGTCTGGCTGCTCGACACCGACACCGGGCTGCCCAACCGGCAGGCCAACGGCGGCTGCACGATCAACGACCTGATCGACGACGAGCGCAGCTGGCCGAACCAGGGGTCCTTCCTGGCCCACCTGGACGAGACGCTGGACCACCTGCTCAAGACCCGCGTGATCAACAACGAGGAGGTGACCGCGCTGCGGGCCGCCGGGGTCGCCTCCCCGATCGGCCGGGTCCCCGGTTACCAGCCCATCTTCGACGGCACGGCGTACTCGTTGGCGGACTGGCGGCAGGCCCCCGGTGGGTCGTTCGCGCTGAACCCCGACGGCACCATCCGCAGCATCGGCGGCATGGGCATGCTCTGGTACGCCGGTCAGGAGCTGGCCGACTACTCGATCAAGCTCAAGTTCCGGGACTCCTCGCCGGGCACGACCCGGGCCAACAGCGGCGTCTTCGTCCGGTTCCCGGACCCCCGGACGCCGCTGGAGGACCGGCCCGAGGGCAGTTGCTCCACCCTGGGCTCGGCCCGCACCTCGCAGGCCTGGGTGGCGATCATGTGCGGCCACGAGATCCAGCTCTACGACGGAGCGACCGGTGAGACCCAGAAGACCGGCTCGGTCTACAACTTCCAGCCGCTGACCCTGGACCGGGCGGGAGCCACCCCCAAGGGCCAGTGGAACGACTACGAGATCCGGGTGGTCGGGCAGCAGTACACGATCATCCGCAACGGGGTCACCCTCAACGTGTTCGACAACGTCCCGGGCAAGCAGTCCTCCCGGGCCGGGGACCCCCCGACCGACCTGCGTCAGTTCACCAGCGGGTTCGTCGGGTTGCAGAACCACGGCAACAGTGACGTGATGGACTTCCGGGACATCCGGGTCCGCGCGCTCTGACCGACGGCCGCGCGGCGGTACGGGACTCCTCCCGTGCCGCCGCGCGGTGCTGTGCGCCCCCGACCAGGTGACCGTGCGGCCGGAAGGTCACCAGGGCGACGGCACGGGGTGTGTTTGATCACGTGCGCCCGCCACGGGGCCGCCCGACCCCACCCCACCCCTCCGGCGCACCCCTTCCCACCTGCGTGAACACGCCTCGTCACGACGTCGACACCGGTCCCGGCGGCGGGCCGGGAAGCCGCTCCGGGCAGAGACGAAAAGACAGGGCCCCTCCTGTCCGCAGGGGTCGCGCGGATACGATCAGGGGGAGTCGGACAGCGCTGTCCTTCGTACTCCCGGGAGGAGCGCACCGTGACCGACCAGCACGACCACGACGGGCCCGACGCCGCCCTGCGGGCGGACATCCGGCGACTCGGCACCCTGCTCGGGCAGACCCTCGCCCGGCAGGAGGGCCGCCCGCTGCTCGACCTGGTCGAGGAGATCCGCGCCCAGGTCCGCAGCGACGCCCCGGCCGCCGCCCAGCGCCTCGGCGGGCTCGACGTCACCACCGGCACCAAGCTGGCCCGCGCCTTCTCCACCTACTTCCACCTGGCCAACATCACCGAGCAGGTGCACCGGGCCCGGGACCTGCAACGCCGCCGGGCCGTCCACGGCGGGTGGCTGGACCAGGCGGCCAAGATGATCGCCGAGCGCGGGGTGCCGGCCGAGGAGATCGCGGCGGCGGCCCGCCGGCTCGCGGTCCGGCCGGTCTTCACCGCCCACCCCACCGAGGCGGCCCGCCGGTCGATCCTGTCCAAGCTGCGCGCGGTCGCCGACGAGCTGGACGCCGAGACCACCAACGCGATCCTCTACGGCGCCAGCGACGAGGGCCCGGCCAACCGCCGCCTCGCCGAGCTGCTGGACCTGATGTGGCAGACCGACGAGCTGCGGCTGGACCGGCCGGACCCGACCGACGAGGCCCGCAACGCCATCTACTACCTGCGTGACCTGTACGCCGAGGCCGCCCCGCAGGTCCTCGACGACCTGGCCGACACGCTGCGCACCCTCGGGGTGGAGACCTCCCCGACGGCCCGCCCGCTGACCTTCGGCACCTGGATCGGCGGCGACCGGGACGGCAACCCGTTCGTCACCCCGCTGGTCACCCGCGAGGTGCTGACCATCCAGCACGAGCACGGCATCGCCGCCACCGAGGCGGCCATGGAGGAGCTGATCAACGAGGTCTCCGTCTCCCGCCGGCTGCGCGGGGTGTCGCTGGACCTCTCCGCCAGCCTCGCCGCCGACCTGGACGCGCTGCCCGAGGTGGCGCCCCGGTTCCGCCGGGTCAACGCCGAGGAGCCGTACCGGCTCAAGGCCCGGTGCGTGAAGGCGAAGCTCGCCAACACCCGGGCGCGGCTGCGCCAGGCCACCCCGCACGTGCCCGGCCGGGACTACCGGGGCAGCGCCGAGCTGATCGCCGACCTGGAGCTGCTGCGCGCCTCGCTGGCCCGCAACGCCGGTCAGCTCACCGCCGTCGGCCGGCTCGCCTCGACCATCCGGACCGTCTCCGCGTTCGGGCTGCACCTGGCGACCCTGGACGTCCGCGAGCACGCCGAGGCCCACCACGCGGTGCTGGCGCAGCTCTACGCGGCCGTCGGCGAGGTCTCCGACTACCCCGCGCTGACCCGGCTGGAGCGGACCAAGCTCCTCGCCGACGAGCTGGCCGGCCGGCGTCCGCTCTCCGCCCTGGACACCCCGCTGACCGAGGGCGCCCGCAAGACCTTCGACGTCTTCGGCACCATCCGGGAGGCACAGGACCGGTTCGGCACCGAGGTCATCGAGTCGTACATCATCTCGATGACGCTCGGCGTCGACGACGTGCTCGCCGCGGTGGTGCTGGCCCGCGAGGCCGGCCTGGTGGACGTGCACAGCGGGCGGGCCCGGATCGGGTTCGTGCCGCTGCTGGAGACCCCGGCCGAGCTGAACGCCGGTGGCGAACTCCTCGACGAGCTGCTCTCCCTGCCCGCGTACCGGGCGCTGGTGGCGGCCCGGGGCGACGTGCAGGAGGTGATGCTGGGCTACTCCGACTCCAACAAGGAGGCCGGCATCACCACCAGCCAGTGGTCCATCCACCGGGCCCAGCGGGCGCTGCGGGACGTGGCCGCCCGGCACGGCGTGCACCTGCGGCTCTTCCACGGCCGGGGCGGCACCGTCGGGCGCGGTGGCGGGCCGACCCACGAGGCGATCCTGGCCCAGCCGTACGGCACCCTGGACGGCGCGATCAAGGTCACCGAGCAGGGCGAGGTCATCTCCGACAAGTACACCCTGCCGGCGCTGGCCCGGGAGAACCTGGAGCTGACCGTCGCGGCGGTGCTCCAGGCGACCCTGCTGCACACCGCGCCCCGGCAGCCGGCCGAGATGCTGGAGCGCTGGGACGCGGCGATGGACGTGGTCTCCGAGTCCGCGTACCGCCGGTACCGGTCGCTGGTGGAGGACCCGGACCTGCCGGCGTACTTCTGGGCGTCCACCCCGACGGAGCTGCTCGGCGCGCTGAACATCGGCTCCCGGCCGGCGAAGCGGCCGAACACCGGGGCCGGCCTGGCCGGGCTGCGGGCCATCCCGTGGGTGTTCGGCTGGACCCAGACCCGGCAGATCGTCCCCGGCTGGTTCGGGGTCGGCACCGGCCTGGCCGCCGCCCGGGAGGCCGGCCTGTCGGACGTCCTCGCCGAGATGCACCGCAACTGGCACTTCTTCCGGACGTTCCTGTCGAACGTCGAGATGATGCTGACCAAGACCGACCTGACCATCGCCCGCCGGTACGTCGAGACGCTGGTGCCGAAGAAGCTGCACCCGATCTTCGCCAAGATCGAGGAGGAGTACGAGCTGACCCGGCAGGAGGTGCTGGCGGTGACCAGCTCCCCGGACCTGCTGGACGGCTCCCCGGTGCTCCAGCGCACCCTCGCCGTCCGGGACACCTACCTGGAGCCGCTGCACCACCTCCAGGTGGCGCTGCTGCGGCAGTACCGCGACTCCGGCGCCGCCGGGCGGGCCGTGGTCACCGCGCCGGGCGGCCGACGGGCCCCGAGCGACGGTACGGCCCTGGAGCGGGCCCTGCTCACCACCGTCAACGGCATCGCGGCCGGGATGCGCAACACCGGCTGAGCCACCGGGTACGGACCGAAGCCCCCTGCTGCCGCCGGTGCAGCAGGGGGCTTCGGCGTGCCGGGACGTCCGTACGGAGTCAAGAACCTGACTTCGCGTCGAACCATTCACGTTGCACCATGTCTGGACGGGCCCACCCTGAGCATGGCGCGTCAGGAGCCGGGCACGGCGCACGAGAAGACGCGACGACGTGTTCGCGCCCCCGCAGCCCCGCAGGAGGCGACCCCGTGAAGGCCATCGTCCAGGACACCTACGGCCCGGCAGACGTGCTCCACCTGCGCGACGTCGACCGGCCGACCATCGGCGACGAGGAGGTGCTCGTCCGGGTCCGCGCGGCCGGGGTCGACCCCGGGGTGTGGATCTTCATGGTCGGCCGCCCCTACCTGGTCCGTCTCGCGAGCGGGCTGCGCCGCCCCCGGGTGGCGGTACGCGGCCGGGACCTCGCCGGGGTGGTGGCCGAGGTCGGCGCCCGGGTGACCCGGTTCCAGCCGGGCGACGAGGTGTACGGCACCTCTCCGGGCGGTTCGTACGCCGAGTTCGCCGCCACCACACCGGACCGGCTCGCCCGCAAGCCGGCCAACCTGTCGTTCGAGCAGGCCGCCGCGGTGCCGGTCTCCGGCATGGCGGCCCTGCGCGCGGTCCGCGACAGCGGTGCCGTCCGCCCGGGGCAGAGGGTGCTGGTGATCGGCGCGGCGGGTGGCGTCGGCTCCCAGGCCGTACAGATCGCCAAGGCGTACGGCGCGACGGTGACCGGGGTCTGCGCCCCGGCGAAGACCGGGTTCGTCCGTTCCCTCGGCGCCGACGACGTCCTCGACTACACCCGGGCGGAGATCGACCGCGACGGCGCGGTGTACGACGTCGTCATCGACACCGGCGGTGACCGCCCGCTGTCGCTGCTGCGGCGCGCGCTCACGCCCCGTGGCACGCTGGCGCTGGTCGGCGGCGGGTACACCAGGGGTCGGCTACTCGGCGGCTACGGCCGGCAGATGTTCCGCGCGCCGCTGCTGTCGCTGGTCGTCGGCCAGCGGCTGCGCACCGTGAGCGCGGTGGAACGCGCCGAGGATCTCGACGAACTGCGGGACCTGATCGAGTCCGGCGCGCTCACCCCGGCCGTCGACCGCAGCTACCCCCTCGCGGAGGCACCGGAGGCCCTCCGGTACTTCACGCGGGGGCACCTCGCGGGGAAGGTCGTGCTGACCGTCTGACCGTCCGACCGGCTGACCGGCTGGCCGGCTGGCCGGCTGGCGGTCTGGCCGGCGCGGGCCGGGACGGCTCAGAAGTCCCCGCCGAAGTCCCCACCGAAGTCGCCGCCACCGAAGCCACCGAAGTCGCCCCCGCCGAAGTCACCGCCGCCGAAGTCACCACCCATGTCGCCGCCGGCGTCACCCATGTCCCCCATGTCGCCGGCCTCGCCGAGGCCGTCCTGGTACCCGGCGGCGTAACCCGGGTCGCCGAAGCTCGGCGAGAAGAGGGCGTCCGCGATCAACATGCCGCCGAGCACACCGGCACCGGCCCCGAGGGCCGTCTTCCACCACGGGGTCGAGTACCACCCGGCCGGGACCGGCCGGCCCTGCATCCGCCCACCCGGGTAGTAGTACGGGGTGTCCCGGCCGGGCTGCGGGCCCGCCTTGAAGGTCTGCCCCTGGACGTTGACCTCGCGCTCCTTGGTGAGCGCCCCCGCGCCCTGCGCGGCGGCCAACTGCGGCAGCTCGGGCCCCGGGTCGATGCCAAGCGCCGTGCGGGCCGCCCGGACGTACGCCAGCCCCTCCAGGGCGGTCTCCCGGGCCAGCCGGAACTGCTGGGCCGTGCGGGCCTGCTCCAACTGGCTGCCGGCCGCGTTGTACCGCTCACCGGCGTCGACCAGGGCCTGACGGACCGCCGGCTCGTCGCCGTGCAGGTTCATCACCTGGCCGCCCAGCCGTTCGTACCACCGCTGGGCGTCGGCGCGGACGTCGGCCAGTTCGCGGGCCTGCCGCGCGGCCTGCTCCCGCCGCCACCACACGAACGCGCCCCCGAGGAGGGCCACCAGCACGACCACCAGCAGAAATTCCATACTTCGACGGTACCCGGGCCCGGCCACAACCACCTGTGCCGCCGGTCGCCGGTGATCAACCTCGCCCACCGCCAGCCGCCTGTTGCGCCCGCCCGCACCGCCACCACCCGCCCGCCGCCCGCCCCGGCGGGTGTTAAGAAGGGGCCCCTGCTCTACCGGAAGCGTTAACAGGGGGCCCTTCCTTGCACAGCGGAGGGCGGGGTGGTTTGGCAAGCTTCGGGGATGGACTTCTCGACGCTGGCCGTGGTGGTCGTCTGCCTCGGCGCGGGTGGCGCGGTGGGGTGGTACGCGGCCCGGAGCCGGGGGGCGGCGGAGCTGGCCCGGCTGGAGGCGACCCTGGCGGCCACCCGGGCCGGCGAGGGCCGGCTGGAGCAGTCGATGCGGGCGCTGAGCTACGAGGCGACCGCCCAGTCCCAGGAGGCGGTGGCCCGTGCGGTCGCCCCGCTGCACGACACCCTGCGCCGGTACGAGTCCCGGGTGGCCGAGCTGGAACGGGACCGGGTGGACGCGTACGCGGAGCTGCGGGAGCAGGTCCGGTCGATGGGGGCGGTCTCCGGCGAGCTGCGCACCGAGACCAAGCAACTGGTGGCGGCGCTGCGCGCGCCGCAGGTCCGGGGCCGGTGGGGCGAGCACCAGTTGCGCCGGATCGTCGAGGCGGCCGGCCTGCTGGAGCACTGCGACTTCGACGAGCAGGTGACCGCCGCCGTCGAGCACCGGACGGTCCGTCCCGACCTGGTGGTCCGGCTGCACGGCGGGCGGAGTGTAGTGGTGGACGCGAAGGCGCCCTTCGACGCGTACCTGACCGCGATGGAGGCGCGCGACGAGCGGGGCCGGGACACCCACCTGGACGCGCACGCGCGGCACCTGCGGGCCCATGTGGACGCGCTGGCCGCCAAGTCGTACTGGGCGGCGTTCGACAGCGCCCCGGAGTTCGTGGTGCTCTTCGTGCCGGCCGACCCGTTCCTCGACGTGGCGTTGCAGCGCGACCCGACGCTGCTGGAGCACGCCTTCGCCCGCAACGTGGTGCTGGCCACCCCGGCGACGCTGGTCGCGCTGCTGCGGACGGTGGCGTACTCGTGGCGGCAGGAGGCGCTGGCCCGCAACGCGGTGGCGGTGCACTCGCTGGCCCGTGAGCTGTACGGGCGACTGTCCACCCTGGGTGATCACGTCAGCAAGCTGGGTTCCTCGCTCGGCGGGGCGGTGACCGCGTACAACCGGGCGGTGGGCAGCCTGGAGGCGCGGGTGCTGGTCAGCGCCCGCAAGCTCGCCGAGCTGGGCGTTTCCGATCAGGAGCTGGCCACGCCGGCCCAGGTCGAGGTGGCGCCGCGCCAGCCGCAGGCTCCCGAGCTGGCCGAGCGCTCCGGGCCGGAACCGTCCACTGCGGTCAATGGCTGAGTCGGCTGTCCGACTCTCATCAGCGGCCCCGCCACCCGACGCGACGCTGAAAGTCACGACCTGATCACAACGTACGACCGGGTGGTGGACATCGACGGCTGCGACCACGAAGGATTCCGCTCACACGTGCCCCGGGACTTCCCGGGGCCCTCACCATCCTGGGGGATACCGAACGTGAGCAAACCCCGCAGTCGGAGTCGGCGGACCTCCGCCGCCTTCATCGCGTCGGTCATGGCTGCCGGAGCCATGTCCGTGGTGGGTGGCGCCGCCACCGCGAGCGCCGCACCCCGCACCACCGAAGGGTCACCGGCCACCGCCGCCGAGACCCTCGGCGCGCACGATGCCAAGCTCCTGGCCAAGGCCGAGGCGACGAAGGCACCGACCGTCACGCTGATCGTGGCCGCCGAGAAGGGCGCCGCGAAGCGGGTCGCCGACGGTGTGCGCAAGCTGGGCGGCTCGGTCAGCCAGCAGTACGACCGGGTCGGGTACGTCCTGGCCAAGGTGCCGACCGCGCAGGTCCTCAAGGCGGCCACCCTGCCGGGTGTCGCCGCCGTCGACCTCGACGAGGAGATCAAGCTGCCCGACCCGGCCCCGGAGCGGGCGCCGGACGGCAGCACCGCCGCCGCGCAGGGCGGCACCCTCGCCGGTCCCGGCGCGGACACCGCGGGGGTCAACCCGTACATGCCCACCAACGAGACGGGCGCGGAGGCCTTCAAGGCCGCCAACCCGCAGTGGGACGGCCGGGGCGTGACCATCGGCATCATGGACTCCGGGGTGGACCTGGACCACCCGGCCCTCCAGCAGACCACCACCGGCGAGCGCAAGATCGTCGACTGGGTCACCGCCACCGACCCGCTGGAGGACGCGAGCTGGCGGCCGATGATCACCCAGGTCACCGGGCCGAGCTTCACCGTCGCCGGGGCCACCTGGACGGCGCCGGCCGGCACGTACCGGTTCAACCTGTTCAGTGAGTCGATCACCGCGGCCACCGACCACCGGGGCGACGTCAACCGCGACGGTGACACCACCGACCAGTTCGGGGTCCTGTTCAACCCGGCCACCAACGACATCTGGGTGGACGCCAACCAGGACCGGGTCTTCGCCGAGACCGAGAAGATCCGTCCGTACAAGGAGCAGTTCCAGGTCGGCCACTTCGGCACCGACAACCCGGGCACCCCGGTCCGCGAGCAGACCCCGTTCGTGGTCGAGTACCGCAAGAACGTGGACACCGCCCCGGTCGGCGGCCCCGGCCTGGTCGACTACGTCAGCATCGGCATCGTCTCCAGCGCCCACGGCAGCCACGTCGCCGGCATCACCGCCGCCAACGACATGCTGGGCAACAGCGCGTTCGACGGCGCGGCCCCCGGGGCGAAGCTGGTCTCCTCCCGGGCCTGCTCGTGGAGCGGTGGCTGCACCGCCGCCGCGCTCACCACCGGCATGGTCGACCTGGTGGTCAACCGCAAGGTCGACGTGCTCAACATGTCGATCGGCGGTCTGCCCACGCTGAACGACGGCGCCAACGCCCGCGCCCAGCTCTACAACGACCTGATCGACATCTACGGCGTGCAGATGTTCCTCTCCGCCGGCAACTCCGGCCCGGGGCTGAACACCATCGGCGACCCGTCGGTGGCCACCAACGCGGTCAGCGTCGCGGCGAGCGTCAGCAAGGACACCTGGCTGGCCAACTACGGCTCGGTGGTGAGCAAGGAGAACGCGCTGTTCAACTTCTCCTCGCGCGGACCTCGTGAGGACGGCGGGTTCAAGCCGAACATCGCCGCCCCCGGCTCGGCGATCTCGACCGCGCCGCTGTGGCAGGCGGGCAACCCGGTGCCGGAGGCCGGCTACCCGCTGCCGCCGGGCTACCAGATGCTCAACGGCACCTCGATGGCCTCCCCGCAGGCCGCCGGTGCCGCCGCGCTGCTGCTGTCGGCGGCCAAGGCGACCGACCGGGGCGTCACCCCGGCCGCGCTGCGCCGGGCGCTCTACACCTCCGCCAAGCCGATCGCGGACGTCCCGACGTACGCGCAGGGGTACGGCATGGTCGACGTGCCGGGCGCCTGGGACCTGCTCGCCGACGGCGTGGAGGCTCGGACGTACCTCTCCGAGGCGCCGGTCTGCACCCCGCTCTCCGGCAGCCTCACCCGGTACGACGCCGACCTCGGCGCCTTCGTGCCGAACCCGCACCGGGGCGCCGGCGTGTACAACCGGTGCGCCACCGCCGACGGGGGGCACCGGATCAACCAGTCCCGTTCGTACGATGTGACCATCACCCGGACCGGTGGCCCGAGCGGGACCATCCCGCACCAGATCACGCTGCGCGGCAACGACGAGGGGACCTTCCGGATCCGCCAGCAGGTCTCGCTGCCCCGCAACATCCCGGTCACCATCCCGATCCACGCCCGGCCGACCTCGCGCGGGGTGCACAGCGTGCTGGTGGAGATCGACGACCCGAACACCTCCGTGGTGGACTTCGAGATCCCGGCGACGGTGGTCGTGCCGCACGAGCCGACCTCGCCGAGCCACTCCTTCTCGGCCGAGGGTTCGGTCGACCGGAACGGCTACACCTCGTACTTCGTGACGGTGCCGCCGGGCGCCGGCGCGCTCCAGGTGAACCTCTCCGGTATCGCCACCGGGTCGCAGACCCGGTTCATCGCGATCAACCCGCTGGGCGTCCCGGTGGAGAACACGGTGAGCACGGTCTGCTTCACCAACTTCTCCGACCCGAACGTCTGCAAGCCGCAGGAGCGGGACTACCAGAACCCGATCCCGGGCATCTGGGAGATCGAGGTCGAGTCGCGGCGGACCTCGCCGACGCTGAACAACCCGTTCCACATCCGGGCCCGGGTCCAGGGCGTCTCGCTCTCCCCGGCCACGGTCGAGCTGCCCAGCGTCACCGCCGGCCAGCCGACCCCGGTGAACTGGGAGCTGACCAACTCCTTCGGCCCGGTCTCGGTGACCGGTCAGGGCGGTCCGCTGGTCAGCGCGCACACCGAGCGGCCGACCATCACCGACGGTGACCTGCAGGAGTACACGGTCGAGGTGCCGGCGGGCGCCACGACCTTCACCGCGCGGATCGGCAACACCGCCAACCCCGGCGCCGACCTGGACCTGTTCGTCTACCGGGGCACCACCCTGGTCGGCCAGCAGGCCGACGGCGACTCCGAGGAGGCGGTGACCATCACCAACCCGGCACCGGGCACCTACCGGGTGGTGGTGGACGCGTACTCGGTCGACGGGCCGGGCACCAGCACCGCGTACGACTACCGGGACTCGTTCTCGGCGCCGTCGCTCGGCAGCCTCTCCGCCCCGAGCACCCCGCTGCGGCTGACGCAGCTCGCCACCGCCACCCTCACCGGTACGGTGACCGCCCTGTCCACCCCGGCCGCCGGCCGGGAGTTGCAGGGTGAGCTGACCGTGGTGACCACCGAGGGCGCGGTCGTCGGCCGTGGCGCGGTCTCCATCGACGCGGTGAACTGACCGACGCGGAACTCACCAGCGCGGTGAGCTGACCGCACCGGCAACACAGCGGAGCCCGTCCCCGAACGTCGGGGACGGGCTCCGTCGCCGTTGGACCCTCGTCGTCGGGCTGTCGGGCCGGTCGGGGGGGGTCAGGCCGGGGTGGCGGAGGACACCACGAAGGGGGTGCCCTGCTGGCAGGTGGTCATCATGCCCTCCTCGACCTTCCCGGTGACGGTCACCCGGGCGCCGGCCTTGACCACGTCCTTCGCGCCGCCGAGCAGCAGGTACCCGTCGAGCAGCAGGCAGCCCGGCTCCACCCCGGCGGTGACCGTGCCGGTCAGCGTCGTGGTGCCCGACTTCGCCGGGGCGCTGGCGGCGGGGCGGCTGGGACGATGGGCCGGCGGGGTCGCGGCCGGGTCGGTCGGGTCGGCGGCCGGGGTCGAGGGGTCGGTGGACACCGAGGTCTCTCCTGTCGTGCCGGGGGCGGGGGTCACGTCGCCGCCCTGGGCGCCGCAGGCGCTCAGCAGGGCACCGGCGACCAGTGCGGCGACGAAGATCCGAAGGGTCCTCATACCCGCTTGGACGCGACCGGGCACCGGTCCGTTCCCACCGGTCGCGCCGGCCCCACCCACCCCGACCGGACCGGGGGCGGTCAGCGCGACCGGACCGGGGGCGGTCAGCGCGCGGGCGTCGGCGAGACCGGGCTCAGCCACGGGCGGCGGCCGCGGCGGCCTTCATGTCCCGCTTCAGCTCCTGCGGCAGCGAGAAGGTCAGCCGCTCGTCGGCGGTGGTGATCTCCTCGACGTCGGTGAAGCCCCGCTCGGCGAGGTGGGCCAGCACCTGCTGCACCAGCTCCTCCGGCACGCTCGCGCCGGAGGTGAGGCCGACCGTGGTCGCACCGGCCAGCCAGGCGTCGTCGATCTCGTGGGCGAAGTCGACCAGGTACCCGGCGCGGGCCCCCGCGTCCAGGGCCACCTCGACCAGGCGGACCGAGTTGGACGAGTTCCGCGACCCGACGACCAGCACCACGTCGCACTCGGCGGCGATCTCCTTGACCACGTGCTGGCGGTTGGAGGTGGCGTAGCAGATGTCGTCGCTGGGCGGCGACTGGAGCAGCGGCAGCCGCTTCTTGAGCCGGGCGACGGTCTCCAGCGTCTCGTCGACCGAGAGGGTGGTCTGGGAGAGCCAGACGACCTTGTTCGGGTCGCGGACGGTGACGTTCTCCACGTCCTCCGGGCCGTCGACGAGCTGAATGTGCGCGGGCGCCTCGCCGGCGGTACCGATGACCTCCTCGTGGCCCTCGTGGCCGATGAGCAGGATGTCGTAGTCCTCCGCGGCGAACCGGCGCGCCTCGTGGTGCACCTTGGTGACCAGCGGGCAGGTGGCGTCGATGGCCTTGAGCGACCGCACCCGGGCCTGCTCGTAGACCTCCGGGGCCACCCCGTGCGCGGAGAAGATCACCGTGGCGCCCTCGGGCACCTCCTCGTTCTCCTCCACGAAGATCGCGCCCTGCGCCTCCAGCGTCTGGACCACGTGCTTGTTGTGCACGATCTGCTTGCGCACGTAGATCGGGGCGCCGTAGAGCTTCAGCGCCTCCTCCACGGTCTGCACCGCACGGTCGACGCCCGCGCAGTAGCCACGGGGCTTGGCCAGGAGCACGCGCTTGCCGGTCTGGGGGGTCGCCTGAGCCTCGGTCACCCGCCCATCGTACGTGCCACCCCACCACCCGCCACCCGACCGCCACCCTCCGGTGATCATGGAGTTGACGGCAGCCCCGACGCGGACGGCCCACGCTAACCCCATGATCACCGGGGCGGGCCGTAGGGTGGGCGGGTGAGTGCGGGAGTGGGGGCGAGCAGCGCCGAGGAGCCGTGGCCGGTACGGGTGGTCAGCCAGAAGGTGGGCGCGTGGATCGCGCGGCTCGGGTGGGTCTGGGTGGACGGGCAGGTGGCGCAGATCAGCCGCCGGCCGGGAGCCAGCACCGTCTTCCTCACCCTGCGTGACCCGGCGGCCGACCTGAGCCTGACCGTCACCACCAACCGGGACGTCCTCGACGCCGGGGCGCCCGAGCTGCGCGAGGGCGCCCGGGTGGTGGTGCACGCCAAGCCGGAGTTCTACGCCGCCCGGGGCACGCTCAGCCTGCGCGCCGACGAGATCCGGCAGGTGGGCCTCGGTGAGCTGCTGGCCCGACTGGAGAAGCTCAAGAAGCTGCTCGCCGCCGAGGGGCTGTTCGACCGGGCGCGCAAGCGCCGGCTGCCGTTCCTGCCCGGCCGGATCGGCCTGATCACCGGGCGCGCCTCCGCCGCCGAGCGGGACGTGCTGACCAACGCCCGCCGCCGCTGGCCGGCGGTGGAGTTCCGGACGGTCAACGTGGCGGTGCAGGGCGCCGGCGCGGTCGCCCAGATCGTCGACGCGCTGAAGGTCCTCGACGCCGACCCGGGCGTCGAGGTGATCGTCCTGGCGCGGGGCGGCGGCAGCATCGAGGACCTGCTCCCCTTCTCCGACGAGGCGCTCTGCCGGGCGGTCTTCGCCTGCCGTACCCCGGTGGTCAGCGCGATCGGCCACGAGACCGACACGCCCCTGGTCGACTACGTCGCCGACGTCCGCGCCTCCACCCCGACCGACGCGGCGAAGCGGGTCGTCCCCGACCTGACCGAGGAGGTACGCCTCATCGGCCAGGCCCGGTCCCGGCTGGAACGCGCGGTCCGCAACCTGGTCGACCGGGAACGGCACCGGCTGGACCTGCTCCGCTCCCGCCCGGTGCTGGCCCGCCCGCAGGTGATGGTGGACCAGCGGACGACCGAGGTGGCCGCGCTGCGCCAGCGCGCCGGGCGCTGCCTGGACCACCGGCTGGCCGCCGCCGGCAACGACCTGCGGCACACCCTCGCCCGGCTGCGCGCCCTCTCCCCCGCCGCCACCCTCGACCGGGGGTACGCCATCGTCCAGCGCGGCGACGGCCAGGTGGTGCGCGCGGCGGGCGACGTGGACCCGGGCGACCACCTGCGGGTACGCCTCGCGGAGGGCGACCTGGCCGTGACGGTCGAGGGGTGAGTCCCCGCTCCCGGTCGACCGGACCGCCGCCGCCCCGGCCCGCCGCCGCCCTGACCCGCCGCCGCCCCGGCGGGCCACCGGATCGTCGGGGCCGCCACCGGCGGCGGCACGGATCATCGGGGTTGCCACCGGCGGCGGCACGGACCGTCGGGGTTGCCACCGGGGCGGCACGGCGTCGGGGCCGGGGCGCCGGTGTGCTGAGATGGGACCGATGACTGACGAGAAGAAGGCCGGGCCGGACGAGCGGCTCAGCTACGAGCAGGCGCGGGCCGAACTGGCCTCGGTGGTCGAGCGGCTGGAGGCCGGCGGCACGTCCCTGGAGGAGTCGTTGGCCCTCTGGGAACGCGGCGAGGCGCTGGCCGCCATCTGCCAGCGCTGGCTGGACGGGGCCCGCAGCCGGCTCGACGCCGCCAGGCAGGCCGCCGACTCCTGACCCCGGTCAGCGACCGGAACCGACCGGCGGCCGGGCCCGGCACCGTGGCGTGTCGGGTCCGGCCGCCGGTGGTCAGGTCACTTGAACAGGTTGTACAGCTCGGCCGGGGCCTCCACGACCTGGTCCGCCGGCGGCTGCTGCGCCGCCGTGGCGTTGCCGTAGTCCGCGTACGTGACCTTCACGTCCTGGGCCGGGGTCTGCCCGGTGGCCGGGACCTGGATGGTCAGTTCGCTGAGCCGCCCCTGCGGGTCGAGGCGGGCGGTGAAGGGCAGCGACCGGGCCTGCTCCCCGAGCGCGGTGACCAGCGCGGCGTCGAAGGAGTCCGACTCGGTCGCCTTCGAGACGTCGACGGTGCCGGCGTACGTGCCCTCGCCGGTGCGGCGGACGTCGGTCACGGCCTGGGTGAGCGCCGCGCTCCCGGCCGGGTCGAGCTTGTCGAAGTCGAACCCGAGGTTGCGGTTGCCCTGGATCCGGGACTGGTCGAGGTGCTGGTACTTGCCGAGGTTGAGGTCGCGGATGGCGGGCAGGCTCGGCGCGGTCCGCCCGCCGACCTCCACCTTCACCCAGCTGTCCGGCTGCACGTGGACGAGGTCGAGGGCCAGCATCAGGTCGGAGTCGGCGTCGCCGACGGTGATCTTCATCTGTGCGCTCTGGCTCGGCTGGTGCACCTGCCCCTCGGCGGTCGACCCGACGCCGGACATGGTGAACCGGAAGTTGCCGTTGCGGATCTCGTTCGTCGAGTTGATCAGGGCCTGCTTGGCGTCGCCGTCGACCGCGCCGGAGGGGCCCGGCGAGGCGCTGCCGGAGGGGTCGGGGACGGCGCTGCCGGAGACCGTGGGGGTGGCGGAGGCGCCGGGCTCGCCGGCTCCGGTCTCGGCGCAGGCGGCCAGGGCGGGGGTGAGGAGCGTCGCGGCGAAGACCGCCGCGCTGAAGCGCCGAATCGTCACGAGAGGCCTCCAGGGATCGTCCGGCCCGCACGCGGGCGCAGGTGGGCCGCCGGAGCGTGCTCCCGCCCCGGCGCGGGCCCGTCCGGCCGGGTGGTACCGGCCGGGTGGGTCCGTACCTTCTGTTCCCGGACGTCGGCTTCGGTAATCCCCGTCCGGCGGCGCTAGCGCAGGGCGGTGACCAACTGGCGCAGCTCGTTGTCGCGCGCGTCGCCGACGATCAGCACCGTCCGCTGGGGTTCCAGCAGCACGTACGCCTGCTCGTTGCCCCGGGCGGTGTACCGCTGCCAGCTACGCCCGTCGAGGTCGATCGTCCCCTGCGGCTGCCCCTCGGCGGTCAGCTCGGCCGGGAGCAGCCGCTCCGCCGGTACGTTGCTCTGCACCAGTTGGGCGCCCCGGCCCTCCGGGGTGACGTACCCGATCCGCAGGTTCGAGCCGCCCTCGACGGACTGGAAGGTGGCCCGGACCGGCCGCCACTGCTCGTCGAGCCCGGTCGGCGCGTCGATCGGGAAGAGGTTCGCCGAGCGGGCCTGCTCGATGGCGGGCGCGGTGTCGACCACGGCCGGCTGGTCGCCACCGAGGAAGCCCCGGTAGAAGGCGAGCAACAGGGCGATCGGGACCAGCAGCACGAGCAGCGAGATCGCCATGTCCCGGGGGCGGCGGCCACCCCGGTCCCGGGCGACCGGGGCCACCTGCGGGGCGGCCTCGTCCGTGGTCTCGCCCGGCGGGGTGGCCGGGGTCGCCGGCGGCTGGCCGTCCGGCGGCGTCGGGTCGGCGGGTACGCGGTTGGCAGGCTGTCCGGGCTCCACCTCTCCATCTTGACAGCCGCCGGTTGCCCGGAACCGGGCCACCACCACCCTGTCCCGGCGTTAGATTGACCACCGTGTGCGGACGCCGATTCGGCCACCGTGTGAGGATCAGCGGCAAAGCCGGCAGCGGGGCCGTACCGCCGGTCCACCCCGCAGCGTCGCGAGGAGAGCCGTCATGACGAACACCAGGACCCGGATCCCCCAGAACCTCGACCGGAACCTCGCCCTCGACCTGGTCCGGGTGACCGAGGCCGCGGCGATGGCCGCCGGTCGGTGGGTCGGTCGGGGTGACAAGGAGGGCGGTGACGGGGCCGCCGTCGACGCCATGCGCAAGCTGATCAACTCGATCCCGATGCGGGGCGTCGTGGTGATCGGCGAGGGCGAGAAGGACAACGCCCCGATGCTGTTCAACGGCGAGGAGGTCGGTGACGGCACCGGCCCGGAGGTGGACGTCGCGGTCGACCCCATCGACGGCACCACGCTGATGAGCAAGGGCATGCCGAACGCCCTGGCGGTGCTGGCCGTCGCCGAGCGGGGGGCGATGTTCGACCCCAGCGCGGTCTTCTACATGGAGAAGCTCGCCGTCGGCCCGGCGTACGCGGACGTGGTCGACATCGAGGCCGGCCCGGCGGAGAACATCCGCCGGATCGCCCGCGCCAAGGGCACCGACGTGTCCGAGGTCACGGTCTGCGTGCTCGACCGGTCACGGCACGCGGACCTGGTCGAGCAGATCCGCCGGACCGGGGCGGGCATCCGGTTCATCTCCGACGGCGACATCGCCGGCGCGATCGCCGCCGCCCGGGGCGAGTCCGGCGTCGACGTGCTGATGGGCATCGGCGGCACGCCGGAGGGGATCACCGCGGCCTGCGCGCTCAAGTGCATGGGCGGGGTGATGCAGGCCAAGCTCTGGCCCCGCGACGAGGACGAGCGGGCCAAGGCGCTCGCCGCCGGCCACGACCTGGACCGGGTGCTCACCACCGACGACCTGGTCACCGGGGACAACTGCTTCTTCGTGGCGACCGGGATCACCTCCGGCGACCTGCTACGCGGGGTCAGCTACCGGGCCGGTGGGGCGTACACCCAGTCGATCGTGATGCGCTCCAAGAGCGGTACGATCCGGGTGATCGACTCGTACCACCGGCTGGAGAAGCTGGCCCTCTACTCGGCGGTCGACTTCGACGGCCGCCCCCTCGCCGAACAGGAGTAGGACGACGGAACGCCCCTCCCCACCCCCGGCCCGACGGATCGCGGGGGTGGCGCTGGCGACCGCCGGTGGCGTCGCGGTGGCCGTGCAGTCCCGGATCAACGGCGAGTTGGGCGTCCGGCTCGCGGACGGGATCGCCGCCGCGGTGGTCTCCTTCGGGCTGGGTCTGCTGGTGCTCCTGGTGCTGGTGCCCACCACCGCCTCCGGGCGGCGCGGGCTGGCCGCCCTGCGGACCGCCCTCGCCCGGGGGGCGCTGCGCCCGTGGCACCTCCTCGGCGGGGTGTGCGGCGCGTTCCTCGTCGCCACCCAGGGGCTGACCATCGGCACGCTCGGCGTGGCGGTGTTCACCGTGGCGGTGGTCGCCGGGCAGTCCGGCAGCAGTCTGCTGGTGGACCGGGCCGGGGTCGGCCCCGGCGGGCCCCAGCGGGTCACCGCCAGCCGGCTGGCCGGCGCGGTGCTCACCGTGCTCGCGGTGCTGATCGCCGTGGGCGACCGGCTCGGTGACCCGGGCACCCTGGTGCTGGCGGTGCTGCCGCTGCTCGCCGGGGTCGGCATCGCCTGGCAGCAGGCGGTCAACGGCCGGGTCCGGGCCGCCGCCGCCAGCACCATGACCGCCACCCTGGTCAACTTCGTCGTCGGTACGGCGGCGCTGCTGGCGGCCTTCGCGGTGGAGGTGGCGGTACGCGGCTGGCCGGCCGGGGCGTTCCCCACCGAGCCGTGGCTCTACCTGGGCGGCCCGCTGGGCGTCTCGTTCATCGCGCTGGCCGCCGCGCTGGTCGGCTTGACCGGGGTGCTGCTGCTCGGCCTGGCGACCATCGCCGGGCAGATCGTCGGGGCGGTCCTGCTCGACCTGCTGCTGCCCACGGCGGCCTCGGCACCGGGCCCGGCGACCCTGTTCGGCGCGGCGCTGACCCTGGTCGCCGTCCTGGTCGCCACCCTCGGCCCCCTCCGCCGGTAAGGAAGGGCCCCCTCTTAACCCATTCGGTAGAGGAAGGGCCCCTTATTAACCACCGGCAGGCCCCCGCGCGACACCGGCAGGCCCCCGCGCGGCGGGGGCCGGAGCGCGTCAGGGCGCGGCGCGTCAGGGCGCGGCGGGCCGGGGCGCGGCGGGTCAGGGCATGGTCAGCGGGGACTCGGCGTACGGGTCGGGGTCGGGGCGACGACGGCGGAAGACGATCGCCGCCACCATCCCGCCGACCAGCCCGAACAGGTGCCCCTGCCAGGAGATGCGCTCGTCGGTCGGGAGGATCCCGATCAACTGCCACCCGTAGAGCAGGCCGACCAGCAGCACCACCGCGAAGTTCCACCAGCTCCGCTCGACGATGCCGCGCATGAGCAGCAGCCCCAGGTACCCGAAGATCACGCCGCTGGCGCCGACCACGATGGAGTTCGGTGACCCGGTGAACCACACGCCGAAGCCGCTGACCAGCACGATGACCAGGGTCGACCAGAGGAACCGGCGGACCCCGGCGGCCAGCACGAAGGTGCCGAGCAGGATCAGCGGGATGCTGTTGCTGTAGAGGTGGTCGAAGCCGTGGTGCAGGAACGGGGAGAAGAAGACCCCGTCGAGCCCCTCGATGCTGCGCGGGATGATCCCGGCGGCGGCGTCGAAGCCGGCTCCCAGCCACACGTCGAGGGCCTCGATGAGGAAAAGGATCGGCACCACCGCGCACATGGCGACGAAGGCTCGGCCCAGCGAGGCGTAGAACGCCTCGGTGCCGAACCGGTTGGGGTCGTTACCACCCGGGCCCAAGGTCACCCCCCAAGAGCTATCAGCAAAAGGCGCGACCCGCCACTACGGGACCGGGCGGAATCCGGCCGGTGCACGACGACGGCGGGGTCGGGTGGCGTCATCCACCCGACCCCGCCGTCGCGTCGTCACGCCGGTCAGTACCAGCCGGAGCTCTGCGACTTCGCCCAGGCCTTGCACGGGGTGCCGTACCGGCCCTCGATGTAGCCGAGGCCCCACTTGATCTGGGTCACCGGGTTGGTCTCCCAGTCGTCGCCCACCGAGGCCATCTTGCTGCCCGGCAGCGCCTGCGGGATGCCGTGCGCCCCGGAGGAGGAGTTGTGCGCCCGGGGGTTCCAGCCGCTCTCCTTGTTCCAGAGCTTGTTCAGGCAGGGGAACTGGTCGATGCCGTGGCCGGCCTGCACCATCAGGGCGCAGCCGGTGCGGCGGTGGCCGCTGAACTCGTTGCAGGAGTCCGGGACCGGCCCGTCGTACGGCCGGTTCGCCTTGGCGGCGGCCTCCTTTGCCGCCTTCTCCTCGGCGGCCTTGCGGGCGGCCTCCTCCCGAGCCTTCTTCCGGGACGCCGCGGCGGCCTCGGCCTCCTTGGCCCGCTGGGCGGCCTCCTTCGCCGCCTTGGCGGCCCGCAGCTTCGCCTGGTACTCGGCGCTGCGTTGCTGGGCGGACTGGATCTGGTGCAGGGCCTGCCGCTCGCGCTGGTACTCCTGCTCGGCCCGGTCGACCTCGACCGCGACTCGCGAGGTCAGGCCCTGTTGCTGGGTCTCCTGGTGGTCGCCCAGGTAGACGCCGCCGGCAACGCCCACGGAGAGCAGCACGACAGCGGCCGTGCGGGCGCCGAACCGGCTCCACAGCCGACTCACGAAGTGGTCCCTTCGTCGGGGGCAAGGACACGGTGCCGGGCCCGGCCCCGCGTGGGGCCGCTCGGCACCGTGAGCGCCCCGACCGTGTCGCCGGTCGCCGCCGACGCACCAGCCGGCACCGGGTGCCCGGTGGCCGCCGGTGACGAACGATCACCAGCGATGTGCCTGGTGCGCGGGCGCTCGTGGGACACGATCGCGCACAGTGAGACGGATGGGAAACCAATGGCATCATTTGTGATCTGCACCACACTTAGAATGCCATCAAAACCGCCCAGAGCGCCCGCGCCACACCGGTCAGAGCGGGACGTCCTCCAGCAGATCGGTGACCATCGCGGCGATCGGCGACCGCTCCGAACGGGTGAGCGTGACGTGCGCGAAGAGCGGATGTCCCTTCAGCGCCTCGATGACCGCCGTCACCCCGTCGTGCCGCCCCACCCGCAGGTTGTCCCGTTGGGCCACGTCGTGCGTGAGCACCACCCGCGACCCCTGGCCGATCCGGGACAGCACGGTGAGCAGGACGCCCCGCTCCAGCGACTGGGCCTCGTCCACGATCACGAAGGCGTCGTGCAGGCTCCGGCCCCGGATGTGGGTCAGCGGCAGCACCTCCAGGATGCCCCGGGAGGTCACCTCCTCCAGCACGTTCTCGTGCACCACGGCGCCGAGGGTGTCGAAGACCGCCTGCGCCCAGGGCGACATCTTCTCCGACTCGGACCCGGGCAGGTAGCCCAGTTCCTGCCCGCCGACGGCGTACAGCGGGCGGAAGACGACCACCTTCTTGTGCCGGCGGCGCTCCATCACCGCCTCCAGCCCCGCGCAGAGCGCCAGCGCCGACTTGCCGGTGCCGGCCCGCCCGCCGAGCGAGACGATCCCGATCGACTCGTCCAGCAGCAGGTCGAGGGCGACCCGTTGCTCGGCCGAACGACCGTGCACGCCGAACGCCTCCCGGTCGCCCCGGACCAGCCGTACCGTCTTGTCGGGCAGCACCCGGCCGAGCGCCGAGCCCCGCGCCGAGTGCAGCACCAGCCCGGTGTGGCAGGGCAGCCCGGCGGCCTCGTCCAGGTCGAGCGCCTCCCCGCCGTACAGCGCGCCGATCTGCTCCTCGGCCAGCTCCAGCTCGGCCATCCCGGTCCAGGTCGGGTCACTGGCCTGGCCGTGCCGGTACTCGTCGGCGTGCAGGCCCACCGAGGCCGCCTTGACCCGCAGTGGCATGTCCTTGCTGACCAGGGTGACCTGCCGCCCCTCGGCGGCGAGGTTCAGCGCGACGGAGAGGATGCGGGCGTCGTTGGACTCGGTGCGGAACCCCGGCGGCAGCACCCCGTCGTCGGTGTGGTTCAGCTCCACCCGCAGCGTCCCACCGGTGTCGTTGGCCGGCACCGGCTGGTCCAGTCGACCGTGCGCGATCCGCAGTTCGTCCAGCATCCGCAGCGACTGCCGGGCGAACCAGCCCAGCTCCGGATGGTGTCGCTTGCCCTCCAGCTCGGAGATGACCACCAGCGGCAGGACCACCTCGTGCTCGGCGAACCGGTGGAAGGCCGCCGGGTCGGACAGCAGCACCGAGGTGTCCAGGACGTACGTCTGGCCCGCTGGTCGGGGCTCCTTGGGTTCGGCCGGCGCGGCAGCCGCCGAGCGGCGGCTCCGGGTGGCACGGCGGGTCGTGGCTGTCGCGGCCGGGGTCTGGTCGGCCCCGGCATCGGTACGGCGAGTCGTCACAGGCCTGCTCCGACGGATGGGCACCCGCCACCCGCGTTCCCGCTCCTCCGGTGCCCGGGGACACGGGGTCGGATGCGGGCCCCATGTGCGAGGTCGCAGATCCGGGCTGGCCGGCTGGCCCGGGAGAACCCCGTGCCATGCCTAGACGCTAGCGGCGCAACCGCGCCGGGGCTAGGGTTCGACCGCGGATCTTCGAAAACGAACACGTTAACAGAGCCGCCGGGGCAGCCGGCGGGCGGGGGTGGCGGGCCGGCCGGGATGCCTGCCCCCTGCGCGCATCCCGGCCGGCGGGACCATCGCCAGGGGTCCGGCGTGGCCCCACGGTGCGCGTCCGCCGCGGACGACGCACCGGGTCCCGGGGACCGGTCACCCGGTCCGCTGCACGAGCGTGCCGGCGGGGTACCGGCCGCTGGCCGGGGTGGGCGGCACGACGGACGAGGACCCGGTGTACGTGGTCCCCGGCCGGGTCGCCGACCCGACCTGGCGGGCGGGGGCCGCGAGCGCGGAGGCGATGGCCGCCTGCGCGTCCCGTCGCCGTCGGTTCCAGGCGCCCCGGTCGCCGTCGAAGTAGCCCTGCCGGTACCCGAACCGGTACCCGATCCGGTAGCTGAGCTGCCCGTGCAACCGCCCGGCGGCGTAGCTGCTCGACCCGAGCAGCAGGACGAGGAAGACCACGAGGAAGGGACTCATCCGGCGGCTCCGCTCCGTCGTGTCGGCCGACTCATCGTTCCTCCGGTTCGGCGAGGTGGTCGGTGGTCAGGAGCCGTTCGAGGTCGCCGGTGCCGACCTCCTCGACCAGCTCCACACTGATCCGGCAGCCGTCCACGACGACCTCGGCCACCGAGACCCGGCGGATCTCGCCGCCCGCGTCGTAGACCCGGACGCTCACCTCCGGGCAGCCGAGGTGGGCACGCCAGGCGTCCCACTCGGCGCGGTCGCCGACGGTCAGCGACAGGTAACGGCAGCCCCGTGCGAGGTACAGCCGCCACGGGGCGCTGAGGCCCGTGGCCACCCCCTCCGCGACCAGGCCGAACGTCTGGGCACGGGTTGCGAGTTCGGTCACCACACCCCCCTCGATCCGGGGGCGTCACACCTGTGGGCACTGGCGGTCTCCGGCACGTGCCACACCGTAGATTGTCCCATGAACGTGACAGTATCAGCTTTTCGTCTGATTACGGTCACACCTACCGACATCTATTCTGCATCGGCTAATTGCCTGATCAAGAGCGCAATCGCGAGCCCGGGAAAGCCGATAAGTGTGTCACTTTCACGTGACAGGAAAGCGCTCGCCTGGCTTGTCGTGGACAACTGGCCGTACCGTCACGGAGTGACCGGGACCGCTCACGCACGGAAGATCGCCTTCGCCACCTTCGTCCGCCGGGCGCTCGACGACGCCCGCGCCACCCGCGCCTGGAGTGGCACAGAGGTGTCCCGCCGCACAGGCGTCTCCCGGCAGACGATCAACCGTTGGGTCCGCGGGGACTGGGCCAGCGACCCCGAGGCGGAGCGGGTGGTGGCCTTCTGCGAGGGGCTCGGCCTCAACCCGGCGGCGGCCTTCGCCGCGCTCGGGTGGGACCGCACCGCCCCGCCGCGCAGCGCCCCCACCCCGCCCCCGATGGACCCGGACGTCGAGGCGCTGTTGCGCCGCCTGGTCGACCCGAACGTCTCCGACGCGGAGAAGTTCCACATCCGGGAGACCATCCGGTATCTGGCGTACCGCCCGACGTTGCCCCTCGACGGGCGAAAACGGGGCCGAAAGGCCGGCTGAGAAGGGAAACGCCCTGGCCCGGCCAGTTCTCAGATGGCGAAAGAACGGTCGACCGGTACCGAAGGTTTCGCTCCGGGGTCGGACGCCGCGCGCTAGCGTCCAGTGTGTGCTGCTTGGGCTCGTCGTCGGCGGGGGGACGGGACACGGCCGAACCAAGCCCTGCGGGACAGAAGGAGGGGTCTGTCCATGACCCTGAAATGGTTGGCAGTCGTGATCGCGTCGGTCTCCCTGACCGGGTGGCTGACCGGAAACGTGGTGCTCGGCCTGGTCGACGGCGGGGAGTTGCCGCTGCCCGTCAACCTGCTCGCGCTCACCGTCGCCGGCACCGCCGTCGTCCTGGCCGTCCTCGCCGAGCTGAACGACCGGCTCAACGACCGGCTCACCGCGATCACCGAGTTCCTGGTGGGCCGGCTGGACGAGATCGAGGCCCGGGCCGGCGACCGGAACGCGGGCTTCGTCGAGGGGTACCTGCTCCACCACGACCGGGAGGCGACCGTGGTGCCGTTCGTCCGTCCCGGCCGGGACGCCGCCGAACGGTGACCCCGCCGGCCGCCCCGGCGACACCCGCGATGCTACTCGTCGATGCCTGCGCGTCACCCGGGCGTCGGATCGATGCCGTGAATGAGGCGTCCGAACCGGGGTACGCTGTCGCGCGTGCCGCCGTTGAACTTGGGCAACCAGCCGCAGATCCCGCTGAACGCCGACCAGGCCTGGCGGGCCACCGCCCCCCGCGCCGCCGAGACCGTGCTCTTCTTCGACTTCGACGGCACGCTGGCGCCGGTCGACGACGACCCGACCGCGGTGCAGCCCGCGCCGAAGGTGCTCGCCGCCATCCAGGCGCTGGCCCCGGCCGTGCAGCGGGTGGCGATCGTCTCCGCCCGGCCGGTGGACTTCCTCCGGGACCACTTCGGCGGGCTGCCCGGCGTCGACCTGTACGGGCTCTACGGGCTGGAGCACAGCCACTCCGGCGGTGAGACGGTGACCGAGCCGGCCGCCCTGCCCTGGGTGCCGACCATGGTCGAGCTGGCCGACCTGGCCCGCGCCGAGCTGCCCGCCGGGACCCTGACCGAGTACAAGCGGCTCTCCGTGGCGCTGCACTACCGCACCGCGCCGGAGCTGGGCCCCGCCGTCGAGCGGTGGGGCCGGGAGCAGGCCGAACGGCTCGGGCTGCGGGTGCAGGCGGGGCGGATGGTGCTGGAGCTCAAGCCCCCGGTCGACCAGGACAAGGGCCGGGTCATCGGGGAGGCGGTGAAGTCCGCCGCCGGCGCCTGGTACTTCGGGGACGACGTGTCGGACATCAAGGCGTTCGCCGCGCTGCGGGCGCGGGCCGCCGCCGACCCGGACTTCTTCGGCGTCTGCGTGGCCGTGGCGAACCCGGAGACCGGCCAGGAGGTGGCCGAGGCCGCCGACCTGACCATCGACTCCCCCGCCGCGCTGGGTGACTTCCTCACCACCGCCGCCCACCACCTGACCTGAGCCTCGGCCCGGCCGGCCCCACCGCCATCGGGCCACCGGGCCGCCCGGTCGACTCCGGGCGCCGGTCAGGCAACCGGGCGCCGGAACGCGCCGGTCAGGTGCCGAACCGGCGTTGCCGGTTGGCGTACGAGCGCAGGGCCCGCAGGAAGTCGATGTGCCGGAAGTCGGGCCAGTTCAGCTCGCAGAAGTAGAACTCCGAGTGGGCCGACTGCCAGAGCATGAACCCGGAGAGGCGCTGCTCGCCGCTGGTCCGGATGACCAGGTCGGGGTCCGGCTGCCCGCGCGTGTAGAGGTGCTCGGCGATGTCCTCGACGTCCAGGGTCTCGGCCAGCTCCTCCAGGGTGCCGCCGGCCGCCGCGTGCTCCATCAGCAGCGAGCGGACCGCGTCGGCGATCTCCCGCCGGCCGCCGTACCCGACCGCGATGTTGACCTCGGCGCCGCCGCTGCGGTCCCGGGTCCGCTCCTCGGCGGCCTTGAGCGCGGTGGCGGTCTGCGCCGGGAGCAGGTCGAGCGCCCCGACCATCCGCAGCCGCCACGGGTTGCCCACCTCGGAGAGCTCGACCACCAGATCCTCGATGATCTTGAGGAGGGGGTCCAGCTCGCTGGCCGGCCGGCGCAGGTTGTCGGTGGCCAGCAGGTAGAGCGTGACGTGACCGATACCGGCCTGGTCGCACCAGCCCAGCACGTGCTTGATCTTGGCGGCACCGACCCGGTGCCCGTCGTTCGGGTCGACGAACCCCATCTCCCGGGCCCACCGGCGGTTGCCGTCACACATCACTCCGACGTGCCGGGGCACCGGCTTACCAGCGAGCCGGGCCGTCAGCCGACGCTCGTACACCGAGTACATGAGGTCCCGCAGATTCATCACCTTGCAGAGTAGCGACCCGTCCGCAGGGTCAGGGCTGCGGAGCCGGAACCCGCCGGACGAGCCCCCCGGCGATCCGCCCGAGGGTGCGCGCGTCCAGCCGACCGTCGCCGAGCCCCAGCTCCACCACGGTCGAGTAGACCCGGTCGTCGCGCCCGGCCGCCCGGACGGCCGCGTCGACGACCGGGCGGTGCCGGGCCAGCCAGGCCGCCGTCGAGCTGTGCCGCAGGTGCGTGCCGAGGCGGCGACGCAGCGCGGCGGCGTACCGCCGGGCCGCCCCCGCCGGCTCCCCGGCCGCCGCCGCGCCGGCCAGCGCCCCGGAGAGCAGGGCGTAGAAGATGCCCTCCCCGGTGAACGGGTTGATCAACGACAGCGCGTCCCCGGCGAGCAGGATCCGACCCCGCGCCGGCGGCGGGCGGTGCGTGGAGAGCGGCAGGTGGTGCGCGCGCAGCCGGTCGGTGGCGCCCGGGTCGGCCCCTGGCAGCAGCGCCGCCATCCGGTCCAGCAGCTCCGCCCGGGTCAGCCGGTCACCCCGCAGCACCTCCCCGTACCCGACGTTCGCCCGACCGTCGCCGATCGGGAACGACCAGGCGTACGCCGGCCAACGGGCCGCCGACGTGATGATCAACTGCTCGGGCGGGCCGGGCAGCGCCGGGGCGTACCCCCGGATGGCCAGCGCCAGGTGGCGGGCGGGGTTGGCGGGCTGCCCGAGCGCGCGGCGGACCACCGACCCGGCGCCGTCCGCGCCCACCACGACCCGGGCGGCCAGGTCGCCGTCCAGCACCACCCGGTCGGCCCCGGCCTCGACCCGGCGGACGGTGTGCCGCCGCAGCTCGACCCCGGCGGCCACCGCCGCCGCCACCAGCCGGGCGTCGAAGACCGCCCGGGGCACCGTGTACGCCGGCCGGGGCAGCGGTCGGGCCACCTCGCCCCCGCCCGGCCCGACCAGGCGCAGCGCGGGCAGCGGAGCGTACCCGTCGACCGCGCCGGTCACCCCCAGCGCGTCGAGGACGTCCAGCGCGTGCGCCGCGATCCCGTCGCCGCACGCCTTGTCCCGGGGAAAGTCGGCGCGGTCCAGCAGCAGCACCCGCGCCCCACCCCGCCGCGCGGCCAACGCCGCCGCCGACCCTGCCGGCCCCGCCCCCACCACCACCACGTCGAATTCATCCCCCACTCCCTCATTCTGCCCCTTTACCCCTTTTCTCCACCGCGTCGATCAAGGGCGTTTCGGCGTCGATCAGGGGTCTTCGGTCAGGCAGCCACGAACCGCCGACCCGAACCCCTTGATCAACCGGCGCTCGGGTGGGGGTGAGCGGGGGTGGGGCGGGCGCGATGCAGGGAGTAGAGAGCCAGGGCGGCGGCGGCCAGGAGGGGGACGGCGTCGCGGAGCAGGCCGTCGAGGCCGAGGAGCCACCAGCACAGGGGCAGGTGGACGGCGAGGACGCCGAGGGTGATCACCACCAGCAGGCGGCGGGCCCAGCGGTGGCCGCGCAGCAGGAACGCCGTGCAGAGCAGGGTCAGGTAGCTGACCGCGATCCCGGCGGCGAACCAGCACAGCACCGCCGGCACGGCGAGCAGCCGCCCGTCCAGCACCGCCCCGGCGGCGACCAACGCCGGCACCAGCATCAGCGGGCTGTAGGTGAGCGCGGCGACCCGGCTGGTGAGCAGCCAGCCGGTCGCCTCGGGACGTCTCGGGACGACCTCCCGCCAGGCGAGCCGGCGGTCGGCGAGGACCAGGCCCCTACGGTGCCGGACCAGGTGCGCGGTGACCCCCGGCGAGCGGTACAGCAGCCAGACCACGGTGGCGCAGAGCCCGCCGAGCAGGGTGAACCCGAGCAGTCCGGGCAGCGGCGGCACCCCCTCCCGGGGGACGATCAGCCGGCCCACCGCGAAGACGGTGGTCACGGCGAGGATCAGGCCGAGCGGCCGGGCCGCCACCCGCCCCCGCCGCACGTGCCCGATCAACATCAGGAAGCCGACGGTACGCAGCAGCGCCCAGCCGGTCCGCACCGCGAGCCCGTACCCCTGCTCCGGGGCGTACCAGAAGTTGAGCAGCTCGACCGCGACGGTGGCGGCGGCGGTCACGCCGAGCAGGACCACCAGCGCGCGGACGGCGGACGGCCGCCGGACCTGTGCGGTCCCGGCGGCCGTCTGCGGGGCACCCGTGGGCACCCGGGCCGTGCTCGTGCCGTCCGACGCGGTGCGTCTACCGTCCGACGCGGCGCGGGTGCCGTCCGACGGTGCCCGGGGCGGTTCCATGGCACCCGATGGTGCCCGGTCCGGACAACCCGTCGCCCGCGGGGGCGACGGCGCTGCCACGTCTCAGCGCTGCGGCGCCTCCGCGTCCAGGCGGGCCCGCAGCGCGTCCAGCTCGGCCCAGAGCACGCCCGGCAGCTTGTCGCCGAACTTCTCGAACCACTCGGTGACCAGCGGCAGCTCCCGGCGCCACTCCTCCGGGTCCACCTTGAGGGCGATCCGGACGTCCTCCGGGGTCATGTCCAGACCGTCGATGTCCAGCGCGTCCTGGGCGGGGACCATCCCGATCGGGGTCTCCACCGCGTCGGCGCGGCCCTCGATCCGCTCGACGACCCACTTGAGCACCCGGGAGTTCTCCCCGAAGCCCGGCCAGAGGAAGTTGCCCTCGGCGTCCTTGCGGAACCAGTTGACGTAGTAGACCTTCGGCAGCTTGGCCTCGTCGCCGTCGGCGCCCTTGCCCATCTCGATCCAGTGCCGGAAGTAGTCACCCGCGTGGTAGCCGATGAACGGCAGCATCGCCATCGGGTCCCGGCGCACCACGCCGACCGCGCCGGAGGCGGCGGCGGTGGTCTCCGAGGAGAGCGTCGCGCCCAGGTACACGCCGTGCACCCAGTCCCGGGCCTCGGTCACCAGCGGGACGGTGTCCCGCCGCCGGCCGCCGAAGAGGATCGCGTCGATCGGCACCCCGTTCGGGTCGTAGTAGTCCTCGGCGAGGATCGGGCACTGGGTGATCGGGGTGCAGAACCGGCTGTTCGCGTGCGAGGAGAGCCCCTCGCTCTGCGGCGTCCAGTCGTTGCCCTTCCAGTCGGTCAGGTGGGCCGGCGGCTCACCCATCCCCTCCCACCAGATGTCCCCGTCGTCGGTGAGCGCCACGTTGGTGAAGATCGAGTTGCCCCGGTCCAGGGTCCGCATCGCGTTGGCGTTGGTCTTCCAGTCGGTGCCCGGCGCGACGCCGAACAGGCCGTACTCCGGGTTGACCGCGTAGAGGCGACCGTCCGGGCCGAACCGCATCCAGGCGATGTCGTCGCCGATGGTCTCGACCTTCCAGCCGGGCAGGGTCGGCTCCAGCATGGCCAGGTTGGTCTTGCCGCAGGCCGAGGGGAAGGCCCCGGCGATGTGGTACGTCCGGCCCTCCGGGGAGGTGATCTTCAGGATCAGCATGTGCTCGGCGAGCCAGCCCTCGTCCCGCCCCATCACGCTGGCGATCCGCAGCGAGTAGCACTTCTTGCCGAGCAGCGAGTTGCCGCCGTACCCGGAGCCGTACGACCAGATCTCCCGGGTCTCCGGGAAGTGCGAGATGTACTTGGTCTCGTTGCACGGCCACGCCACGTCCTGCTGGCCCGGGGCGAGCGGGGCGCCGATGGAGTGCAGCGCGTGCACGAAGTCCGCGTCGTCGCCCATCGCCGCCAGGATCTTCGATCCCATCCGGGTCATGATCCGCATGGAGGCGACCACGTACGGGCTGTCGGTGATCTCGACGCCGAACATCGGCTTCTCGGCCTCGACCGGGCCCATCACGAACGGGATGACGTACATGGTGCGCCCGCGCATGCTGCCGCGGTACAGCTCCGTCATCGTCCGCTTCATCTCGGCCGGCGCCATCCAGTTGTTGGTGGGGCCGGCGTCCGCCTCGTCCACCGAGCAGATGAAAGTGCGCTCCTCCACCCGGGCCACGTCCGACGGGTCGGTACGGGCGTAGAACGAGTTCGGTTTCTTTTCCGGGTTCAGCCGGATCAGGGTGCCGGCCTCGACCAGTTCGTCGGTGAGCCGACGCCATTCCTCGTCGGAACCGTCCACCCAGACCACACGGTCCGGGGTGGTCAGTTCGGCGACTTCTTTCACCCAGGCGAGCAGTTTGGGGTGGGACGTCGGGGCCTGATCGATTCCGCGAACAGTAGCCGGAGCAACCATGTCACATCTCCTTGTGGTCGACGCTGACCGAGCTGTGGGATGCACGAGTTCTGGCGGGCGCGAGCCGCGTCGCCGTCGTGAAAACCTGGGATTGGGCTCAGGGTAGACCGGGCTGCCCGGCCAGTCAGTCGGACTGGTTGTGAAGAACTGCACAAGGTGCGGCGGGAGTGCGGCATCACGATCTGATACCCGCTTTCCCGCGCAGTTTCACGCAAATCTTCCGGTGGCGCCCGGCACCGCTCACCGAGTGCAGCCGGGGCGTCACGATCCCCATCGGGTTGCGAAAAACCACCTCTCCCCTCCGCTTCCGGCCACGCTCCATCCATCCGCGCCGGCACCGGATCACCCGCCGGGGGCCGGGCGGGTAGCGCCCGGTCGGTCCCGCCCGACGACGTCAGGTCCGGCCGGTCGGTGGTTACCCGCGGGATTCGCTTCCAACCGGTACGCTCGCCCCCGTGGCCGCGACGATGACCGACGGGCAGTCAGGCGCCCCGCCGACCCGCCCCGGGCTGATCGGATCGCTGCTCGACCGCTTCGGGCACCTCGTCCGGGAGCTCAGCAAGTTCGCCACCGTGGGCGGGATCGCCTTCGTCGTCGACTTCGCGCTCTTCAACTACCTGACCGCCGCGCAGGGCGTCGAGCAGGTCACCGCGAAAACGATCTCCACCGTGATCGCCGCCACCTTCGCCTTCCTCGGCAACCGGTTCTGGACCTGGCGGCACCGCCAGCGCTCCAACCCGGCCCGGGAGTACGCGCTGTTCTTCCTCTTCAACAGCGTGGGCCTGGGCATCGCCGTCGCCTGCCTGGCGATCAGCCGGTACGGGCTGGGCAGCGTCTGGCCGGGTGTGTTCCAGACCACCCTCGCCGACAACATCGCCAGCTACGTGGTGGGCACCGGGCTCGGCACCCTGTTCCGGTTCTGGTCGTACCGACGGTTCGTCTTCGTCGAGGCGGGAAACCGAGAGGCCACGGATGCGGAGCGTGACCCAGCGTCCGGGGCGTGACCTGCCGCCCATCCCGTCCCCGCCGACCCGACTCGGCACCGTCCACTGGCCTAAGGTGTTTCGCATGCGTCTTGTCCGATTGCTGCCTGAGCGCTGGCAGAAGTTCATCCGCGAGGCGCTCACGTTCGGCATCGTCGGCGGCATCAACACCGTCATCAATTACGCGGTGTTCAATGCGCTGGCCCTGACCATCTTCGTCGACGGCCAACTCAAGGCGACGGTGGTCGCCACCATCGTGGCGACGATCACGTCGTATCTGATGAATCGTCACTGGACGTACCGGGATCGCCCGAAATCGGCGATGCGCCGGGAATACGCCCTGTTCTTCCTGTTCAACGCCACCGGCCTGCTCATCGAGCTGGGCGTGCTCGCCCTGGCCAAGTACGGCATGGGCGTGACCGGCCTGCTGGCGCTGAACGTGGCCAAGACGGTCGGTGTCGTGCTGGCCACCCTGTTCCGGTTCTGGTCGTACCGGACCTTCGTCTTCCAACCCGCCCCGGTGGCCGCCGAGGCGAGCCCGCCTCCGGTCCCGCGCGACGAGTGGGACACCATGGCCGAGCTGGACCCGGTCGCGGACCTGGCCGAGTCGGTCAGCGAGCTGGAGGAGGCGGCGGAGCCCGGCGCCACCGCCGGCCAGTCGCCACCGGCCACCGTCGGCCCCCGGGCCCCGGCCGCCGACCCGGGGTACGGGTCACCCACCGCCCCGGCGCAGGGACGCTCCCTGTCGCTGGAGCCCGGCCTGCCCGCCGCCCTGGACCGGGAGCTGGAGGCGGAACTCGCCGCCGAACTGCACGCCGGCACCCGCCGCCCCGGACAGTGACCAAGCCAGGGCAGTCACCCGGCCAGGACAGGTGACCGGGCCGGGGCGGTGACCCTGGCCCGGTACCCACACCGCGCTAGCCGGCGGACGGGGTCTGGTCCGCCCGGGGGGCCCGCCCGGCCCGCCCACCGTCCGCCCCGGCGGGCCGCTCGCCGACC
The DNA here is from genome assembly GCF_001567585.1 of Micromonospora rosaria. Taxonomy (GTDB): domain Bacteria; phylum Actinomycetota; class Actinomycetes; order Mycobacteriales; family Micromonosporaceae; genus Micromonospora; species Micromonospora rosaria. Next base: position 51,646 of record NZ_LRQV01000033.1, read on the forward strand.
GGCCGGCCGTCCAGGGTCTCGGTGAGGATCTCCCGCAGCTCGCCGTCGTCCAGCGACCGCCGGTCGTGGTCGGCCTCGACCAGCTCGTACAGCTTGGTCTGCACCTGCCCGACCCCGGGCACGTGCGGCAGCACCGACTGGCCCCGCTCACCGGCGGACTCGATGGTGAGCGTGCCGCTGCCGAAGATCCGGTCGACGACCCGCTGGTTCATCGAGTGGTCGTTGATCCGGCCCAGCGGGATGTCCCGCCGCTCCCGGGCGAACACCCCGTGCTGGAGCAGTACCCGCTCGTTGGTGAACAGGTAGTGCGTGGTCCGCCAGACCAGGAACGGCCAGAGCGCGAAGCGCAGCACCGCCAGCAGGGCCAGCCCGGTGAGGACGTACCAGACGATCCGACCGCCGTCGGGCAGCAGGAACGCCCCCGCCACCACCACGGCGACGGCGAGCACGAGCACCCCGACCGGGCGGACCAGCGCACGCCAGTGCGGATGCAGGTGCAGTACGACGTGCTCGTCCTCGGTGAGCACGTCTTCGGGAAACGCCACGGACAACCTCCTCGCGCAACGGGACGCGCTGACGGTAACCGCCCACCGCTCGTGTCCGCGTCAGCCGCGCGGGCGTCCCCGACGGCCGCCCAGTCAACGCAGGTGCAGGACGTCCCCGGCGGCCAGGTGGCGGGGGCCGGCGGCGGTCGCCACCACCAGGTGGCCGTCGGCGTCCACACCGGTGGCGTCGCCGGTCACCTCGCCGCCGCCGGGGAGCAGCACCCGGACCGGACGGCCCACGGTCAGGCAGGAGTCGAGGTAGGCGTCGCGCAGCCCGCTGGCCACCGCGTCCCCGCCGGCCGCCCGCCAACGGTCGTACCAGGCGGCGACGGCACGCAGCAGGGCGCGCAGCAGCGGGTCCCGGTCGGTGGCCGCCGCGCCGGCCAGGTGCAGCGAGGTCGCCGGCAGGCCGGTCGGGTTCGTCGGCAACTCGTCGGCGCGCAACGTGACGTTGAGGCCGATCCCGAGCACCACGGCGGGTGGCGGGCCGGGCTGGTCCGGCGGCACCGCCTCGGCCAGCACCCCGGCGCACTTCGCGCCCTCGACCAGCAGGTCGTTCGGCCACTTCAGCCCGGCGTCCAACTCGGCCAACCGCCCCACCGCCTCGACCAGCGCCACCCCGGCGAGCAGCGGCAGCCAGCCGTACCCGGTCGCCGGGACCGGCCGCCAACCGCGCTCGGCGACGGCCTCGCCGGGCCGGAGCAGAACGCTGGCCGCGATCCCGGCGCGGGCCGGCGACTGCCAGACCCGGCCGCGCCGGCCCCGGCCGTCGGTCTGCCGCTCGGCGACCACCACCAGCCCCTCGGCCGCACCGGCACGGGCCGCCTCGGCGGCGTCCGCGTTGGTGGAACCGGTCTCCGTCCGCAGGTCCAACTGCCGCCACGGGCCGTGCGGGGCGACCAACGCGCGGCGCAGCCGGGCCGCCGACAGCGGCGGCCGGTCCAGATCGGTGTACGGGGAGCCCGGCATCCCGCCAGCCTACGGGCCGGGCGCGACCGGGGCGGACCGGGCGCGACCGGGGCGGACCGGGCGCGACCGGGGCGGGTTGAGGCGCGGCCGGGGCTCGTTGAGGCGCGACCGGGGCGCGTTGAGGCGAACTGCACAGCTCGCGGGTGGCTGAACGGTCGTTATCCTCGCCTGGTGACTACGGAGACCGGGAGCAACCCGCACAGCACCGCCGGCAAGCTGGCTGACCTGGAGCGACGGGTCGACGAGGCGGTGCACGCCGGCTCCGCGCGAGCGGTCGGCAAGCAGCACGCGCGGGGCAAGAAGACCGCCCGGGAGCGGATCGCGCTGCTGCTCGACGAGGGCTCCTTCGTGGAACTGGACGAGCTGGCCCGGCACCGGTCCACCAACTTCGGGCTGGACCGCACCCGCCCCTACGGCGACGGGGTGATCACCGGGTACGGCACCGTCGACGGCCGGCAGGTCTGCGTCTTCGCGCAGGACTTCACGGTCTTCGGCGGCTCCCTCGGCGAGGTCTTCGGCGAGAAGATCGTCAAGGTGATGGACCTGGCGATGAAGATCGGCTGCCCGGTCGTCGGGATCAACGACTCCGGCGGCGCGCGGATCCAGGAGGGCGTGGTCAGCCTCGGCCTGTACGGGGAGATCTTCTTCCGCAACGTCCGCGCCTCCGGCGTCATCCCGCAGATCTCCCTGGTGCTGGGGCCGTGCGCGGGCGGCGCGGTGTACTCCCCGGCGGTCACCGACTTCACCGTGATGGTCGACCAGACCTCGCACATGTTCATCACCGGCCCCGACGTGATCAAGACGGTCACCGGCGAGGACGTCGCGATGGAGGAGCTGGGCGGCGCGCGGACCCACAACACCCGCAGCGGCAACGCGCACTACCTCGCCAGCGACGAGGACGACGCGGTCGAGTACGTCAAGGCGCTGCTGGCGTACCTGCCGTCGAACAACCTGGACGAGCCGCCCGTGGTCGACGCCCCCGCCGACCTGACGGTCACCGACACCGACCGGGAGCTGGACACGCTCATCCCCGACTCGGCCAACCAGCCGTACGACATCGTCCAGGTCGTCGAGCACGTCCTCGACGACGGCGAGTTCCTGGAGGTGCAGCCGCTCTACGCGCAGAACATCGTGGTCGGTTTCGGCCGGGTCGAGGGGCGTCCGGTCGGGGTGGTGGCGAACCAGCCGATGCACCTCGCCGGCACCCTGGACATCGCCGCCTCGGAGAAGGCGGCCCGGTTCGTGCGCACCTGCGACGCCTTCAACATCCCGATCCTCACCTTCGTGGACGTCCCCGGCTTCCTGCCCGGCACCGGGCAGGAGTGGGACGGGATCATCCGCCGGGGCGCGAAACTCATCTACGCCTACGCCGAGGCGACCGTCCCGAAGGTCACCCTGATCACCCGCAAGGCCTACGGCGGGGCGTACGACGTGATGGGCTCCAAGCACCTCGGCGCGGACCTGAACTTCGCCTGGCCGACCGCGCAGATCGCGGTGATGGGCGCGCAGGGCGCGGTGAACATCCTGTACCGGCAGGAGCTGGCCGCCGCCGAGGACCCGGCCGCCGTCCGGGCCGAGAAGATCGCCGAGTACGAGGACACCCTGGCCAACCCGTACGTGGCCGCCGAGCGGGGGTACGTCGACGCGGTGATCCCGCCGCACGAGACCCGTACCCAGATCGTCCGGGCGCTGCGGATCCTGCGGACCAAGCGCGAGACCCTGCCCCCCAAGAAGCACGGCAACATCCCGCTGTAGGTGTAAGGAGGGGCCCCTTATTAACAGACGTCTGTTAATAAGGGGCCCC
>NZ_LRQV01000034.1 GCF_001567585.1 Micromonospora rosaria
ACAGAACGATCCTCACGTCCAAAGGACACGCCCATCATCATTTAGTTAGGAACTCTTAGTAGCGCGAGCTGCGCCTCGACCGACGCGCGGTCGGACCAAAGCTGCTCCAGCTGTGCCCGTAGTGAGGCAGCCTCCCGTGCCAGTGCGGCAGGATCCAACCCGAGGAGCGCCGTGAGCTGTCTACGCAACTCGTCGTTTTCATCCTCAAGCCGCTTCCTGCCACCGAAAAGTCCCACACGTGCAGTCCGCTGCGGGATGGGCGTCGGTCCGGGACCAGCGGCATGACCGGGCTCGACCGGCGCTGTGGCGGGGGATTGATCGGCGACGACCGGCGGACGGGGTGGTACGGAGCTGGCGCCTCCACTTTCCGGAGTGCCAATGGGAGTCCACAGTTGCCAGCCTGGAGGTGGCGAGGGCCATGAGGGGTCGGGCCGCCACCCCGGAGGGGGCATCCAGCCCTCGGGTGGTGCAGGCCAGCCGGGTGGGGTGTTGAAGCGGTATGCCGTCATTGCCGAGCCTTTCCGGCACTACTTCCGGTGCCCAAGGCGACCGACGGTAGCGACCACGAGGAATGTGGACCATCACCCACACGGTCGGACGGAGCGGCGAAAGGTGATCCCGAATCGGCGCGTTGCTCAAGGTTCTTGGCCGATCATCGGCGTGCGTCCGTACGGGTGTCGGCCCGCTTCGCATCGGCCTTGCGACGTATGGTGAATAGCCGGGCGCCCCGGTCGAATCCCCAGGACAGACCTTCGGCTTGCAGCGGGTGTCGATCGTTGCCGGTCGTCTCGGGGGACGGTGTCCGAGTGGTGGCGATCGCGGGTCGCCTCTACGTCTGCCTTGGACACCACCGGGTGCTCGCGTCGGCCATGCCGTCAGGGGCGCGGGTTCGGGCGTCCGTCCTTGGGGGCAGGTAAGCCGTGTGGTGCGTGACCAGTCCTGCGGTCTCGTGAATGGGGCAGCTCGAAAGGGCTGCCGGAGCCGACCCGCCGGTCACCGTTCTAGAAACCCTGACGGCGCTCATCGCCAGCCGCTGCGGCTGAGTCGACTCTTCCGCTCGTCTGGTTCTCTGACTAAGGTCAGGGAATGGATGCAGGTCTGGTCGGGCGGGTCCGACGGTTCAACCGGACGGTGACCCAGCGCATCGGGGTGCTCAACGACGCGTACCTGGCGCGGGGGCGGTCGCTGGGGCAGAGCCGGGTGCTGTGGGAGATCGGCCCGGAGGGGATCGAGGTGCGCAGCCTGCGGGCCCGGCTCGACCTGGACTCCGGGTACCTCAGCCGACTGCTGCGGGCCCTGGAGACCGACGGGCTCGTCGTGGTCGAGGCCGACGAGACCGACGCCCGGGTACGCCGGATCCGGCTCACCCCGGCCGGGGCCGTCGAGCGTGCCGAGCTGGACGTGCGCTCCGACGAGCTGGCCGCCTCGATACTGCGCCCGCTCGACGACGCGCAGCGGGACCGGCTGGTCGTGGCGATGGCCGAGGTGGAACGGCTCTTCGTCGCCTCCCTGGTGGAGGTGACCGCCACCGATCCGGCGCACGCCGACGCCCGGCACTGTCTGCGGGCGTACGCGGCGGAGCTGGACCGGCGCTTCCCGGGCGGCTTCGACCTGGGCACCGCACACCCCGCGCACCTCTCGCCGCCGGCCGGTCTGCTGCTGGTCGCGCGGCTGCACGGCGAGCCGGTCGGCTGCGGCGGGCTCGTGTTCCGGGGGGAGGGGGTGGCGGAGATCAAACGGGTGTGGGTCGCCGCGTCGATGCGCGGTCTGGGCCTGGGACGGCGGCTGGTAACCGAGCTGGAGAGCACCGCCACCGAGCACGGGGCGAACCTGCTGCGGCTGGACTCCAACAGGGCGCTGCCCGAGGCCGCGCGGCTGTACCGGTCGGCCGGCTACCAGGAGGTCGCACCGTTCAACGACGACCCCTACGCGCAACTCTGGTTCGCCAAGACGATCGCCTGACGGAAAGGGCCCGCCACCGATGGACAACCACGAGCTTCGTACCCGGTTCTCCGGGCTGACCACCGCGCACGTGGCGGACGGCTGCCTGCGGGTCGGGGTGCCGCTGCGCTGCGCGCCCGCCCCGCTGCGGGCCGTCGACCCGGGTACCCGGCTCGCCGGCCGGGTGCTGCCCGCCCGGCACGTCGGCAGCGTGGACGTCTTCCTGGAGGCGTACCAGTCGGCGGAGCCGGGCGACGTGCTGGTGGTCGACAACGGCGGCCGGCTCGACGAAGCCTGCGTGGGTGACCTGGTGGTGCTGGAGGCGCAGGTGGCGGGGCTGGCCGGGCTGGTGGTCTGGGGGCTGCACCGGGACACGGCCGACATCCGGGCGATCGGGCTGCCGCTGTTCAGTCTCGGCGCGACCCCGGCCGGTCCGCAGCGGCTCGACCCCCGCCCGGCGGACGCCCTCGACACCGCCACCGTCGGCGAGTGGCCGGTCGGCCGGGGCGACCTGGTGCTCGGCGACGACGACGGGGTGCTGTTCCTGCCGGTGGACCGGGCCGACGAGGCGCTGGGCGTGGCCGAGTCGATCCGGGACACCGAGCGTCGGCAGGCGGACCGCATCCGCGCCGGGGACACCCTGCGCGCGCAGGTACGGTTCGCCGACTACCTCGCCGCGCGGCGGGACCGGCCCGCATCGACCTTCCGGGAGCACCTGCGGGCGGTCGGCGGCGCGATCGAGGAGTGACGCCGAACGTTGCGCGCTTTCCGACGCCTTCACTGGCGTGTCGCGTCGGAAACTGCGCGGTGCATCCGTTCACCCCTGTCGACCAGGTCCGTGAGCCGGGACGAGTGGCAGGACCGTCGGTGACTTGACCCTCGTCCTGGTTGAGGGGCCACTCTGGCGGCATGACCAGCGCAGCTACCCACGACGACACCGACGAGACGATGGCGGCGGTCCACCGGGCCGTCGAACTCGGCGCCTCCGGCCACCGGGCGGAGGCCCGCGACGCGCTCGACGCGCTCTGGACCCGGGTCGGCCCGGACGGGGACGCCCTGCACCGCTGCACCATCGCGCACTACCTGGCCGACCTCCAGGAGGACGTGGCGGCGGAGTTGGCCTGGGACCGGCGGGCCCTCGCCGCCGTCACCGACCTGACCGACGAGCGGGCCCGGCGCTTCCACACGTCGTGGCAGGTCCGGGGCCTGCTGCCGTCGCTGCACCTGAACCTCGCCGACGGGTACCGCCGGCTCGGCGAGGTCGGGTCGGCCCGTGAGCACCTGGACCTGGCCCGGGAGACGGTCGACGACCTGCCGGACGACGGGTACGGGACGATGATCCGCGCCGGGATCGGCAACCTCGCCGAGGCGCTGGACACCGGGTCGCGTGCTCCGCTCGGCGCAAGCGATCCCCTCGACGCCCCGGCGTAGGCTGAGCCGGCCGTGACCGTGGCCGCACCCAGGGTTCCCGTCGGGAGGACGTACCGGATGAACGCCGCACCGCCCATGCTCACCGCCGCCGGTCCGGTCGACGGGCTCGACCGGCCGCTGCTGACGTACCTCGACGACCGGACCGGGGAACGGGCCGACCTGACCGCCGCCGACCTGGGCGGCTGGGCGGCCCGGACGGCCGGGCTGCTGCGGGACGGCTGCGCGCTGACCCCGGGCAGCCGGGTGGCGGTGCTGCTGCCGCCGCACTGGCGTACCGCCGCGGTGCTGCTCGGGGCCTGGTCGGTGGGGATGGCGGTGTCGTTCCACCCCCGGGCCACCGCTGGCCTGTCGGTGCTGGAGCCGGGCGGCGACCGGCCGTACGACGCGGTCTTCGTCACGCCGGAACGCCTCGACGACTGGCTGGAGGACGTCCCCGACGGGGTGCACCGGTACCTGGTCGGCACCGGCCCGCAGCCGCTGTCCGAGGTGCCGGTGGGCTGGCTCGACTGGTCCGCCGAGGTGCGCCGGCACACCGACGCCCCGCCCGCGCACCACGCCATCCACCCGGACGACCCGGCCAGCCCGGACGGCACCAGCTACGGCGAGTGGGGGCGGCTCGCGCATGCCCTGGCCGACCAGTTCGACCTGCGGGCCGGTGACCGGCTGCTGGTCGACGCCGCCGAGCACGAGCATCCGGTGAAGTGGCTGCTGACCCCGCTGTTCGCGGGGGCGTCGGTGGTGCTCTGCGCGGGCCTCGACCCGGCCCGCCGGGACGCGCTGGTCGCCGCCGAGCAGGTCACCCGGGTCCTCTGAGCGGAAGCCCCGACGCCGAGGGGCCGTTGGACGAGGGCGGCCGGCCCGGTGCGTGGAGGCACCGGGCCGGCCGGATCGTCGACGGGTCAGCTCGACCGGTCAGCGCGGTCCGAAGACCGTGTCGGCGGGGCCGAGGCGGAGCAGCACCGTCTCGCCGGTAGCGTCCTGGACGCCGTCGTTGTCGGTGACCGCGTACACCTGGCCGTTGCCGGCCACGGCCAGCCCCTCCAGTTTCTCCTGCGTCCAGCCGTTGGTGGCGCGCAGCGCCGGCAGCACGTTCACGGCGAGCTGCTTCGGCAGGACCCGCAGCCGGCCGGGGGCGGCCGGACCGGTGGGCAGCTCCACCGTGTAGATCCGCTTGACCCGGGCGGCCGGGCCGTTCAGCTTGTCCCGCTCGATGACGGCGAGCCGGCCGCCGACCACGGTCACCTCGGACAGGCCGATCCAGTCACCGGGGACGTCGGTGCGGGAGAGCCGGTAGCCGAACCAGCTCCACGTCCCGGCGGTCACGTCGTACCGGCCGATCCGGACCACGCCGGCCGGGTCGGTGGCGACCTCGCGCTGGAGTACCGCCCAGACGATCTCCCGGCCGCGCTCCATGGTGGCGGTGACCCCCTCGAAGCCCTGCCGGCCCAGGCCGGCGGCCACGTCGGCGGGGAGCGGGACGACCTGCCGGGTCACCCCGTCGGCGTCCAACCGGGCCAGCTTGTTCTCCGGGCCGGTGGCCCCCTCGACGGCCAGCCAGAAGCCGCCCTGCGGGCGGGCGAAGATCCCCTCCGCGTCGTACCCGACCGCCTCGCCCCGCTCGTCGCGGACCGGCAGCACCTCGGTGACCACCGCCGGGCTCTGCCGGGTGTTGATGGTGACGATGCTGGTGGTGGCGTACGCCGCGTCGGTCACGCTGTACAGCAGGTGGGGGCGCTTCGGGACGGCGGAGAGGGCGCCGAGGGCACCCCAGCCGATCGGCGCGCCGGTGGCGTCCGGGGCGGAGACGAGGCTCGGGAAGGCGGGGGTGTCCTCGCCGAGCCGGAACAGCGACACCGAGGCGCGTACGCCCACCGCCGCCTCGTCGGTCTCGCTGGAGACGGCGAGCAGGCCCCGCGACGGGATGGGCAGCAGCCCCTCCGGCCCGTTCGTGGTGGGCAGCACCTGGCGGAACACCGGGCGGGTCGGCCGGGTCACGTCGTAGACGGCGACGAAGTTGCTCCGCTCCGAGCCGACGAAGGCGTACCGGGTCGCGCCGTACTCGGCGACGGAGAGCCCTTCCGGCTCGGCGCCCTTGTTCTCCGCGCGGTCCTCGTTGTGCAGGCCGTGCCGGACCGCCAGCCACTCGAAGCTGTTGCCGGCGTCCCAGGTCACCGCACCGGTCCGGCTGTCGAAGATCGTCCAGCCCCGGGTGCCGCCCCGCCAGTCGCCCTCGTTCGCGGTCGCCAGGTACCGGTTGTCCAGCCAGGCCACCGCGTCCGGCTCCCGGGGCACGTCGGTGATGCTGCCGGTCAGGTCGATGATGCCGTCCTCGACCGTGTCGATCCGGTCCACCGAGGCGGTGCCGGCGGAGAACGCCCCGGTGATCCGGCCGCTGGGCAGGTCCACCAGGACGATGCCGTTGTTCTCCTGGAGGGTCACCGCGAGCTGGTGGCCCCGGTTGATCGAAACGTACTCCGGCTCCGGGTCGGTGGGCTCGGTGATCCCGGCGGCGGTCAGCACGGGCAGGGCGCTGCCGTCGGCGGCGGTCAGCGGTACGGTCCGCAGCCCCCACCCGGCCGGGTCACCGGCGGGCAGGTCCAGGATCTGCACGAACCCGGCCGGGGCCTGGGGCAGGTCGCCCTCCTCGCCGCCGGGCGGGGTGGCCTCCTCGTCCCGCTCGTTCTCGATGGCGATCGCCGCGTACCGCTTGTTCGCGCTGACCGCGATCGAGTCGGGCTGGCCGCCCAGGTCGAGGCTGCGGACCCGCTCCCGGGTGTGGAGGTCGATCACGTCGAGCCGGCCGGACGGCTCGGTGTAGCTCGCGCTGGTGTTCACCACGACCAGGACGTGCCGGCCGACCACGGCGACCGAGGTGGGCTCGTCCTCGGCGTCGCCGAGCCCGGCCAGGGAGAGGGTGCCGAGCCCGCGCGGTCGCTCGGCCCGGGAGATGTCGAGGAAGCCGATCCGGCGGGCCGCCGCGTCGGTGTAGACCAGGGTACGGCCGTCGCCGCTGACCGCCGAGATCTCGGCGACCGTCTCGGTGGCCGGGTCCTCACCGGCGGGACGGTTCTCGAAGACCGGGTAGGTGGCGGTGCGGTCGAAGAACTTCGCCGGCCCCGGGGGCACGGAGCCGGTGCCGGCCTGGGCCGTGCCCGCGACGACGAGGGCGGCGACCGTGGCGCCGGCCACCGCCATCGCGGGGAACGATCGTTTCGCTGTCACTGATCCTCCGTCTGTTCGGATTCGGACGGAGGCTGACACGCACGGTCGAGCGCCGGCTGTCGCCGTCGTGAACGGCGGGCGAACAGCGTGGCGGGACGGGATGCCACGCCCGCCCGTCGGCCCGTCAGCGGCCGGCGGGCGGGCGGGTGTCACCGGGGGTCGGCCTCCTCGGTGAGGTGGTCACCGTAGGCGTACCAGCTCGTGCCGAGCTTCGGCTCCCAGCCGACGGCCATCGCCGGGGTGGACCCGGCTGTCGGGTCCGGCACCGGGAAACCCGCGTTGAGCAGCGGTTGCCAGTCCACGGTCAGGTACGGCTCGGTCATGACCACGCCTCCTCGGCGACCAGCGGGTCGTTCGACAGCTCCGGCGGCACCGTCTCCTCGGCGGGCGCCGACCGCCGCGCCTGCGCCGGGGGGAAGACCGGGTCGACCGGGGCCGCGCGGTGGTGCTCCGGGTGCCGGTCCTGGTAGTCCAGCGCGGCCTGGACCAGCGCCGGCTCGGAGAAGCGCGGCCCCCAGAAGGCGGCGTTGACCGGCAGCCCCTCGGTGCTGTCGTACCCGATCGGGAAGGTCACCATCGGCCAGGTGAGCGCGTTCGGAAGCTGGAAGAAGGTGCGGTAGTTGGGCAGTTGGGTGCCGCCGAACCGGGGCCCGATCTGCCCGCCGATCGGCAGGACCAGCATGAAGTCGACCCCGGCCTCGTCCAGCGCCCGCTGGTAGTTGGCCTGCAACGTCCGCCGGCGACGCTCACCCTCGTCGCGTACCGAGGCGGGGATGGCACCGGCGTTGGCCGCCGCCTGCGCGAGGTTGCCGAACTGCCGGGTCAGCGCGGCGGCGTTCGCCGGGTGCGCCGTCGCGAACGCCTCCACCGCCTGCCAGTAGCGGATCTCGTACCGGTTCGGGCTGAGCACCGCCGAGGCCGGCGACACCACGGTCCCGTTGGGCAGCGGGAGGCGGTCGCTGGTACGGAAGTACGGGTCGTTCTCCGCCACCGTCACGTCCAGGCCCGGGAACTCCTTGACCGTCGCGCCCAGCGCCACCAGTTCGGCCTTGAACCGCTCGAAGGCGGCCCGGTGGTCGGCGTCGTACGTCTCGGCGGGCGGGGTGCCGGTGCCGCCCCGCGTCATCCAGTCGGTCTGCGGGATGCCGATGGTGGTGCCGGCCAGCGGGCGTTGGCCGCTCCGTGCCTTGATCGGCAGCGCGGGGAACGGCTGCGGCGCGGCGAGCGTCAGCGGGTCGGGTGCCGGGTCCGGGCCGAGGACGGCGGCCAGCACCAGCGAGGCGTCCCGGACCGAGCGGGCGATCGGGCCGAGCACGTCGTACCCGGGGGAGAGCGGCATCACCCCGGCGGTCGAGACCAGACCCAGCGAGGGCTTGATGGCGCTCGCGCCGTTCGCCGCCGCCGGCATGATGATCGAGCCGCCGGTCTCCTCACCGATGGTGGCCGCCGCCAGCCGGGCCGACGTCGCCACCCCCGAGCCCTGGCTCGACCCGCCCGGGACGAAGCGCGGGTTCCAGGCGTTGCCGGCGAACGTCCCGGCGATGCTGCCGGAGAAGGCCGAGGCGACGGTGTGCCCGATGATCACCGCCCCCTGCTCGCGCAGCCGGGCCACCACGGTCGCGTCGCGGTGCGACATGTTCCCGCTGTACGCGTGGGTGCCGTTCTTCGCCTCCAGTCCCTTGACCGCGACGGAGTCCTTGATCCCGAACGGGATGCCGCAGAGCGCGCCGGCCTTGCCGGGGCGGCGCAGCAGCTTGTCCGCTTCTCTGGCCTGGGCCAGCGCGCCGGCCCGGTCGATCCGGACGAACGCGTTGTACCCGCCGTTGTCGCCGTACACCTCGAACGGGCCGTTCAGCGTGTCGATGCGGTCGAGGTAGGCCTCGGTCAGCTCCACCGAGGTCAGCCGCTTGGCCCGCAGCAGCACGATCAGTTCGGCGATCTCGTAGTCGACGATCCGCGCCCGCTTCGGGATCTGGCCCACCGGGGGTAGCTGCTTGAGCAGGTCCTGCGTCTCGGTGGGCGCGGCCACGGCGGGTTCGGCGAGGACCAGGCCGGCCACCGTCGCACCCGCCGCGGCGGCGCCGCCACCGAGCAGGGACCGGCGGCTGACCCCCGACCGGGGGCCGTCGGCTGTGGAGGGTGTCGCGGTGGCGTGTGCTCTGTCGAGCATGAAGGCTCCCGTCCTGCCGGCTCGGCGGGCCGGTGAGGCGGCCCGAGACGCCGAGTCGGCGCTGCGGGAAGATCGTCACGACGAGCTGTCTCGCTCGCGTTGCGAAAGCCTTTCTGCCTGGTAAACCGGCTTCCCGGCGGCCCGGCGGCACCCGCCGGGCGGGGTCAGTCGACGGTGGGCAGGGAGGGGCCGAGGACGTCGTCGGCGTCGACGATCGTGTACGCGTACCCCTGCTCGGCGAGGAAGCGCTGCCGGTGCGCGGCGTACTCGGTGTCGATGGTGTCCCGGGAGACCACCGTGTAGAAGTGCGCCTGCCGGCGGTCCGCCTTCGGGCGCAGCACCCGGCCGAGGCGCTGCGCCTCCTCCTGCCGGGAGCCGAAGGTCCCCGACACCTGGATCGCCACCGCCGCCTCGGGCAGGTCGATGGAGAAGTTGCCCACCTTCGAGATGACCAGGGTACGGATCTCGCCGGCCCGGAACGCGTCGAAGAGCCGTTCCCGCTCCTTGTTGGTGGTGGAGCCCTGCACGATCGGGGCGTCCAGGTACTCGCCGAGCTGGTGGAGTTGGTCGATGTAGCCGCCGATCACCAGCACCTGGTCGTCGGCGTGCCGCCGGACCAGGGCGCGGACCACCGGGAGCTTGGTACGGGCCGTCGCCGCCATCCGGTACCGCTCCTCGGCCTCCGCCGTGGCGTACGCCAGCCGTTCCGCGTCGGTGAGGGTGACCCGGACCTCGGTGCACTCGGCCGGGGCGATCCAGCCCTGCGCCTCGATGTCCTTCCACGGCGCGTCGTACCGCTTCGGGCCGATCAGGCTGAACACGTCGCCCTCCCGGCCGTCCTCCCGGACCAGGGTGGCGGTCAGGCCGAGCCGGCGGCGGGCCTGGAGGTCCGCGGTGAACCGGAAGATCGGCGCGGGGAGCAGGTGCACCTCGTCGTAGACGACCAGCCCCCAGTCCCGGGCCCCGAACAGGTCCAGGTGGGTGAAGGCGCCCTTGCGTCGCGAGGTGAGCACCTGGTACGTGGCGATGGTCACCGGGCGGATCTCCTTGCGCTCGCCCGAGTACTCACCGATCTCGTCCTCGGTCAGCGAGGTACGCGCGATCAGCTCCCGCTTCCACTGCCGGCCGGCGACCGTGTTGGTGACCAGGATCAGCGTGGTCGCCTTCGCCTCGGCCATCGCCGCCGCCCCGACCAGCGTCTTGCCCGCGCCGCAGGGCAGCACCACCACGCCCGACCCGCCGGCCCAGAACGCCTCCACCGCCTCCCGCTGGTACGACCGCAGGGTCCACGGCTTCCCGCCGTTCTTGCCGGCCTCGGCCAGCTCGATCGGGTGCGCCTCGCCGTCGACGTACCCGGCCAGGTCCTCCGCCGGCCAGCCGAGCTTGAGCAGCGCCTGCTTGAGCCGCCCCCGCTCGGACGGGTGCACCGCGATGGTGTCGTCGTCGATCTTCGCGCCGAGCATCCCGGCGAGTTTCTTGCTCTTGGCGACCTCGATCAGCACCAGCCGGTCCAGGCCGCGCAGGACGAGGCCGTGCACCGGGTCGTTGGCGACCTGGAGCCGGCCGTACCGGTCCATGGTCTCGGCCACGTCGACCAGCAGCGCGTGCGGCACCGGGTAGCGGGAGTACGTGATCAGGGCGTCGACCACGCCCTCGGCGTCGTGGCCGGCGGCGCGGGCGTTCCACAGCCCCAGCGGGGTCAGCCGGTACGTGTGCACGTGCTCGGGGGAGCGCTCCAGCTCCGCGAAGGGGGCGATCGCCATCCGGCAGGCCTGGGCGTCGGGGTGGTCGATCTCCAGCAGCAGGGTCTTGTCCGACTGCACGATCAGTGGTCCACCGCTCACCCCAGGGTCCTTTCGCCAGGTCTTCAGGCCGACCCACCAGTGTTGCACGAATCCGCAGGAGCCCGGGAAAACCGCGCGTGCGGGGCAACCTGGGTGGTCCCGCAGGCGTCTAGAAAGACGAAGGCCGCCGTCCAGGACGCCCGGCGGCGCTGGCGGGGCGGCAGACCGGGCCGGGGCGTGCACGTTCGAGCGCGCGGAAACGGGGGTGAACGGCACGCCCCGGTCGACCTGTCGACGGCCGGATCCCGACACGTCCCGCGGCCTGCCCTGTCACTCCGGCCCCACCGGTGACACCCTGGAAGGGTCGATGCCGGACGGACGGGGGAGGGCAGGGACGATGACGGCCGACCGTGAGGCGATCCCCGGCAAGGACCGGCGCGTCACCGACGAGGTGTCCACCGCCACCATGGTCGCGTACGGCTGCGCGGCGGTCGTCCTGTTCGGCTGGTTCCTCTTCGGGTGGCTGGTGCTCCAGCAGGGCTTCGTCGCCTCGGTCGGGGAGGCCGCCGGCGCCGGGTTCGCCCTGCTGCTGGCGGTGACCATCATCGGCAGCTACCGGCGCAGCCGCCGCTGACCCGCCCGGGGCGCAGGTCGCTACCTCTCCCGGCCGCTACTTCTCCCGCACGGCGGCGGTGATCCGGTGCAGGGCGAAGGTGTGCAGCATCTCCGTGCGCTCGTCCTCCGCCCGCAGGTAACCCGCGCCGATCGACACCGGCCGGACCAGCCGGGAGGCGGTCGCCCCGTGCGCGTCGACGTACCCCACCCAGACCAGCGCCTTGTCCCGGACCGCCTGTTGCAGCACGGCGATCGCGTCGGCGTGGCTGTGCACCGGCACCGGGCCGGTCCGCGCCCCGGCGGCGGTACGGACCGAGGCGGGGGCCCGCCGGGCCGCCCGCGCCGCCGCCTCGCCGCGCCGGATCTGCTCCACCACACCGAGCAGGCGGGGCATGGCCAGGCGCGGGGTGGCCAGCGGGTCCACCGCCCGGGACGCCGGCACCCGGGTCGGCGCGCGCCGGGTCTTCGGCCGGGCCAGCACCGCCGCGCCGCTGGCGTCCTCCGGCACCGGCGCGTACCCGGCGTCGCGCAGCGTGGTCAGCAGCAGCTTGCTCTGGTACGGGGTGACCAGCACCGTCGGGGCGAGCCGGCGCAGCGCCAGGGACTCCAACCGCCGGTCGGCGAGCACCTCGGCCAGCAGCGCCTCGTCGTCGCTGCGCAGGTACCCGCCGGCCGAGCCGGCCCGCAGCCCGCCGTGCCGGCGGGCCACGTCGTCGATCAGGTACGTCAACCCCTGCGGCACCGGGGTCCGGGACCGGCGGGCGAAGAGGGCGTGCAGGTCGTCACCGGAGTACCCGGCGTCCAGGGCCCGCCGGATGCTCGCCGTGGTGAGCCGGTGGACGCTGGCCCCGCCGGCCGACTCGGGCTCGGCGACCGCCTCCAGTTCCCCGGCCAGGGCCGGCTCGGGCGGGCCGGGGACCACCACGGTCAGGTCCGCCTGGACGAGGAAGTGGTCCACCGGGGCGGGCAGCAGCGCGTCCAGCGCCCGCACGGCGGTCGACGGCTCCCCGCCCGCCCCCTCGGCGAGCAGCCCCAGCGGGTCCTCCTGCCCCCGCTCGTCGGTGGCGGTGACCTCGGCCAGCAGCAGCCGACCGTACGAGGTGAGCGCCCCGAGCCCGGTCACGCCCAGCGTGGCCGCCTCGGTGAGCACCTGCCGGTGCGCGGTCTCCCGGCCCCGGCTGCGCCGGGGCGAGCGCCACTCCAGCAGCGCCAGCACCTCGTCGACGGTGGGGGCGGTCGCCGGCGCCAGGTCGGCGAGCACCCCGAGGACGGCCCGCCGGGCGGCCGGCGCGCCGGCCCGTTCCGCCTCGGGGGAGAGCACCGTGATCGGGCGGTCCCGGTCGTCGCGCTGGCCGACCAGCCCGGCCTGCCGGGACATCGCCAGCCAGCCCCGGGCGAGCTGCTCCCAGCGCTGGGCCAGGGAACCGGTGCGCCACACCTCGTACCCGGCGGTCGGCAGCACCTGCTGGTCGGCCCCGTACCGGCCGGTGGTGGCCCCGGGCAGGTCCAGCGCGCCCAGGAGCGCCGCCGCGTACGCCACCTCCAGCAGCAGGGCGGTGGTCGGCTCGTCCAGCCCGACGGCGCGGGCCAGCCGGCGCAGCTCGCGGACGCCCAGGCCACCCGAGCGCAGCAGCGGTACCGGCTCGACGGAGAGCTGTTCCAGCAGCGCCTCGGTGTGCCGGACCACCTCCATGGCCTGCCCGGCGCCGGCGGAGTCGACGGCCTTCGGCTCGCGCGGCGCGGCGGCGACCGGCGGCGGGGCGGTCCGCAGCGGGCCGAGCGGGCCGGTGTCCCGCCGCAGCAGCAGCCCCACCTCCCGGGGCAGCTCCACCGTGCCGGTCGCGCCGGCCCGACCGCCGGAGACCAGCACCAGCAACCGGTTGTCGATCAGCCAGCGCACCGGGGAGCCGGTGGGCGCGCCGCCGTTGGTGGGGTCCGGCGGGACGCTTCCCTCCGCGCCGGTCGCCGGGGCCTGCAACGCGCCCGGCGGCACGCTGCCCACCGGCGGTCCGGCGGCCAGCCGGTCCAGGATCGCCCGCGCCGAGGCCGGCGCGGCCAGCACCGTCCGGCGCAGCTTCGCCGGGTCCGCGCAGAGCGCCGCCGTCGCCGGGTCCAGCTCCGACGCGGGTCGGCCGAGACCCGCCGGGTACGGCGACACCTCGTCGACCGACTCGACCACCCGCAGGCCGCCCTCCGGGCCGTACAGCAGGAACAGGTCGCGCAGCCGGCGCAGCGCGGCGCGGACGGTGTCGGGGGCGGGCGGGTTCGGCCCGGCGGTGGCCGTGGCGAGCACCGCCTCGACGGTGGTGGTGCCCTCGTCGGGGTGCCGGGTCAGCCGGGCGGCGTCGAGGATCTGGAGGGTGAACTGGTCCAACCCGTCGAGGGCACGCGCCACCGAGACCCGCGACCGGGCCCGGGTGGCGAGCGCGCCGAGGTCGGCCGGGACCGGTACGACCAGGTCCGGCCGCTGCTGAAGGAGCGCGGCGAGGGAGTCGTCGGGCAGCGACCGCAGGTGGTCCGCGAGTGAGGTGGTCATCGTCGTTCCACGCTAGCCCGCCGGAGGGTCCTCGCGCCCCTCGGACATCCGGGGAGGACCGGTGCCGGGAGGTACCGTCGCGGCATGCCCCTTCTGACGGTCGGCTTCGACCTCGACATGACCCTGGTCGACTCGCGCCCCGGCATCGCCGCCACGTTCCGGGCGTTGAGCGCCCGTACCGGCGTGTACGTCGACATCGACGCGGTGGTGTCCCGCCTGGGTCCCCCGTTGCGTACCGAACTGGCCCACTGGTTCCCGGCCGAGCAGGTGGAGGCCGCCGCGCTGGCCTACCGGGAGCTGTACCCGGCGTACGCGATCACGCCGACCGTGCCGATGCCCGGCGCGGTCGCGGCGATCGAGGCGGTGCACGCCCAGGGCGGCCGGGTGTTGGTGGTCACCGCGAAGATGGGCAGCCTCGCCCGGCTGCACCTGGACCACCTCGGCCTGGCCGTCGACGAGGTGGACGGTGACCTGTTCGCCGAGCAGAAGGCGACCGCGCTGCGCGCCCACGGGGCGACCCACTACGTGGGCGACCACGTCGCCGACATGGTGGCCGCCCGCACGGCCGGGGTGCCGGGGCTCGCGGTCGCCACCGGGCCCTGCTCGGCGGAGGAGTTGCGGGCCGCCGGGGCGGAACTGGTGCTGGATGATCTCACCGGATTCCCGGCGGCGCTGGCAGGCGTGCTCCGGCTAGCCTTGCAGGAGTAGTCGTTCCGAGCGAAGCAGGGGATCTGAAGGTGCCGACGGGCCGAGTGAAGTGGTACGACGCGACCAAGGGATACGGGTTCGTCACCAGTGACGAAGGTGGCGACGTGTTCCTGCCCAAGGTTGCGCTGCCGGCGGGCGTCACCGACCTCAAGGGCGGGCAGCGGGTCGACTTCAGCGTGGTGGACAGCCGTCGGGGCGTCCAGGCGATGGGGGTCAAGCTGCTCGACGCCCCGCCGTCGGTGGCCGAGCTGCGTCGCCGTCCGGCCGAGGAGCTGCACGGCCTGGTCGAGGACATGATCAAGGTGCTGGAGGCGAAGGTCCAGCCGGACCTGCGCCGGGGCCGGTTCCCGGATCGCAAGACGGCGCAGAAGATCGCTCAGCTCGTCCACGCGGTCGCCCGCGAACTGGAGGTCTGAGGCACCAGCCCGGCGTCGGCGGCGCGATCCAGCAGCGCCGCCACCGCCGCGTGCCCGGCCTCGCCCAGGTCCGCGGTGAACTCGTTGACGTACAGGCCGATGTGCCGGTCCACCACGTCCGGCTCCATCTCCTGGGCGTGCGTCAGGACGTACCCACGGCTGGCGTCCGGGTCGGCCCACGCCTGCCGGACGGATTCGCGGATCCATCCGGCGGCGGCCTCCGGGTCGACCCGGCCGCGCCGGGCCAGGATCGCGCCGAGCGGGATCGGGAGGCCGGTGTCGGCCTCCCACCACTCGCCCAGGTCCACCAGGGCGGTCAGGCCGTGCCGGGGGTACGTGAACCGTGCCTCGTGGATCACCAGCCCGGCGTCGTACCGGCCGGCGGCCACCCCCGGCATGATCTCGTGGAACGGCACCACCTCGATCCGCGCCGGTGGCCGCTGTGCCGACCAGAGCCGGAACAGCAGGTACGCCGTGGTCCGGTCACCCGGCACCGCGACGGTCGCCCCGCTGAGGTCGACACTTCCGCCGTCGCCCCGGGTGAGCACCAACGGCCCGCAGCCCCGCCCGAGCGCCCCGCCGCAGGGCAGCAGGTGGTAGTCGTCGAGCAGCCAGGGCAGCGCGGCGTAGCTCACCTTGACCAGGTCGAACGCCCCCCGCTCGGCAGCCGTGTTGGTCACGTCCACGTCCGCGTAGGTCACCTCGACCGGCGGCGCCCCGGGCACCCGCCCGTGCACCAGCGCGTGGAAGACGAACGTGTCGTTGGGGCAGGGCGAGATCGCCAGGGAGAGCGCCACACCCCCACCGTAGCCCGCCCCCGACCACGCCCTTCCACCACCAGCCGGGCACCACCCACGACGCAACCGCAATCGCGCGTCCGGGCCGGGTCGAGCGTCCGGCGCCGGAGGGGCGACTGCGTCCGAGGGCCGACACCCTGTCTCCGCCCCTGTCGAGCTGATGTCGCAAACGATTCACGCTCCGGCCCTCGCCGCCCATCCCCCGTCCTTGGCTTCGCCTCCCGGCCCTCGTTCTCGCGCGTCGGCTGTCACGGCTCCACGGCAAGGGCCTTGACCGCCTCCGGTAGTTCCGGCCTGCATCGACCCACGGCCTTCGCGGCCCATGGTCGTGGGGCGGTGGCGGAGGGCTGTGCCTGGCATGACCCGCGATGTCGTGAACGAGTCAGCTCGACAGCGTGTGGAAGCAGGCGTCGGGGCGCAGCCGGGGGCAGTTATCCACAGGATTTTCCACAGGGTGCGGGTGGCTCCTTGAGCGCGAAGTGACGTCCGGGAACCATCCAGGTGTGGAGGCGGCGAGCGAGGGTGAGGGCAGCAGCGAGAACGGGAACGCGAGCGGGAGTGGGGCCGAGGGCGATCTTGGTGCCACCATCCGGTCGCTGCGTCGTTGGGCGGACCTGAGTCAGCGGGAGTTGGCGGAACGGGCCGGCGTGCCACAGGCCACGGTGGCTCGTATCGAGTCGAGGACCCCAGGTGGCGCACGGTGCGGCGGCTGGTGCGGGCGGCGGGCGGCGTCGTCTCGGTGGGCCTCGGCGAGACGGGCCGCGAGGGCGGGCCGAGCGGAGAGAGCGGGGTGGTGCCGGTGCCACCGGTGCCACACGACGAGCGGCGGGACGAGGGCGGGCGGCGCTATCCGGCGCACCTGGACGTCCGGGAGGTACGCACGCTCCGGGACTGGCCGGGTGCGTGGTGGGCCCACTGGTACACGCTGCCACCGGAACGCTGGCCGTTGCGGGTGCCGGAGGCGACCTACGACCTGGACCGCGACCGGCGTGACCGGCGGCGCTTCCGCGAGTCGGTCCGTGACCGGGTCCGGGTCCGCCGGGTGGACGAGGGGCTGCCGGAGAGCTCCTGGCGGCTGGTGGCGGAGCTGCCGGACGGCGGGCTGATCGGTGAGTTGCGGGCCCATGAGCGGAGCGAGGACCTGGTGGCCGGGCAGGATTTCGGCGACCTGCGCGAGATCGTGCTGGACGGGGTGCTGGTGGCACCGGACTTCCGGGAGTTGGGCATCGGGCGTCGCCTGGTCGGGTTGCTCGTCGCGGAGATGGAGCGGGCCGGCGTCCCGACGGCTCGCGCGGTCGCGGAGTTCGCCGACGGCTTCCTGGTGGCGTGCGGCTTCACCATCGAGGCGAGCCGGCCGGTGTCGCTGTGCCTGCGGACCCCGCTCAGCCCAGGGCCGCCGCGGCAGCCGTCAGCGCGGTGAGCGCCTCCCGCATCCGCCACGCCGACCGGTCGCGGGGGCCGATCGGGTTGGAGATGGTGCGGAGCTCGGCGAAGGGGAGACCGGCTTGGGCGGCGGCGACGGCGACGCCGTACCCCTCCATGGCCTCGGCCACGGCGGTCGGGTGCCGGGCGGTCAGCGCGGCGGTGCTGGCGGCGGTGCCGGTCACCGTGCTGACCGTCAGCACCGGGCCGACGGTCGCCCGGGGCAGCCGGGCCCGCAGGCCGGCCAGGAGCGCCGGGTCGGCGGGGAGGTCGCTGCCGCCGCCGAGCACCTCCGGCGGCATGCCCAGATCGTCGACCGGGAGGAAGCCCTCCGGCGACTCGGCGCCCAGGTCGGCGGCGATGCTGCGGTCGCCGAGGACGGTGGCACCCACGGCCACCCGGCCGGTGAAGCCGCCGGCCACTCCCGCACTGATCACCGCCTGGTAGGGGCGGCCGGCGGCCTCGGCGAGCGCGAGGAGCCGGGCGGTGGCGGCACCGGCGGCGGCCGGGCCGACACCCACCGGCGCGACGGTCACGCTCGGATCGGTCAGGCCCGCCCGGACGGCCTCCGCCTCCACCGGAACCGCCGTCACCACGAGCAGTCCGGCCGTCACGGAGGGGCCGGCGTCCGCCACGGAGGCAGGGGTCTCCGCCATGAAGACGCCGGAGCCCGCGACGGAAGGGCCGGCGTCCGTGGCGGAGGGGCGGGCGTCCGTGATGGATGGCCTGGTCACCCGCGTGGGCCCGGGGCCTCGCGGCGGTTGCCGTCGTCCGCGCCGCCGGAGCCGCCGACGGCGGAGGAGGGGCGGTAGATGTGGTAGCCCGGCGGGGCGAGCGGGGTGCCGTCCGCCGGTTCGGTCCGGCCCCCGGCCGGGGCGGGCGACGTGGGGGTGGGGTCGTCCGCGTCCGGGCTGGTGTCCGGTCCGACGGCGGGGTCGGCGGTGCGGTCGGTGGCGGCGGTCCCGCTGGTGGTGGTTCCGCTGGTCGCGGTGTCGGTCCTGTCGGTGTCGGTGGCGGCGGTGAGTTCGTCGTCGGCCAGGGGGCGGCCGAGCAGCCGTTCGGCGCGGAGCCGGCGGGCCACCACCACGCCCCGGGTGGCGGCGAGCACGCCGACGGCGGCGACCACCGCGATCCCGGTCCGGCCGTCGAAGGGTACGAGGCCGAGCCCGCCACCGGCGACGAAGGCGAGCATCAGCGCGGTCTCCGAGTGGGCGAACGAACTCGCCCGGAGCCGCTCCGGGATGCGTTCCTGGATCGACGCGTCCACGGCGAGCTTGGCGATGCCGCTCGTCATGGCCGTGACCAGGCAGAGCAGGGCGACCATGGCGAGCGAGAAACTCAGCGTGGCGAGGATCGCCACCCCGGCCACCACGATGATGCCGCTGGACTGGATCGCGGCGGGCCGGTGGATGCGCAGCCGGGTCCCGATCGCGGTGGCCAGGAAGGTGCCGGTGGCGAGCGCCCCACCGACCAGGCCGAGCGCGACCTCCGGGCCCAGGTCCCGGCCGAGGACGCTGGTGTCCAGGTCACCCTTCTTGAGCGCGAACGCCAGGAAGAGCAGCAGGAAGCCGTAGAGCGCGCGCAGCGTCGCGGCCCCGGCGAGGGTGGCGATCACCAGCCGGCCCGCCGGCCGTCCCCGGCCCAGCGGCCGGTCCCGGTCGCGGCGCAGCGCACGCAGCGGGCGGGGCACCCGTTCCGGTGGCTCGGAGTCCGCCTTCGGGGGCAGTCGCAACGCGATGACCATGCCGACCAGGAAGATGACCGAGGCGACCCGGAGCGGCCACTGCGGGCCGAACCAGAACGCGGCCAGCCCGATCGGGGCCACCAGCGCGCCGGCGATCGTGCCGTAGACGCTGGCGCGCGCGCCGACCTGGGAGAGCCCCAGCCCGTCGGGCAGCAGCCGGGGCACCGCCGCCGACCGGGCCACCCCGTAGGCGCGGGAGAGCGCGAGGACCCCGAACGCGGCCGGGTAGAGGCCGAACCCGTGGATGTAGTCGGAGATCAACCAGGCCAGGAAGGCCCGCCCCAGCATGGTGACGGCCAGCGCGTACCGTCGGCCGTGCCGGAAGTGGTCGAGCAGGGGGCCGACCACGGGCGCCAGCATGGCGAACGGCACCATCGTCACCAGCAGGTAGAGCGCGACCTTGCTGCGGGCCTCGCCCAGCGGGACGTTGAAGAAGATCGTGCCGGCCAGGCCGATCGCGATCAGGGTGTCCCCGGCGCAGGAGACGGCGTGCAGGTCGAACAGGCGGACCATCCCGGTCTCGCCCCCGGCGCCCCGCGCACGGGCCTGCCCGGCCTGCCGGGTGACCCAGCGTCCGGAGCTGACCGAGCCCCGGAACAGCAGGCGGGTGGCGCGGATGCCGGTGCCGACGGTCCGCCCGAGTACGGACCGCTCGGAGCGGGAGAACAGCGGCATGTGCACCATCCTCGCCCATCCGCCCCCCGAGTGCGCACCACCGTCGCAAGAACGTTGCCGGGGAGTCCCTGTCACCCGGTACCGCCCATGGGGAACAATGGACGGGTGACCAGGCCCGCCAGCACCCGCGCCGCCCGCCTCGACCAGGTCTGCGCCGCCGCCGTCGAGGCGGCCCGTGCCGGCATCACCGAGGTGGGGCCCGACGACGTCGGCGACCACCTGAAGGCGGTCGCCGAGGGCGAACGGCTCGTCACGCACTACTTCGAGTGCCGGCTCGCCGGGTACCGGGGCTGGCAGTGGGGGGTGACCGTCACCCGGGTGCCGCGCAGCCGCAAGGTGACGATCTGCGAGACGGTGCTGCTGCCCGGCCCGGACGCGCTGCTGGCCCCCGGCTGGCTGCCCTGGCAGGAGCGGCTCAAGCCCGGTGACCTCGGCCCCGGCGACCTGCTCCCCACCCCGGCGGACGACGACCGGCTCGCCCCCGGGTACGTCCTCTCCGACGACCCGGCGGTCGAGGAGGTCGCCTGGGAGTTGGGCCTGGGGCGTCCCCGGGTGCTCTCCCGGGAGGGCCGGTCCGAGGCGGCCCAGCGGTGGTACGACGGTGACCACGGTCCCGCCGCGCCGATCTCGGTCGCCGCGCCGACCGCCGCCCGCTGCGGCAGTTGCGGCTTCTACCTGCCGCTGGCCGGTGCGCTGCGGCAGTCCTTCGGGGCGTGCGGCAACTTCTACGCCCCCGACGACGGCCGGGTGGTCAGCGCCGACCACGGGTGCGGCGCGCACTCGGAGACGCTGGTCGAGACGGGGGAGACCCCGGTGGACGAGCTGCCCACGGTGTACGACGACAGCGCCGTGGAGCCGGTGTCGGTGAGCCGGGCGCCCGGCTCGGTGGAGTCCGCCGAGCCGGCGGAGCCGTACGGGCACTCCTGACCGGCAGCCGGCGGGCTGGCCGGTGCTGAGCTAGTCCCGGCCGGCGGCGGCGCGGCGGCGACGCCGTTTCGCGTCGTGTCGCATCATCACCGCCAAACCGGGGAAGCCCCACAGAAAACCGGCCAGGCAGGTCCACAGCCAGTTCTCGCGCCCGTGCTCGGCCAGCCAGTCCCGGAACAGGAGCAGGACCAGACCGGCCGCCGCCCAGGCGACGAGCCCGGCGACCGCGAACGGGACCATCGGCGGGTCGAGCGGCTCGGGCCGCGGCATCTGCTCCTGTGCCACGGCACCGAGGGTACGCGATCCACCTTCCCCGCTCGCCGTCGATCTGCGACGATGCGCGCGACCAATCGATGATCAGTGTGAGGACCCGATGGCAGTAGCTCCGCCCGACAAGGGCGTCGCACCCGATCCCGCTCATCCCCGCAACGGTTTCGACCGGTACTTCGAGATCACCGCGCGTGGCTCGACGCTGGGTCGGGAGGTCCGGGGCGGCCTGGCGACGTTCTTCACGATGGCGTACATCGTGGTGCTCAACCCGTTGATCCTCGGCGCGGCCGTGGACGGCGACGGCCGACGGCTGGCCATGCCGGCGCTGGCGGCGGCGACCGCGCTGGTCGCCGGCCTGATGACCATCCTGATGGGCGTGGTGGGCCGGTTCCCGCTGGCGGTCGCCGCCGGCCTCGGCGTCAACGCGCTGGTCGCGTACGAGATCGCCCCGGAGATGACCTGGGCGGACGCGATGGGCCTGGTGGTGATCGAGGGCGTGATCATCGCGGTGCTGGTGCTCACCGGCCTGCGGACGGCGGTGTTCCGGTCGGTGCCCACCCAGATGAAGACCGCGATCGGGGTCGGGATCGGGCTCTTCCTGACCATCATCGGTCTGGTCGACTCCGGTTTCGTCCGGCGCATCCCGGACGCGGCGAACACCACCGTGCCGGTCGGGCTGGGTATCGGCGGCAAGCTGGTGAGCTGGCCGATGCTGGTCTTCGTGGTGGGGCTGCTGCTGACCCTGGTGCTGGTGGTCCGCCGGGTCCGGGGGGCGATCCTGATCGGCATCCTCTCCGCGACCGCGTTGGCGATCGTCATGCAGGCGCTGTTCAACATCGGTCCGTCGGTGGTGGACGGGGTGTCCAACCCCAAGGGCTGGTCGCTGAACGTGCCGGAGATCCCGACGACGGTCGTGGACGTGCCGGACCTGTCCCTGCTCGGCAACTTCAACGTGCTCGACTCGTGGAGCCGGGCCGGCTGGCTGGTCGTGCTGATGTTCGTCTTCACGCTGTTGATCACGGACTTCTTCGACACCATGGGCACGATGGTCGCGGTCGGTCAGGAGGGGAGCATGCTCGACGAGCAGGGCACCCCGCCCCGGGCGAAGGAGATCCTGCTGGTCGACTCGATCGGCGCGGTGGCCGGTGGCACGGCGAGCGTGTCCAGCAACACGGCGTACGTGGAGAGCGCGGCCGGGGTCGCGGAGGGGGCCCGGACCGGGGCGGCGAACCTGGTCACCGGGGTGCTGTTCCTGCTGGCGATGTTCTTCGCCCCGCTGGTGGTGATCGTGCCGTTCGAGGCGGCGTCGACCGCCCTGGTGGTGGTCGGCTTCCTGATGATGACTGCGGTGCGGACCATCGACTGGTCGGACTACGAGATCGCCATCCCGGCCTTCCTCACCATCGTGCTGATGCCGTTCACCTACTCGATCTCCAACGGTATCGGTGCCGGCCTGATCGTCTACGTGGTGATGAAGCTGGCCCGGGGCAAGGCGCGGCAGGTGCACCCGCTGCTGTACGCGGTGGCCGCGCTCTTCGTGCTGTACTTCCTGCGCGGGCCGATCGAGTCCGTGCTGCTGTAGGGGCTGCGGTAAGGGATCGACCGGGCCGGGGCTCCGTACGGGGTGCCCCGGCCTGTTCCCGTTTCGGGCCCTGGGTGAGCATGGTCTCATCATGGCTCCTCGGCCATGCTTGTTAGTTAGGCTAACTATCGTGACGGAGCGGACGGTGACGGCGAGACGCGTGCCACCGGCGCAACTGGCTCCCCAGTTGCGTGATGCGATCACCAGGCTGAACCGACGGGTCCGCCAGGCCCGGCCGGTCGGTGACCTGACGGTCACCCAGCTCTCCGCGCTCACCAGCATCCGGCTGGCGGGCGCGCTGACCCCTCGGGAACTGGCCGACATCGAACGGGTACAACCACCCACGATGTCCAGGATCGTCGGCAAGTTGGAGGAACGCGGCCTCGTGCGGCGTACCCCCCACCCGACCGACGGCCGGCAGGTCATCCTGGCCGTGACCGACGGGGGTCAGACGGTGCTCGACCAGTTCGAACGGGCCCGTGACGAGTGGCTGGCCGACCGGCTGGCCGCACTCGCCGAGGAGGACCGGGACACGCTACGGCGGGCCGCCGAGATCCTCCAGGGGCTGGCCCGCGCCTGACCGCGCCCGACCGCGCCCGGACCACCGGGCCGTGCCCGTACCGACGGGCCGAGCCCGCGCGTGCCCTCGCGCGCCCGCGCCACCGCGCCGCGCCGTCCGCCGTCGATGACGCGTACGAGCCGAGGAGGCGCACCAAGAGTGCAGGCCAGGTTGAGCACGATGTTCCAGTCCCTACAGGTCCGCAACTACCGACTCTTCGCCGCCGGGCAACTGATCAAACTGATCGGCGTCTGGATGATGTTCGTCGCCCAGGACTGGCTCGTGCTCGAGCTCTCGGACGACTCCGCCACCGCGCTCGGCGTGGTGGTGGCCCTCCAGTTCACCCCGGTACTCCTGCTTACGCTCCTCTCCGGGCGGCTCGCCGACCGGTACGACAAGCGGATGCTGCTCTTCGTCGCCAACGCGTTCTGGAGCGTGCTGGCGCTCGCCATGGCCCTGCTGGTCATCACCGACCTGGTCCGGCTCTGGCACGTCTTCGCCTTCGCCGCCCTGCTCGGCGTGGCGAACGCGGTGGAGACGCCGGTCCGGCAGGCGTTCGTCTCCGAACTCGTCGGCACCTCGCTGCTGCCCAACGCGCTGTCGCTGAGCGCGGCCGTGTTCAACTCGGCCCGGATCATCGGCCCCGCCGTGGCCGGCCTGGCCATCGCCGCCGTCGACGTCGGGCCGGTCTTCCTGGTCACCGCGCTCAGCTCGATCGCCCCGCTGGTCAACGTGGTCCGGATGCGTTCGACCGAACTGCACCGCCCGGCCCTGCCGCCCCTGGAGGAGCGCGACTCGGCGAAGGTGGTCGACGGGCTCCGGTACGTCTGGCGCCGCCCGGACCTGCTGCTGCCGATGGCGGTGATGTCGGTGGTCGGGATGACGCTGTTCAACTTCCAGCTCACCCTCGCGGCGCTGGCCAAGACGGTCTTCAACACCGGGGCCGCCACCTTCGGCCTGTTCAGCACCGCCCTGGCGGTCGGCGCGCTGGCGGGGGCGCTCGCCGGCACCGGGCGGCGCAGCCGCCCCTCGGTGTGGGTGGTGCTCGGCGCGGCGGTCGGGGTCGCGGTCTTCGGCACCATGGTCGGGCTGGCCCCGGCGTACTGGATGGTGGTGCTCCTGCTGCTGCCGACCGGCTTCTTCATGGTCTACTTCGCGCAGGCCGCCAACCAGCGGGTCCAGCTCGGGGTCGACGCCGCCTTCCGGGGGCGGGTGATGGCGCTCTGGGTGCTCGTCTTCCTCGGCACCAACCCGGTCGGTGCCCCGCTGATCGGCTGGGTCGCGGAGACTTTCGGCGCCGGGGCGAGCATCTGGACCGGTGGCCTGCTCTCGCTGGCCGCCACCCTGCTGGCGCTGGCCTGGCAGCTCCGCCGCGACGGGGCCCGGCTGCGGCTGCGGATGCTGCCCACCCCGCGCTTCTACGTCGTCTCCCCGGACTGCTGAGGCAGCGGCCCTGAGCTGCTGGGATTGCTGCGGCTGGTGAGTCTGCTGGGGCGGGTGGGGCCGGTGGGGCGGAGTCGGCGGGACCGGAGGGCGCGGATGGCAAGAAAGCGGTGGCGGTCGCCGCGTCCGGGCCGTAGCGTCGATGCGTGGGAGTCGATCGAACACTCTGGGTGATCCTGGCTCTCTTCGCGGCGGCCTGCCTGCCGGTTTTGATCGCCCTGGTCTGCTGCGCCGACGAGATCCTCGACCGGCTGGTCTGCGCCGTCTCCGAGTGGCGGGAACGCCGCCGGGAACGGCGGACCATCGCCCGGCTGGACCGGGCGGTCGGGGCGGACGCGCTCACCCGCGACATCGACCTGCGCGAACTCGACCGGGCGGACCGCCTCCCGCTCGAACAGATCGCCGCCGAGCTGCGCAACCTCGGCACCCACCGGACCACGGCCGTCGGCCGGGCCGCCGTCTGGAAGGGCGGCACGGTCGAGGCGTACGACAGCCGGCTGCGGGCCGCCTGCCGGGCGCTCGGCATCGACGAGCACCTGACCGAGCTGACCGGCGTCGACCTGGAGATCGAGCGGGTCCGGGTGGAGGGCCTGCTGCACCGGGCCGGGATCGCGCTGCCCGCCGCGCGGGCCGAGCAGGGCGAGCGGCACCGGTGACCCCGGTGGCGGCGCTGGTCCCGGCGACGGGCGGCTCCGGTTGAGGCTCTTCGTCGGGGTCTTCCCACCCCCTGGCGCGGTCGAGCATCTCGGCGCCGAGGTGGCCCGGCTCCGGGTGGGCGTGGCCGCCGCCGCGGGCACGAACGTCCGGCTGGCCGACCCGACCCGGGCGCACCTGACCCTGGCCTTCCTCGGCGACGTCGACCCGGAGCGGCTGCCCGGGGTGGAGCACGCGCTCGACCTCGCCGCCGAGCAGACCCGGGGCGAGGCGTCGGGGCCGCCGGTCCTGCGCCTGGGCGGTGGCGGTCGGTTCGGCTGGGGACGTACCACCGTGCTCTGGGTGGACGTGCGCGGCGACCTGCCCCGCCTGACGACCCTGGCCGGCACGGTCCGCACCGGACTGGCCGCGATCGGCGTACCCGCCGACGACAAGCCGTTCCGGCCGCACCTGACCATCGCCCGCCCCGCCGACCGGATGCCGCACGCCGACGTCGAGGCCGACCGGGCGGCCCTGGACAGCTACCTCGGGCCACCCTGGCCGGCCACCGAACTGGTGCTGGTGCAGAGCCGGCCCGGCGTCGAGCCGGGCTACCAGCGGCTCGCCGCCTGGCCCCTCTGAGCACGCCGGGCCGGGCGCGGGCGCGCGGAACCCGACGCGGTGGACCGGGGCCTGCGGCGCGCGGTCAGGAGGACTCGCGGGCCGCCGGGCCGCTGCCGAACAGGACGTCGTCCCAGCTCGGCAGGCGCTTGCGCGGCTTGCCGGCACCCTCGGCCGACTCGGTCGCCGCCGTCGCCGCGCCCGTGCGCCGGGGCCGGAGCACCGCCAGCGACGGCACGGCCGGGACCTCCTTCGGCGCGTCGGAGTCGTCGTCGAACGCGGAACCCTGGCCGCCGCCGAGCAGGGCGGCGGCCCCACCGCTGACGGCCCGCTGCCGGGACTGGTCCGGCCCGGACAGCGCGGCCGGGGTACGCGGCTCCAGGCCCCGGCCCGAGGTCGAGCCGAGCGGCCGGTCGAGCGAGGCGAGCAGGGCGTCCCGGCCGGCCCGGATCGGGTCCCGCCCGGGGCGGCCCGGCTCG
This sequence comes from Micromonospora rosaria, assembly GCF_001567585.1. Lineage (GTDB taxonomy): Bacteria > Actinomycetota > Actinomycetes > Mycobacteriales > Micromonosporaceae > Micromonospora > Micromonospora rosaria. The sequence goes on from NZ_LRQV01000034.1 coordinate 25,976, forward strand.
GCGGGCGTCGGCAGGCCGTGCCCACCGCCCCGGCTCGGCTCGCCGCGCGACGGGCCGGGCAGGGCGTGTCCGCCCCGCTCCGGCGCCGGCTCCTGCCCGAGGATCGGGGTGGGCCGCTCGGCGCAGAGGTACTGTGCCATGTCGTCGTGCGGGGCGACCTGCTGGCGGGTCTTGTCCAGGTCCCAGACGGCCTGGGCGGTGGCCTTGCCCGACGGCCAGGTGGCGACGATCCGCCAGGTGCCGTCGTCACGCCGCCAGGCGTCCCAGGAGATCTTCTCGGTGTCGATCCCGTGCTGGGCCAGCCGGCCGTTGACCACCTCGGCGAGCGGGGTGGGCTTCTCCGCGCCCTTGAGCCGGGTGCGCCGGGCGTGCTGGGCGAGCATGGCCCGCTCCTGGAGCACCGGCCCGGCGTAGCGCAGGACCCGGTCGACCGGCACGCCGGCGATCCGGGCGACGTCCTCGGCGGACTCGCCGGCCCGGATCTTGGCCTGGATGTCGCGGGGGGAGAGCGACGGCACCGGGTCGGCGGCGGGCCCGGCCGACGCCACGGTCAGCGGCGGGGCGCTGCCCGGCTCGGCGTGCATCGCCGTGGCGACCCGTTCGTCGATGGGCAGGGCGAGCAGTCGCCCGACCTCGTCGGCGAGCACCAGAGCCTGGCCGTCCTCGGAGAGGGCGACGAAGCGTACTGGGCGCATAGCGTTGCCTCCGTCCCGCTTCGCTGGCCGCACGCCACGAGTCGGCCACCCGGGCGTCTCGCCCCACGGTACGCCCATCCGGGTCAGGTTGTGGGACGCCACGCCCGCATGTCGCGGATGACCAGCCTGATCAGTCAGTCGGGGCCGCCGTCCGTCGGTCGGCGGCGGCCCCTTCGACGGTACGCCTCGTCGATGCCGCGCGACGAGACCGCGCGGTGCTACAGGCGCTCGACGACGTAGTCGATCGACGCGGTGAGCGCCTCCACGTCGGTCGGCTCGACGGCCGGGAAGAGCGCCACCCGGAGCTGGTTGCGGCCCAGCTTCCGGTACGGCTCGGTGTCCACGATGCCGTTGGCGCGCAGCGCCTTGGCGATCGCGGCGGCGTCCACCCCGTCGGCGAAGTCGATGGTGGCGACCACGTTCGACCGCAGGGCCGGGTCGGTGACGAAGGGCGTCGCCACGGTGGAGCGCTCGGCCCAGCCGTAGACGATCCCGGCGCTCTCCGCCGTGCGCTTCGCCGCCCAGGCCAGCCCGCCCTGGGAGTTCATCCAGTCGGTCTGCTCGGCGGCCAGGAAGATGGTGGCCAGCGCCGGGGTGTTGTACGTCTGCTCCAGCCGCGAGTTGTCGATCGCGGTGACCAGGTCGAGGAAGGCCGGGATGTACCGCCCCGAGCCCTTGATCTCGGCGGCCCGCTCCAGCGCGGCCGGCGACATCAGGGCCAGCCAGAGGCCACCGTCGGAGCCGAAGCACTTCTGCGGGGCGAAGTAGTAGACGTCGGTCTCGCCGACGTTGACGTCCAGCCCGCCCGCGCCGGAGGTGGCGTCGACCAGCAGCAGCGAGCCCGGGTCGGCGCCGGCCACCCGGCTGATCGGCACCGCGACGCCGGTCGAGGTCTCGTTCTGCGGGGTGGCGTAGACGTCCACCCCGGCCTCGGCGGCCAGCGCCGGGGCGCTGCCCGGGTCGGCCTTGCGGACGGTCGGCTCACCGAGGAAGGGCGCGTCCTTGACCGACTTGGCGAACTTCGCGCCGAACTCGCCGAAGCTGGCGAACTGGGCCCGGTCCCGGACCAGCCCGAACGTGGCGACCTCCCAGAAGGCGGTGGTGCCACCGTTGCCGATGACGACCTCGTACCCCTCGGGAAGGGAGAAGAACTCGGCGATGCCGGACCGCAGCCGGGCCACCTGGTCACGGACGGTCTTCTGCCGGTGCGAGGTGCCCAGGACGCTGGTCGCCACGTCGGCGAGGGCGGAGACGGCCGCCGGACGGACCTTGGACGGCCCGCAGCCGAACCGCCCGTCGGCGGGCTTGATGTCGTCAGGAATCCGGATGGTCGAAACGTCAGCCACGGTTATCGAAGATCCTTCCGCATGGGCGGGGGCCCGGGTGAGCTGGCCGGCGCGGACCGTCGGCGGCACGTACGCCTCGGCGCACGGTGGGCCGAATCCGGGCCAGGTCTGGCGGCACTGCCGAGTCCCCATCCTCGCACCCGGGACGGGCCGGCCGGTGGCTGGTCCCGTCCCCGGTGCTGAGGTGTCCAACACACCCTGAGTCCTGCGCCACAGAGCGGCATCCGGGCAGGTGGGTGCGGGGGTGTGAGAAGGGTGCCCTTCTCGACCGTGGGCGTTAAGAGGGGGCCCTTCCTTACACGCCGTGCGGGACGGCGTCCCAGCCGTCGACCTCCTGCGGCTTGCGCGGGCCGGGGCCGACGTACCGGGCGGAGGGGCGGACCAGCCTGCCGAGCTTCTTCTGCTCCAGGATGTGCGCGCTCCAGCCGCCCATCCGGGCGCAGGTGAACATCGAGGTGAACATGTGCGCCGGCACCTCGGCGAAGTCCAGCACCACGGCGGACCAGAACTCGACGTTGGTGGCGAGCACCCGGTCCGGGCGGCGGGCCTGCAACTCGGCCAGCGCGGCCCGCTCCAGCGCCTCGGCCACCTCGAAGCGGGGCGCGCCCAGCTCCCGGGCGGTGCGCCGGAGCACCCGGGCGCGCGGGTCCTCGGCCCGGTAGACCCGGTGCCCGAAGCCCATCAGCCGCTCGCCCCGGTCCAGCACGCTCTTCACGTACCCCTCGGCGTCGCCGCTGCGCTCCACCGCCTCCAGCATGCTGAGCACCCGCGACGGGGCGCCGCCGTGCAGCGGCCCGGAGAGCGCGCCGATGCCCGACGAGATGCAGGCGGCGGCGTCCGCGCCGGTGGAGGCGACGATCCGGGCGGTGAAGGTGGAGGCGTTCAGGCCGTGCTCGGCGGCGGAGATGAAGTACGCGTCGACGGCCTTGACGTGCCGGGGGTCGGGCTCGCCCCGCCAGCGCTTCATGAACCGCTCGACGATGGTCTCCGCCTTGTCGATCTCCTTCTGCGGCACGGCCGGCAGGCCGAGGCCCCGGGCGGACTGGGCGACGAAGGAGAGCGCCGTCACCGAGACCCGGGCCAGGTCCGCGCGGGCCTGCTCGTGGGAGATGTCGAGGAACTGGTCGAGCCCCCAGTACGGGGCGAGCATCGCCACGGCGGACTGGACGTCGACCCGGATGTCGCCGGAGTGCACCGGCACCGGGAACGGCTCGGCCGGCGGCAGGCCGGGGCCGAACCGGCCGTCGACCAGCAGCGCCCAGACGTTGCCGAAGGAGACCTGGCCGATCAGGTCCTCGATGTCGACCCCGCGGTAGCGCAGGGCGCCGCCCTCGCGGTCGGGTTCGGCGATCACGGTCTCGAAGGCGACGACGCCTTCCAGTCCGGGTTTGAAGTCGGCCATGTGCTCTCTCCCGCGGCTTCGTCGGTGCGCCCGTCCTCGGGCGCCGGTGCGGCTCATGGATGTGTTCGTGACATCTTGCCTGCTGGATAACAGGGTTTGCGACCCACGGCGAGTGTGCTACGTACGACACCCGGGCCCGTGCCAGTCGGCAACGCCCCGGTAACACACGGCGGAAAGCGCTGGTCAGCGTGATGGGGGGCGATCCGGGTGCGGTGGACGGGCGGCGATGTGACGGGGGACACAGTGAGGCCAGCCGGGATGCGCAACGAGTATGCCGAGGAGAAAACGCTTTCCTGGGACGATCTGGCGGCCGACTGGCACACCCAGTTCGACCGCTGGTTCCACGACGCGGTCGCCGCCGGGCTCCCCGAGCCGAACGCGATGGTGGTCGGCACCGCCGACGCCGACGGCCGGCCCAGCGGCCGGACCGTGCTGCTCAAGGGGTACGACCCGGCGGGCTTCGTGTTCTTCACCAACTACGCCTCCCGCAAGGGCGGCGACCTCGCGGCCAACCCGTACGCCAGTCTGGTCTTCCCGTGGTTCGGGATGCAGCGGCAGGTGGTGGTCACCGGCCGGGTGGACCGGTTGGACCGGGCCGAGACCGAGGCGTACTTCGCCAGCCGGCCGCGCGGCTCGCAGCTCGGCGCCTGGGCCAGCACCCAGTCGAGCGTGGTCGCCGACCGGTCGGTGCTGGAGGAGCGCTACCGGGCGGTCCAGCGGCGCTTCGCCGACGTCGAGCCGGTCCCCGCCCCGCCGCACTGGGGCGGGCTGCGGGTGCGACCCGACGCGGTGGAGTTCTGGCAGGGCCGGCCCGACCGGATGCACGACCGGCTGCGCTACCGGCTGGCCGCGCCCGGGGAGTGGGTCACCGAGCGGCTCGCCCCGTGACCGCCGTCAAGCCGGGCCGGTCGAACGCCGCCCGGCGCTGGGCCATCGACCTGAGCCCGCTGCGGGTGCCGACGTACCGGCGGCTGTGGCTCGGCAACGCGATCGCCATGTTCGGCTTCCAGATGACCGCGGTGGCCGTCCCGGTCGAGATGTACGCGCTCACCCGGGACTCGTTCTGGGTCGGCCTGCTTGGCGTGGCGTCGTTCGTACCGCTGCTGGTCTTCGGGCTCTGGGCCGGCGCGGTGGCCGACGCCCGCGACCGGCGGCGGGTGCTGCTGGTCGGCTCGGCGCTGCTCTGGGCGTCGGTGCTGGCGCTGCTGGCCCAGGCCCTGCTCGGGGTGGGCAGCCCGGCGCTGCTGCTGGCGCTGGTCACCGTGCACTCCATCGCCTTCGCGATCAGCTCACCGGCGCGCAGCGCGGCGCTGCCCAGGATCCTCCCGGCGGAACTGCTCCCGGCGGCGATGACGCTGAACTTCACCACCTTCACCGCCGCGGCGGTGGTCGGGCCGCTCGGCGCCGGGCTGGTCTTCGCCGTCTGGGGCACCGACACCGGCCTGCCGATCGCGTACGCGTTGGACGCCCTGCTCTTCCTCGGGCTGATCACGGCCACCCTGCGGCTGCCGGCGATGCCACCGGAGCCGGTCGCCGAGGGGGAGGCGCACCGGGGCGGGCTGGGCGGGGTCCTGGACGGCCTGCGCTACCTGACCACCACCCCGGTCCTGCTGCTCTCCTTCGCCATCGACCTGATCGCGATGATCCTGGCCATGCCCCGGGCGCTCTTCCCCGAGGTGGCGGTGGAACGGTTCGGCGACGGCGCGGCCGTCGGCTGGCTCTACAGCGCGATGGCGATCGGGGCGATGCTCGGCGGGCTCACCTCCGGCTGGATCGGCCGGCTGCACCGGCAGGGCCTCGCCCTGGTGCTGGCCGTGGTCGGCTGGGCCACTGCCATCGCCCTGGCCGGGCTGGCCCGCAACCTCTGGCTGATGGTCGTCCTGCTCGCCGTCGCCGGCCTCGCCGACCTGGTCAGCGCGGTGCTGCGCCAGTCCATGCTGCTGGTCTACGCGCCGGACCGGCTGCGCGGCCGGCTCCAGGGGGTCAACCTCGCGGTGGTCGCGGGCGGGCCGCGCCTCGGCGAACTGCGGGCCGGCGCGACGGCCGGGTTCCTGGGCGCCGGAGTGGCCTGGGTCGGCGGGGGACTGCTGGCGGTGGTGCTGACCGTGCTGCTGGCGGTCGCCTTCCCGGCGCTGCGTCGCTACCGCCGGTGACCCGCTGCGTCGCTACCGCCGGTGACCCGCTGGGCGGGACGGAAGGTGACGTGCCGAGCGCGCAGCGGCACCGACCGGTTAAGGTCCCCGACATGAACAACGTCGAGCCGCGCCCTGCGTCCGGGGCACAGTGGACCATTGCCGCCGCCGGTCACGAGGCCGTCATCGTCGAGGTGGGCGGTGGTCTGCGGGCGTACCGCCACGACGGGGTCGACTATCTCGACGGGTACGAGGCGGACGAGATCTGCCCCGGCAGCGCCGGCCAGGTGCTCGCCCCGTGGCCGAACCGGATCCGGGACGGTCTCTACACGGTGGGTGACGAGACGTACCAGTTGCCGCTGACCGAGCCGGCCCGGCACGTGGCCCTGCACGGCCTGGTCAACTGGGTGCGGTGGCGGCTGGTCGAGCAGGCCGACGACGCGGTCACCGTGGAGTACGAGCTGCCGCCCCACCCGGCGTACCCGTGGGCGTTGCGGGTTCGGGGCCGGTGGAGCGTCGGGGCGGACGGGCTGCGGGTCGAGCACGAGGCGACGAACCTCGCCACCACGGCGGCCCCGTTCGGCTTCTCCGTCCACCCGTACCTGCAACTGCCCGGGGTGGCCGTGGACGACCTGACCATGCGGGTGCCGGCGCACCGCCGCCTGGTGGTGGACGGCCGGCTGCTGCCGGTGGGCGCGAGCCTGGTGGCCGGCACCGAGCACGACTACACCGAGCCGCGCCGGATCGGCGGGGCCCAGCTCGACACGACCTTCGGCGAGCTGATCCGCGACGACGACGGCGGTTCGTCGGTGACCCTGACCGGCCCGGAGGGCTCGGCCGGCGTCCGGATCTGGGCCGACCGGGAGTTCGGCTGGTGGCAGGTGTTCACCGGGGACGCCCTGACCGGCAAGCGGCACCGCCGCTCGGTGGCGGTCGAGCCGATGACCTGCCCGCCCGACGCGTTCCGGTCCGGCCGGGACGTGATCGAGTTGGCGCCCGGCGCGACCTGGCGCGGGGTCTGGGGCATCCGCCCCGGGGCCTGACCGGGCCGGGCGGCAGCGACATGGAGTTCGCCGAGGTCGTCCGGCGTCGCCGGATGGTGCGCAACTACGACCCGGACCGGCCCGTCCCGCCCGAGGTGGTGGACCGGCTGCTCGACCACGCGACCCGAGCCCCGTCGGCCGGGTTCGCCCAGGGCTGGGGGTTCCTGGTGCTGGAGACCCCGGCGGACCGGGACCGGTTCTGGTCGGTGGCCACCCCGGAGGGCGGCGGCCGGGAACGCTGGCTGGCCGGGATGCGGCGGGCCCCGCTGATCGTCGTCCCGCACGCCCACCGCGCGGCCTACCTGGAGCGGTACGCCGAGCCGGACAAGGGCTGGACGGACCGCGCGACGGCCCGCTGGCCGGTGCCGTACTGGTACGTCGACACCGGCTTCGCGGCGCTGCTGATGCTGCTGACCGCCGTCGACGAGGGGCTGGGGGCGTGCTTCTTCGGCATCCCGCCGCAGCGGACCGAGGCGTACCGGGCGGCGTTCGGCGTGCCGGCGGAGTACGACCCGGTCGGTGCGATCACCGTCGGTTACCGGGCTCCCGACCACCGGTCCCCGTCGCTGCGGCGGGGGCGGCGGCCGGTCGACGAGGTGTTCCACCGGGGGCGGTGGCGGTGACCCGGTGCGGTCCGCCGGTGGTGCGCCGCCGGGCCGGGGCTGCCGCCCGCCGGGCCGGGTCCGCCCGGTCGCCCGAGGCCGGCGGGCCCGGCGCGAGGGAGCGGAACGGGGTGTGGCAGGGCCGGTTAGGCTGGCAGGGTCATCGGCGCCGCGTCACGCGGTGCCAGCCCGCGACCCGGCCCGGAGTCGCGGGTCGGTCCGGTCACGGGGAGGGGTGCGTGCCGTCGTGATCTTCAGAGCGGTTCGGGACGGGCGGCCCTACCCGGAGCACAACCTCACCCTGAAGCAGTGGGCGGAGATCCCACCCCGGCCGCTGCGGCTGGACCAGCTCATCACCACCAAGCGGGAGCTGGCGCTGGACAAGCTCCTCGCCGAGGACTCCACCTTCTACGGCGACCTCTTCCCGCACGTGGTCCAGTGGAACGGCGGCCTCTACCTGGAGGACGGGCTGCACCGTGCCCTGCGCGCCGCCCTCCAGCAGCGCAACCAGATCCACGCGCGGGTGTTCGTCCTCGCCGGGGCGCCGGAGTGACCGACCCGCTCGACCTGTTGGCCCTGGACTCCGCCCTCGACACCGAGGAGCGGCAGATCCGCGCCGTCGTGCGCCGGGTTGTCGACGACCGGGTACGCCCGTACGTCGCCGACTGGTACGAGCGGGGCGAGGTGCCGGTGCGCGAGCTGGCCCGCGAGTTCGGCCGGCTGGGGCTGCTCGGCATGCACCTGACCGGGTACGGCTGCGCCGGGGCCTCCGCCGTCGCGTACGGGCTGGCCTGCCTGGAGCTGGAGGCGGGCGACTCGGGTGTCCGGTCGCTGGTCTCGGTGCAGGGCTCGCTGGCCATGTACGCGATCTGGCGGTACGGCAGCGAGGAGCAGAAGCAGCGGTGGCTGCCGGCGATGGCGGCCGGCGAGGCGATCGGCTGTTTCGGGCTGACCGAGCCGGACCACGGCTCCGACCCGGCCTCGATGGCCACCCGGGCCCGCCGCGACGGCGACGACTGGGTGCTCACCGGCGGCAAGATGTGGATCACGAACGCGCCGGTCGCCGAGGTCGCGGTGGTCTGGGCGCGGGCCGAGGAGGGCGTCCGCGGGTTCGTCGTGCCGATGGACACGCCGGGGGTGACGGCGCGGGAGATCCGCCGCAAGATGTCCCTGCGCGCCTCGTCGACCGGGGAGATCGTCCTCGACGACGTGCGGCTGCCGGCGGACGCGCGGCTGCCCGGCGCGGAGGGGCTGAAGGCCCCGCTGAGCTGCCTCACCGAGGCCCGGTACGGCATCGTCTGGGGCGCGCTCGGCGCGGCCCGTGACTGCCTGGCCACCACCCTGACGTACGCGACCACCCGCACCCAGTTCGGCCGGCCGCTGGCCGGCTTCCAGCTCACCCAGGCCAAGCTCGCCGACATGGTGGTGGAGTTGCAGAAGGGCCAGTTGCTGGCGCTGCACCTGGGGCGGCTCGCCGACGGGGCCGGGGTCCGGCCCGACCAGGTCAGCGTGGGCAAGCTGAACAACGTGCGGGAGGCGCTGGCCATCGCCCGGCAGTGCCGCACGATCCTCGGCGCGAACGGCGTCTCCGGCGAGTACCCGGTGATGCGGCACGCCAACAACCTGGAAAGCGTGCTCACCTACGAGGGCACCTCGGAGATCCACCAACTGGTCGTCGGCCAGCGCCTCACCGGGCTCTCCGCGTTCGCCTGACCAGGGGCGACTGTCCGGTTCGGGCGCTCGGCGCGCGAGTGTCGTACCGGGGACGTACCGTCTCCTCAGGTGACGTTACTCGCCAGGAGGACGGTGAGGGGCATGCCACGAGACAGTGTCGACGAGCCCACCAGCACGTTCCCGGAGCCCGGCTCCGGTGCCCGGTACGACGCTCCACCACCGGCCCCGTCCGGTGGCTCGCGCGGGCCGGTGCGGGGCCTGCTCGCGGTGCTCGGTGCCGCCGCGGTGGCGGTGGTGGTGCTGCTCGGCGTGCAGACCACGGGCATCCTGCCGAACTTCCGCAACCCGTTCGCGCAGGAGCAGACCGACCGCACCCAGCCGCCGCTGCTCAAGTCGATCCAGGACCTCAGCCGGTACGTGGCCGCCGAGGGCAACTTCCAGGTCGTCGTCGACCTGCAGAACGACCGGCGCAACGTGCCGGACTTCCTGCTCAACGAGCGCACCCTCTTCGTGGGCAGCGGCAGCGTCGAGGCGTACGTCGACTTCGCCCGGATCGGCGAGGGGGCGGTGGTCACCTCGGCGGACAACAGGTCGGTGGAGATCAAGCTGCCCGCCCCGCAGCTCGGCAAGACCAACCTCGACATGGAGAAGAGCTACGTCGTCGCCCAGGAGCGGGGGCTGCTCAACCGGATCGGCGACCTGATCGAGGGCGACCCGAACCGGCAGCAGCAGGTGTACCGGATGGCCGAGGAGCGGATCACCGCCGCCGCCCGGGACAGCGGTCTCGGCGCCCGCGCCGAGGAGAACACCCGCAAGATGCTGGAGGGGCTGCTCCGCTCGCTCGGCTACCAGACGGTGACCATCACGTACACCGCGCCCTGACCGGCGACGCCCGACAGGCGGCGCCCGCCCCGGCGACGGGGCGGGCGCTCGGGTCACGGGGGCACACCGGGCGGTCCCAGGCCGGGGCGGCCCGGCGATCAGTACCCGGCGCGCATGGCGTAGCGGTCCTCGTTGGGCATCAGCACCCAGAGCACCAGGTAGATGATCACCTGGGTGCCGGGCAGGAGCAGGGACAGCAGGAACAGCAGTCGGACCATCCCGGCCGACATGCCGAACCGCTGGGCCAGGCCGGCGCAGACACCGGCGAACATGCGCCCCTCCCGGGGCCGGACCAGTTTGCGACTCATCGTCGTCTCCCACTCTGCGGCGTCAAGCCGCCTCTGGTTCCACGGTAGGAACGGGCCACCGCCGCGCCCTCGGCCGCAGGGTGGAGCCGTCACCCCGGTACCCGTAGGTGCTTACCCCGGCCGTGCCCCACCGACTCCCGGCCGCACAGGGCCGGCTCTCGGCCGCGTCGCGCCGGCTCCCGTCCGCGTCGCGCCGGCTCCGGCCCGCACAGGCCGGCTCCCGGCCGTGCCGCATCTCGGCGAAGCCCCGGCTCGGCCCCCGGGCCTGCTGCTAGCCTGTGTCGCGGTCAACGAGGAGGCGACGGTGACGTCTGGCGTCGGGGCGTTGTGGTCGCACCGCAACGCGCTGCGCATCCTGGTCAAGCGGGACCTCGCGGTGAAGTACCAGCAGTCCCTCCTCGGCTACTTCTGGTCGTTGATCGAGCCGCTCGGCATGGGCGCGATCTACTGGTTCGTCTTCGGCGTGCTCTACTCCCGCGACACCGGCCGGCACCTCGGCGAGGCGGCCGACTCGTACCCGTTGTTCCTGATCACCGGGATCTTCGCCTGGATGTGGACCAGTTCCGCGCTGAGCGAGGCGACCAACGCGCTGACCGGCCAGGCGCGGTTGATCACCACGATGAACGTGCCCCGGCAGGCGTTCCCGATCGGCCGGGTCACCGGCCGGTTCGCCGAGTACGCCGCCGGCCTGCCGATCCTGGCCGCGATCGCCGCCTTCTACGCTGCCCAGGGCACGATCGACCCGGGCTGGTCGCTGTTCGCGCTCCCGCTGGCGGTGCTGGTCCAGGCCACCCTGCTGATCGGGCTGGCGCTGCTGCTCTCGGCGTTCAACGTGCTGATGCGCGACATCGAGCGGTTCATGCGGCTGGTGATCCGGGTGCTCTTCTACGCCACCCCGATCATCTACCCGCTGGCCCTGGTCCGCGACTCCGACCTGCCCGGCTGGCTCAAGACCGGCTACGAGCTGAACCCGCTGGTGGGGATCTTCCAGTTGCACCACGCGGTCTGGTACCCCGACGAGTTCCCCCCGGCCCGGCTGCTGGCGACCACGGTGGCGGTGAGCCTGCTGGTGCTTCTCGCCGGCTGGTGGGCGTTCCGCCGGCTCGAACCCGCGGTGCTCAAGGAACTGTGATGACCGAGCCGATCATCGAGGCGGAGCACCTCGGCATCCAGTTCGTCCGCAACCGGCGCCGGCAACTGCGCCTGCGCGACCTGCTCATCCGCCGGAAAGCGGGCGCGGGAACCGGCCGGTTCTGGCCGCTGCGGGACGTGTCGTTCCAGGTCGCGCCCGGGGACACGGTTGGGGTGATCGGGCGCAACGGCACCGGCAAGAGCACCCTGCTGCGGCTGATCGCCGGGGTGCTGATCCCCGACGAGGGGCGGATCCGGGTCCGCGCGGACGTCGCCCCGCTGCTGGAACTCTCCGCCGGCTTCTCCAACGACCTGACCGGCCGGGAGAACCTGTACCTGGTCGGCGGGCTGCACGGGCTCTCCACCGGCTACCTGCGGCGGCACTTCGACGAGATCGTGTCGTTCGCCGGTGAGCAGGTGGAACGGGCCATCGACACGGCGGTACGGCACTACTCGTCGGGGATGAAGGTCCGCCTCGGTTTCGCCATCATCTCCCACCTGCCGCATCCGATCCTGTTGATGGACGAGGTGACGGCGGTCGGGGACGCGGAGTTCCGCCAGCGGTGCTATGCGACGATCGACCGACTTCTCGGGGAGGGACGCACACTGGTGCTGGTGTCACACAACGAAAAGGACCTGACCCGGTTCTGCCGTCGAGGGCTCTACCTCGACGGCGGCCGGCTGACCGTGGACGGCACGGTGGCCGAGGCGCTGGCCGCGTACCACGACGCGGTTCCCCGGTGACCCTCGCGATCGTGCTCGCCGCCGGTACGCCCGCGGCGGGCCTGCCCACGGACTCGGGTCAGCGGCTCGCCGACCGGCTGGCGACGCAGTGGCGTGCCGCCGGGGCGCGCGACGTGCGCTTCGCCGCCGACCTGGGGGAACTGGCCGCCCTGGTCGACGACGCGACGGGGCCGGTGATCGTCAGCGGTGCCGACCTGGTCGCGCACACCGCCGTCCTGCGGCACCTGGCCACCAGTCCGGTCGGGCCGACCGTGGCGCTGGTCCTCACCGACCCGCCCGGCTCCGGCCGGACGGCGGTGCGCGAGGAGCGCGGCCAGGTGGTGGACGCCGGGCCGCCGACGGAGCTCGACGGCGCGGCCACCGGGATCTTCGGTGGCGCGGTCCGGGTGGGTGCCGGGGACCTGCCGACGCTGGCCGCCGCCGCCCGTGCCGCCGCGACCGGCGCGACCGGGCTCGCCGGGGGTGGCCCGGCGGCCGGGCCCGCCGTGGACCGGCTCTTCGCCGGCCTCACCGCGCTCGGCACCCTGACCTTCGCCCACCGGGTACGCCTGCTCGTCGCGCACCGGGTCGACGACGCCGCCGGGCTGGCCGCCGCCAGCGCCGCCGTGGCGGCGGTCGACGAGGACCGGGCCGAGCTGCGGCTGTCGGTGAAGGAGAAGGACGACTTCTTCACCACGTACTTCGTCAGCACCTGGTCGCCGTACGTGACGAAGGCGTGTGCCCGGCTCGGGCTCGGCCCGACCACGGTCACCATGATCTCGGTGGCCTTCGCGGTGGCTGCCGCGCTGCTCTTCGCCACCGGGGACCGCCCCGCGCTGGTCCTCGGCGGGCTGCTGCTCTACCTCGGGTTCGTGCTGGACTGCGTGGACGGGCAGGTGGCCCGCTACACCCGGCACTTCAGCGCCTGGGGCGGCTGGCTGGACACCATGGCCGACCGGGCCAAGGAGTACCTGGTCTACGCCGGGCTCGGGTACGGCGCCACGGCGGCCGGCGTCGAGTACGGCTGGGCGCTGGCCATCGCCGCGATGACCCTCCAGACCGTCCGGCACATGACCGACGCCTGGTACGGGGTGCTGCACGACGAGGCGGCCCGCCGGCCCAAGACGGTCGGCGCCGGTGGGGGCGGGATCGGCGACAGGCTGAACGCCGCGTCGACCCGGGTGCAGGCGGACACCGGCTCGGTGTCGTACTGGTTGAAGCGGACGGTGGTCTTCCCGATCGGCGAGCGGTGGGCGTTGATCGCGCTCGCCACCGCGCTGTTCAGCCCCCGGGTGGCGCTGCTGGCGGTGCTGGTCTGGGGGACGCTGGCGTTCGCCTACACGGGCGCGCTGCGGACCCTGCGGGCCCGCTGGATGTGGGTGCCGGTGCTGGACACCGTCGACGCGACGCTGCACCGCGACGACGGTCCGCTGGCCGCCCGGCTGCCGGTGCTGCGCCCGGTGGGGCCGCTGACCCTGGCGGTGCTCGGGGCGCTCGGGTCGGCCGGGTTGCTGGTGGCCGCGCTGGTCACCGGGTCGGCCGGGCTGCGCTGGGCGGTGCCGGCCGTGCTGCTGGTGCTGCTGCTCGCCGGGCTGGGCGCGGGGGCGGCGCACAACGGTCCGCTGGACTGGCTGGTGCCGGCGGCGTTGCGGGCCGGGGAGTACCTGTTCGCGATCGCGGTCGGGGTGGTCGCCGGTGCGCCCGCCTGGCTGGTCTTCGGGTACGTCTTCGTGCTGACCCTGCACCACTACGACCTGGTCGCCCGGTTGGAGAAGCGGCAGGCCGCGCCCCCGCTGCACGGGGGGACGCTGGGCTGGGAGGGGCGCTCCGCGCTGCTGGCGGTGGCGACGATCGCCGGAATTGCCAGCATCGGCCTGTTTACACTCGGTGTGTACCTCTTGGTGGGCTTCTTCGCGAGTGTGGTCCTGGCCTGGGTGGTCCGGCCGGCCCACGCCACCCGGCCGGCGGCCGGTCCGCTGGCCGTGGGGAGCCGCCCGCCCGGCTGACGTGAGGGGGCCGGCCGATGACCCTGATCAGTTTCGTCGTGCCGGCCTACCGGGTGCAGGCGTACCTGCGCGAGTGCCTGGACTCGATCCTCGACCAGCCCTTCACCGACCTTGAGGTGATCGGGGTCGACGACTGCTCGCCCGACGCCGGTGGGGAGATCCTCGCCGGGTACGCCGCCCGGGACCCCCGGGTCCGGGTGCTCCGGCTGCCCGAGAACGCCGGTCTCGGCCCGGCCCGCAACGCCGGGCTGGACCGGGCCGGCGGGGAGTACGTCTGGTTCCTCGACTCCGACGACTGGCTGGCCCCGGAGTGCCTGCCGGCGGTGGCCGCCCGACTGCGCGCCGGTACCCCGGACGTGCTGCTGGTCGACCACGTCCGGCGGCACTGGGACGACTCGGCCAGCCCCAGCGCGTGGGCCCGGGTGCTGCCCGACGGGGTGGGGACGGGCACCTTCGCCCTGCGGGACCGGCCGGAGGTGCTGCGGCTGCTGCACGTCGCCTGGAACCGGGTGCTGCGCCGGGACCTCCTGCTCGACCAGGGGCTGCGCTTCGCCCCCGGGTGGTACGAGGACGTGTCGTTCACGTACCCGACCCTGCTGGCCGCCGGGCGGATCGGGGCGCTGGACCGAGTCTGCGTCAACTACCGGCAGCGGCGGGCCGGGGCGATCACCCGGACCCGCGACGAGCGGCACGTCGAGGTCTTCGACCAGTGGGACCGGGTGTTCCGCTGGCTGGTCGCGCGGCGGCCCGCCCTCGACGACCTGTGGCCGGCGGTCTACGAGCGGATGGTCTGGCACTGCCTGACCGTGCTCGGCAACGGGGAGCGGATCGACCCGCACCTGCGGCCGGTCTTCTTCGCCCGGATCACCGCCGCGATGCGGCGCTGGCGGCCACCGGCCGGCTACCCGGTGCCGCCCGGGGTGCCGGGGCTCAAGCAGCGGCTGGTGGCCGGCGGGCACTGGCGGACCTTCACCGCGCTCCGGGTGGCCGGGCGGGTCCGGGACACCGCCGGCCGGGGTGTCCGCGCGGCGGGCCGGCGGGCCGTCCCGGTGGCCCGTACCGCCCGGGACGCCGCCGGGTACGCCTACTACCGGGCCGAACTGCACCGGCCGCTCGACCCGGCGTTGGCGGTCTACGCCGCCTACTGGTACCGGGGGTACGCCTGCAACCCGGCGGCCGTGTACGAGGCGGCCCGCCGGCTCGCGCCACAGGTCCGGGGGGTGTGGATCGTCCGGCGGGACCGGGTGCACACCCTGCCCGCCGGGGTCGAGTACGTGGTGGCGGGCAGCCGCGCGTACCACCGGGTGCTGGCGCGGGCCCGCTGGCTGGTCAACAACGTCAACTTCCCCGACGCCGTGCGCAAGCGCCCCGGCTCGGTGCACCTGCAGACCCACCACGGCACCCCGGTCAAGGTGATGGGGCTGGACCAGCAGCGGTACCCGCTCGGGGCGCTCGGGATGGACTTCGCCGCCCTGCTGCGCCGGGTGGACCGCTGGGACTACAGCGTCACCGCGAACAGCTTCTCTACCCAGCAGTGGGAGCGGGCGTACCCGGCCGGGTACACCACCCTGGAGTACGGGTACCCGCGCAACGACCGGCTGGTCACCGCGACCGCCGAGGAGGTGCGTCGGATCCGGGCGCGGTTCGGGGTGGGCGGGGACGAGCCGGTGATGCTCTACGCCCCGACGCACCGGGAGCACCTGCCCGGGTACCGCCCGCCGTTCCGCCCGGCGGAGCTGCTCGACGTGCTCGGGCCCGGGGCCCGGGTGCTGCTGCGCAGCCACTACTTCCACGACCGGGAGCCGGCCGACCGGGCGTCGGAGGTGGAGGTGGGGTCCGGCCGGGTGCTCGACGTCACCGACCACGACCGGGTGGAGGAGCTGTACCTGGCCGCCGACGTGCTGGTCACCGACTACTCGTCGGCGATGTTCGACTACGCCGTGCTGGACCGCCCGATCGTGGTCTACGCGCCGGACTGGGCGGCGTACCGGCTGACCCGGGGGGTCTACGTCGACGTCACCGCCGAGCCGCCGGGGGCGGTGGCGACGGACTTCGCCGGGCTGCTCGACCTGTTCCGGTCGGGGGCGGTGCGGTCACCGGCGGCGGAGGCGGCGCGGCGCCGGTTCCGGGCCCGGTTCTGCGCCCTCGACGACGGGCACGCGGCCGAGCGGGTGGTGCGCCGGGTCTTCCTCGGCGAGCAGCCGCACGCTGGTACCGATCGGTAACAGGTAATAAAGCTGTCACGAGCCCAACATGGCACGTTTACCCGATGTGCGGATCGGATGATCCTGGTCACAGTCATTTCCGAATCGGGCGATCAGCTTTGGGAGGAGACGGTGACCACCGTCGCGCTGAAGGACGTCACCAAGGTGTTCCCGGGCGGAGCACGCGCGGTCGACAACGTCAACCTCGACGTGACCGACGGCGAGTTCATGGTGCTGCTCGGCCCGTCGGGGTGCGGGAAGTCCACCGTGCTCCGGATGGTCGCCGGCCTGGAGGAGCCGACCTCGGGCGCGGTCCTGCTCGACGGGGAACTGGCCAACGACCTGCCGCCCGGTGAGCGGCGGGTCGCCATGGTCTTCCAGGACTTCGCGCTCTACCCGCACATGACCGTGGCGGAGAACATCGCCTTCCCGTTGCGGCTGGCCGGGATCGAGCCGAACCCGCGCGACGAGCGGGTCGCCGACGTGGCCAGCGCGCTGGGCATCGGTGACGTGCTGGGCCGCAGGCCGAGCCAGCTCTCCGGCGGCCAGCGGCAGCGGGTGGCGATGGGCCGGGCGATCGTCCGCCGGCCCGGCCTGTTCCTGATGGACGAGCCGTTGTCCAACCTGGACAGTGGGCTCCGCGCCGAGCTGCGCGCCGAGATCTCCGCGCTCACCCGGCAGTTGGGCGTCACCACCATCTACGTCACGCACGACCAGGCCGAGGCGTTGACCATGGCCGACCGGGTGGCGATCATGCGGCGCGGCGTCCTCCAGGACGTCGGCACCCCCACCCAGGTGTACGGCCGACCGGCCACCCTCTACGTCGCGGCCTTCCTCGGCAGCCCCCGGATGAACCTGCTGGAGGCCTCCGTCTACGTGCACCTGGACCGGTACGTCCAGCTCAAGCTCGGTGAGCAGTCGCTGTACCTGCCCTGGTCGGACATCCGCAGCCGGACCGTCGCGCACTACCACGGGGAGCGGATCGTGGTCGGGATGCGGGCCGAGGCGCTGACCCCGGTCGCGCCGGACGCCCCCGGCGAGGTGCTCCGGGGCCGCATCCGCTACCTGGAGCACCACGGGCACGAGTCGCTGGCGTACCTCGACATCGGGGCCACCGCGATCGTGGTGGACGAGATGGCCGGTCCGGTCGCCACCGGCCTGCCCGGCGAGCGGGGACTGCGCCGGTTCGGACAGGTCGTGCAGCGGCTCGCCGGCCGGTCGGTGGGTACGGCGACGGTCCCCACCGCCGGTGACGGGGGCCGGGGCAGCGTGCTCAGCGACCCCGGCCGGCACCACCGCCGCCCGGCGGAACTGGCCGTCCGGCTGGCCCCGTACCCGGCGGTGGCCGGCGGGCACCCGCTGGCCGTCTCGGTACGGATGGACGCGGTGCACTTCTTCGACGAGCGCGGCGACCGGATCGACGTCGGCTGGCGGTGACCACCCGCCGACCGCCCGGCAGGTCCTGCCGTGCGGGGTGTGAGAGGGGTGCCCTTCTCTACCGTAAGCGTTAACAAGGGGCCCTTCCTTACCCGCGATCGGCGTTTGGCGGGTGATCCGGATGGATAGTGTCGAGAGGTGCTGGGTCTACCCGCTCACGTGACCGCCTGTCTCTTCGATCTCGACGGTGTGCTGACGCAGACCGCCCGGGTGCACAACGCGGCCTGGAAGCAGACCTTCGACGGGGTGCTGCGCGCCCGCGCGGAGGCCACCGGCGAGCCGTTCCGGCCGTTCGACCCCGGTCCGGACTACCACCGGTACGTCGACGGCCGGCCGCGCGCCGACGGGGTGCGCGCCTTCCTCGCCTCCCGGGGGATCGTGCTGCCCGAGGGGGAGCCGGACGACCCGCCGGACGCGGCGACCGTGCACGGCGTCGGCAACCAGAAGAACGTCGTGCTGCTCGACCGGCTGCGCAGCGACGGGGTCGACGTCTACCCGGGCTCGGTGACGTACCTGGAGCGGGTGGCCGCCGCCGGGCTGCGCCGGGCGGTCGTCTCGGCCAGCGCCAACTGCCGGGAGGTGGTCGCCGCCGCCGGCCTGGCGCCGCTGCTGGAGGTACGGGTGGACGGCCTCGTCGCGCGGGCCGAGGGGCTGCGCGGCAAGCCCCACCCGGACACCTTCCTGCGCGCCGCCGAACTGCTCGGGGTCGAGCCGGCCCACGCCGCCGTCTTCGAGGACGCGCAGGCCGGGGTCGCCGCCGGGCGGGCCGGCGGATTCGGGTACGTGATCGGGGTGGACCGGGCCGGCCAGGCCGACGAACTGCGGGCGCACGGCGCGGACGTCGTCGTCGACGACCTCGCGGACCTGCTGGGCGGCGAGGTCGCGGCCCCGGTGGACGGGGGGACCAGCGCATGATCCGCGAACGGGCGTATCCGGTCGAGCCGTGGCACGTCCGGGAGGTCCGGCTGGACATGGACGTGCTCGCCCAGTCCGAGTCGGTCTTCGCGCTCTCCAACGGGCACGTCGGGCTGCGCGGCAACCTGGACGAGGGGGAGCCGCACGGCCTGCCCGGCACGTACCTCAACTCCTTCTACGAACTGCGCCCGCTGCCGTACGCCGAGGCGGGGTTCGGGTTCCCCGAGTCCGGGCAGACCATCGTCAACGTCACCAACGGCAAGCTGATCCGGCTGCTCGTCGACGACGAACCGCTCGACGTGCGGTACGGCGAACTCCTCGACCACGAGCGGGTCCTCGACCTGCGCGCCGGCACCCTGCAGCGGCGGCTGCACTGGCGTTCCCCGGCCGGCCGCGAGGTGAAGGTGCGCAGCACCCGGCTGGTCTCGTTCACCCAGCGCTCGGTCGCCGCGATCAGCTACGAGGTGGAGGCGGTGGAGCGCCCGCTGCGGCTGATCCTCCAGTCCGAACTGGTGGCGAACGAGGCGCTGCCGGCGCAGAGCCGCGACCCCCGGGTGGCGGCCGTACTCGAATCGCCGTTGCAGGCCGAGGAGGAGCTGACCACCGCCGACGGCGGCCTGCTGATCCACCGCACCAAGGTCTCCGGCCTGCGGGTGGCCGCCGCCATGGCGCACGAGGTGGAGGGCCCGGAGCGCACCACCGTCGACAGCGAGGGGTACGAGGACTGGGTCCGGACCACGGTCGGCTGCGTGCTCGCCCCCGGCCAGACGCTGCGGGTGGTGAAGTACCTGACCTACGGCTGGTCCAGCCGACGGTCGCTGCCGGCGCTGCGCGACCAGGTCGGCGCGGCCCTCGCGGCGGCCCGGCTGGACGGCTGGGACGGCCTGCGCCAGGCCCAGCGGGAGTACCTCGACGAGTTCTGGGACGCCGCCGACGTGGTGGTCGAGGGCGACCCGGAGGTGCAGCAGGCGGTCCGCTTCGGCATGTTCCACGTGCTCCAGGCCGGCGCGCGGGCCGAGCGCCGGCCGATCGCCGCCAAGGGCCTGACCGGGCCCGGGTACGACGGGCACGCGTTCTGGGACACCGAGATGTTCGTGCTGCCGGTGCTCACCTACATCCACCCGCACGCGGTCCGGGACGCCCTGTTCTGGCGGCACTCCACCCTCGAACAGGCCCGGGACCGGGCCCGGACGCTGAACCTGCACGGGGCGGCCTTCCCCTGGCGCACCATCGAGGGGCCCGAGTCGTCGGCGTACTGGCCGGCGGGGACGGCGGCCTTCCACATCGCCGCCGACGTCGCCGACGCGCTGCGCCGGTACGTCCTGGCCACCGGGGACACCGAGCTGGAACGCGAGATCGGGCTGGAGCTGCTGGTGGAGACCGCCCGGCTGTGGCTGTCGCTGGGCCACCACGACCGGCGCGGCGGGTTCCACCTCGACGGGGTCACCGGCCCCGACGAGTACACGGCGGTGAAGAACGACAACATCTACACCAACCTGATGGCGCAGCGGAACCTGCTCACCGCCGCCGAGGTGGCGATGCGGCTGCGCGACGAGGCGCTCGCCCTCGGGGTGACCGAGGAGGAGGCCGCCTCCTGGCGGGACGCCGCCCAGGCCATGACCATTCCGTACGACGACGAGACGGCGGTGCACCAGCAGGTCGAGGGCTTCACCCGGTTGCAGGAGTGGGACTTCGAGCACACCCCGGCGGAGAAGTACCCGCTGCTGCTGCACTACCCGTACTTCGACCTGTACCGCAAGCAGGTGGTGAAGCAGGCGGACCTGGTGCTGGCGATGCACTGGCGCGGGGACGCGTTCACCGGGCCGGAGAAGATGCGCAACTTCGCCTACTACGAGCGGCGTACCGTGCGGGACTCGTCCCTGTCCGCCTGCACCCAGGCGGTCCTCGCCGCCGAGGTCGGCCACCCCGAGCTGGCCCACAGCTACCTGCGCGAGGCGGCCCTGATGGACCTGCACGACCTCAACGAGAACACCCGCGACGGGGTGCACATGGCGTCCCTGGCCGGCGCCTGGATCGCCCTGGTCGCCGGCTTCGGCGGGCTGCGCGACCACGACGGGACGCTCTCCTTCGCGCCCCGGCTGCCCAGCCGGCTGACCCGGCTGGAGTTCAGCCTCCAGTGGCGGCACCTGCGGCTGCGGGTGGACGTCCGCCCGGACCAGACCTCGTACGCGCTGCGGGCCGGCAGCCCGGACTCCGTGCTGGAGCTGCGGCACCACGGCCAGACCGTGTCGGCCACCTGCGACCAGCCGATCACCCTGCCCAACCCGCCGGCCGAGCCGATCGCGCCGGTTCCGGAGCAGCCCGCCGGCCGGGCGCCACTGCTGCACCCGCCCCCCACCCCGATGTAGGTGGTGTAAGGAAGGGCCCCCTGTTAACGCATTCGGTAGAGCAGGGGCCCCTTCTTAACCGCTGGGCTCGACAGCGCGCCGGGGCCGACCGCGCGCCTGGCTCACGGTGCCCGACCGGGCGCCCTCGTCAGGTGGGGCGTCCGGGGCGGGTCAGGGGTTGCCGATGGAGGGGCGGCCGGCGGCGTCGTGGGGCGCCACCGCCCGGGGATCGTCGGCGGTCCGCGCCTGCGCGGCCTCGTCCGCCCAGTCCCGGCCGGACTTCTCGGCCGACTCGCGCTGGTCCCGGTCGTCCTGCTTCCTGGACTTACCCTGTTGCTTCGCCATCGAAAGATCCCCCGCGCTCTGCTCGCTGCGCTCCCTGGACGCCTGCCGGCTACCCGGCCGGCTGCCGGGCAAACCGGCCCCGCCCGCCGGCTACCCCACCAAGGGCGGCAGGTGGCGGCTCAGCGCCGACCGCAGGTGCTGCTTCGGGCGGGAGCCGACGACCGAGCCGACCACCTCGCCCCGGTCGAAGACCAGCAGGGTCGGCAGGGACAGCACCCGGTAGGCCCGGGTGCAGTCCGGGTTGTCGTCGGTGTTCAGGGTGACCACCCGCAGCCGGCCGGCGAACTCCTCGGCGAGTTCGGCGAGGCTGCGGGAGATCGCGTGGCAGGGCGGGCACCACTGCGCCCAGAAGTCGACCACCACCGGTCGGTCGCTGGCCAGCACGGCGGTGGCGAAGGTGTCGTCGGTTACCGCGAGCAGGGCTGGGGTCGGCGGTGCGGACATTGTTCCTCCCGGTGTGCGATCGCCTCGGTGAGCTGGGTCTGCAACTGCCGCCGGACCGTGCCGAGCCGGTCGAGGTACGCGTCCACCTCGGCGAGCTTGCGCCGCAGCACGGCCACCGAATCGGGGCAGACGTCCCCGGACGGGTTGCCCGCACGCAGGCAGGCCACGAACGGACGGATGTCGTCGAGGCCGAACCCCACGGCCAGCAGGGCCCGGATCTCGCGGACCACCCGCAGCTCCGCCTCGTCGTACCGGCGGTAGCCGTTGGCGCCCCGCTCCGCCCGGACCAGCCCGTGCGCCTCGTAGTAGCGCAGCGCGCGGGTGCTCGTACCGGCGCGTTCAGCCAGTTCGCCGATCCGCATCCGATCCTCCCTCAGCAGTGCTCCTTCGCCACGCTAGACCTTGTCGTCGGCGTCAAGGCAACGGGTGAATCCGGTGCTCCGGGCGGGTAAGCCCAGCCACAGCCGGGCTCGGGACCGGCGGTCGGGAGGACGCAGATGGACACGCTCAGCAGCGCGGTGACGATCCCGGTGGCCGGTGCCGGTCTGCCGGCCGACCTGGTGGTCCCCGCCGACGCCACCGGTGTGGTGTTGTTCGCGCACGGTAGCGGCAGCTCCCGGCACAGCCCGCGCAACACGGCCGTCGCCCGGGTGCTCAACGGGCGGTCGCTCGGCACCGTCCTGGTCGACCTGCTCACCCCCGAGGAGGAGCGGGTGGACGAGCGCACCGCCGAGCTGCGGTTCGACATCGGCCTGCTCGGCGACCGGCTGACCGCGATCGTGGACTGGATGCGGGCCGAGCCGACCCTCACCCGGCTCCCGGTGGGGCTCTTCGGCGCCAGTACCGGTGCCGCCGCCGCGCTGGTCGCCGCGGCGAACCGGTCCGACCGGGTGGCCGCGGTGGTCTCCCGGGGTGGCCGGCCGGACCTGGCCGGCCCCGCCCTGTCCCAGGTGCGGGCCCGGACGTTGCTGCTGGTCGGCGGGTTCGACGAGCAGGTGCGGACGCTCAACGAGGAGGCGCTGGCGCTGCTCCCCGAGGGGGTGGGTGAGCTGCGGGTGGTCCCCGGCGCGACCCACCTGTTCGCCGAGCCCGGCACCCTGGAGCAGGTCGCCGACCACGCGGCCGACTGGTTCGCCGGTCAGCTCGGCTGAGCGCGGCCGTCCGGCTGAGCGCGGCTCGCCTCGGACCCGCCGGGCTGGGCGCGGCCCGCCTCGGACCGGCCCGGCTGGGTGCCGCTCGAATCGGACCGGCCCGGTTCGGCGCGGGCGGCCTCCGCCCGGTGGCGCTGCACGGTGTCGACGACCCGGTAGGCCACCGCCGCGATCGGCACCGAGACGAACGCCCCGGCGATCCCGCCGAGCAGGGTGCCGCCGGTGACCACCACCAGGATCACCGCCGGATGCAGCCGGACCTGGCGCTTCATGATCAGCGGCTCCAGCAGGTTCCCCTCGGTCTGCTGGACCAGGATGACCGCGCCCAGGGTGAGCAGCGCGCTGGTCGGTCCGTTGGCGGCGAGCGCGACGAGGACCGCGACGGCCCCGGCCACGGTGGCCCCGATGATCGGGACGAACGCGCCGAAGAACGTGATCAACGCCAGCGGGAGGGCCAGCGGCACCCCGAGCAGCACCAGGGCCAGCCCGATGCCGACGGCGTCGATCGCGGCGATCATCATCGTGCCCCGGCTGTACGCGCCCAGCGTCCGCCAGCCCGTCCGGCCCGCCTCGGCGGCGACCTCCCGGTTCGGGCCGGTCGTGCGGCGCAGCACCCACTGCCACATCGACCGCCCGTCCTTGAGCAGGAAGAAGAGCAGCACCAGGGCGAGCAGCGCGGCGCCGAGCACCTCGCCGACGGTCCGCGCCCCGGCGAGCGGGTCCACCGTGCCCTGGCCGAACGCCTGGCTGCCCTGCTCGATCAGCCGGTCCAGTTGCTCGTCGGTGACCGGCAGGGTGGAGGTCACGAAGTCCCGGGACCGTTGCAGACCCTGCCCCAGTTCCCGGCTCAGCTCGCCGAACTGGCTCGCGGTCAGGTTCCAGACCAGCGTGCCGACGCCGACCAGGATGCCGAACAGGAACAGCACCGTGAGCAGGGCGGCGAGCGCGGCCGGCAGCCGCAGCCGGCGCAGCAGCAACTGCACCGGGTCGAGCAGGGCGGTGAGGAAGACGGTGGCGGCCAGCGCGATCGCCAGCGGCGCCAGCAGGACCGCGATCTTCCCCAGCAGGTAGAGCCCGGCCGCCACGACCACCAGGCACGCGCTCCACACCACCGCCGTCCGGACCAGCCAGGGCAGGGCCGCCCAGGTCTGCCGGGGCCCCGCCCCGTCCGCCACCGGCTCGGGCGTACGGCGGGGAGAGTCGTCCTGCGTCACGCCGAACCTCCTCGATGTCCGGCGGGGTGGTTACCCGGCCCGTGCCGGTCCGACACCCGGTCGGCCCGGTTCGGGCACCCGCCGGAGGTTTCCGTTCGGTGACCGTGCGGTCGCGCCATGGTGCGGGGCCTGGTCAGGATCGACGCGGGTCGCTACCATGCGCAGTCGGGGCATGACTCGCCGTCGAGTCATGACGACGGACCGGCGCCACCGTCGTGCGGTGCCGGAGACGACAGGGAGTCCTCGTTGACCGGTGCATCCCACGTGGCGACCCCGCCCAGCTACCCCTTCAGTCCCCCCGAGCGCCTCGACCTCGACCCCCGGTACGCCCGGCTGCGCCGGGAGGAGCCGCTGGTCCGGGTCCGCCTGCCGTACGGCGAGCCGGTCTGGCTGGCCACCCGGCACGCCGACGTGCGGACGGTGCTCGGCGACGCCCGGTTCAGCCGGGCCGTAGCCGCCGGCCGAGACGAGCCGCGCAACACCGAACGGCGACAGGACAACGGCATCCTCGGCATGGACCCGCCCGAGCACACCCGGCTGCGCCGACTGGTCGCCAAGGCGTTCACCGCCCGCCGGGTCGAGCAGCTCCGCGGCCAGACCCGGGCGACCGCGCACGAACTCGTCGACGGGCTGCTCGCCGCCGGCCCCCCGGCGGACCTGGTGGCGCACGTCGCCACCCCGTTGCCGATCCGGGTGATCTGCGACCTGCTCGGCGTCCCCGTGACCGACCAGGACAAGTTCCACACCTGGTCGGAGGCGATCGTCTCGACCACCTCGCTCAGCGGCGAGCAGGTCCAGCGGTACCTGGACAACCTCTTCGGGTACATGACCGGCCTGATCGAACAGCGCCGGCGGGAGCCGGCCGACGACCTGCTCACCGCGATGGTGCAGGCCCGGGACGCCGACGCCGACCGGCTCACCGAGGACGAGGTCATCCAGCTCGCCGCCGGGTTGCTCGCCGCCGGCCACGAGACCACCGTGACCCAGATCCCCAACTTCGTGTACGTGCTGCTCACCGCCGAGCAGGGCTGGGCACGGCTGTGTGCCGACCCGGGCCTGGTGCCGAGCGCGGTCGAGGAGCTGATGCGGTACGTGCCGCTGGGCGCGACCGCCGGCTTCGCCCGGTACGCGCTGGAGGACGTGGAGCTGGGCGGGGTGCTGGTGCGGGCCGGGGAGCCGGTGCTCGTCTCGATCGCCTCGGCCAACCGGGACGAGACCGTCTTCACCGAGCCGGACACCCTCGACCTGGCCCGGGCGGTCAACCCGCACCTGGGGTTCGGGCACGGGGCGCACCACTGCGTCGGCGCGCAGCTCGCCCGGATGGAGCTTCAGGTGGTGCTGGAGACGTTGCTGGAGCGGACCCCGGGGCTGCGGTTGGCGGTCCCGGAGTCGGAGTTGACCTGGAAGTCCGGCCTACTGGTACGCGGGCTGACCGCGTTGCCGGTGTCCTGGTAGGAGGGGTGTACCGAATGGGGGAGAACGGGTGGCGGGTACGGGTCGACGGGAGCCTGTGCATCGGTGCCGGGATCTGCGCGAGCACCGCGCCGTCCCACTTCGCGCTGGATGACGGCCTGTCCCAACCGCTGGCCGAACGGATCCAGCCGGACGAGGCGGTACGGGACGCGGCCGACTCCTGCCCGATGGAAGCGATCACGGTGTTCGACGTGGTCACCGGGGTCCAGGTGGCACCCGAGCCCTGAGCCCAGGTGGCACCCGAGCCCTGAGCCGGCGCGCGGTCAGGCCCAGCGGCCGTTCGGGCCCAGCGGTCCGGAAGACACAGCGGTTTGGAAGGGGCCCCTGCTATCCGGAATGCGTTAACAGGGGGCCCTTCCTTACACCTACAGGTTGCCGAGGAGCCGGGTGACGGTGATCTCGATGACCACCCGTTCCGGGTTCGGCCGGGGCGTCCCGTACCGCTCGGTGTACCGGCGCTCGGCCTCGGCCACCGCGTCCGGCTCGGCCCGGACCACCGCGCGGCCCTCGATGGTCAGCCAACGTCGCCCGTCGACGTGGCAGACGGCCACCGGGGCGTCCGGCGTCGCGGCCACGTGCCGGGCCTTGCGGGAACTCCGTGAGGTGATCACCCGGGCCAGGTTGGCGTCGGCGTCGTAGGTGACCCCGACCGGTACGACGTGCGGGGTGCCGTCCGGGCGCGGTGTGGTCAGCGTGGCCAGGTGACGTTCCCGGCAGAACCGGGTGACCCGGTCGTCGTGCGGTTCCAGGCGGTGGTCGACCCGTCGTGGCATGACCCGATCATGGCACGGGCCGGTGCACCCGGCCCGCGTCCGGCACGCCGGAGACTGGTCGGTCGGTGACCCCGCGCCGCCGGGCCAGCCGGGTCAGGTAGATCAGCGCGGCGGCCAGCACCCCGATGTCGTCCAGGTAGATCGGGTCGGGGAGCAGGTCCACCGGGAGGACCGTGTAGGCCAGCGCGCCGTAGAAGGCGACCTTTCCGCTGGCCCCCAGGCTGCCGAGCATCCGCCGGGTGCGGACCACCCGCACCGCCAACACCACCGCACCGGCGAGGGTGGCGAGTGCCACGATGCCGCCGAGCACGACCAGCAGCCACGTCTCCTGGGACATGCTCCCCACGCTAGCGGAAGCCGGCGACATCAGGCGTCCACCGGACCCGTCGGATACCGGCCAGCGCCCGACCCGGCCCGACGGCGGGACCGGCGCGACCCGGTGTCGGGGACGGTCAGTAGACGGGAACGGCGGCGGCGCCCCGGGCGGGCGGCGTGCTCTCCCGGACGGTGACCGGGAACTCCGCCGTGTCGGAGCCGGGCAGCAGCGAGGACTCCGTGGCCGGGGCCGGCTCGGTGGCGGCGAAGGCCTCGGCACGCAGGCTGCCCGCGGCGGCGACGGCCAGCTCGGCGGCCCGCCAGGCGGCCTGCTCCTGCTCACGGGCGGCCTCGTGCCGGGCGAGCAGGTTGTCCCGTACCGCCCGGCGCAGGAACAGCTCCTGCTCCACCGGGTGCCGGCGCGGGTCCCACCCGTTGCGGTACGCGAAGGCGTCGCCGAGCTGCTCCACCGACAGCTCCTGCCGCCGGTACGCCTCCATCGCCGTCCGGTGCAGGAACCGCTCGCGGTCGGCGTACTCGGCGGGGGTGCGGGCGGTCCGGGGCAGGGGCATCGCGGCGGCGGCGGTCAACCGGCGGACGTCCTCCTCCGCCTCCTGGTACGCCTGCCAGGCGGCCTCCACCGCCTCCTGGGCGGCCAGCCACTCGGTACGCCGCCGTTGGGCGGTGGTGCCGGCGCGCTCGGCGGCCACCGCCACCTCCTGCGCGTACCGTCGCCGCTCCCGCTCCTCCTCGGCCTCCTCCAGGCGGCCCGGCATGGCGGCCTCGCGGATCCGGCTGGCGACGTCGAGCCGACGCCGGCCCGGTCGGACGACGACCAGCGCGGCGACGGTCACCCCGACCACGGCGAGGAGGACCAGCCAGATCACGGCGGCCTGCGGGACGTCGATCAGTACGGCGGAGCGGACGGTCTGCATCACCAGCACCTCGGACTCGAAGGAGGGGGAAGACGGTCGGGGGGCCCGGTGGCGGGCCGGGGGCCGTCGATCCGACGGCGGGAAGGGCTGGCCGGCGCGGGGGCGGCGACGACGGTCACCGCGACGGTGCCCGGTGCCCGGCGGGTCCGCGTCGGCGCCGGCGCGTACCGCCGTGCGCGGCGGCGGCTGGTCAGGCGGAGGGCGGGCCGCGCCGGCCGGGGACACCCGGGGGCGGGGCCGCGGCCGTCACGGTGGACGGCGCGCGGACGGCGGCCGGCGGGGCGGAGACGGTGTCGCCCGCAGGGGCCGACGGCTGCGGGGCCGACTCGGCCTCCCGCACCACCGTCGAGGTGTCCGACCGCAGCTCGGCGACGCGCCCGGTCGACACGCTGGGAGCGGCCGTGGCCGTGGCGGCGGACGGCGCACCGGCCAGCGCGGCGGTCACGCCGCTGAGACCGATGGCGAGCACCAGGAGGGTGACCGCCAGGCGGGTGAGGTCCCGCAACGCGCGCAGCGCCGCCCGGCCACGGGGGCGGGCGGACGTCATGGGCGGCACCCGACCAACCTATCTCCCGGGCGCCACCCCCGCAGCCGGACGCACGGAGTGGATCACGTGACCGGTACCACTGTCCGACATGGACGTTCGGGGGAGGCCGGACGACGACCGGCGGCGCCCCCGGTCACGGGAGCGCCGCCGGTGACGTCGTGAGGGGTCAGTTCCCGTCGAGCACCGCCGGGGCGGTGGACCGGGCGTCCTGCCACACCATCTCGTCCTCGGTCAGCCAGGTCAGTCGGCCGTCCGGGTCCTCCTGGTCGCCGCTGCCCCGGCCGCCGAGCACGCCACCCCGGTTGGCGGTGCCGCCCATCATGCCGGCGCGGTGTGCCGGGGCGTTGCCGGTCGCGCCGGGCCGGTGGCCGCCGCCCTCCGCGCCCGCCCGGCCGCCCGCCAGGCGGCCGGTGCC
>NZ_LRQV01000035.1 GCF_001567585.1 Micromonospora rosaria
CATCCCTGAGCAGGCTCTCGCCTGCTAACCAACCCTCCGCGTTATCGGGGGAACCTCATGCCGACGGAGATCACTCCCCCCGAGTACCCGACCGGGCCGCCGATCTCGGGCAGCGCGAGGAGGGCATCCAGGGCGGCCTGCCATTCCGGGACCGCCTTGTCGACGAGCGGGAGGACGAGGGCGTCGATGATCTCGTCGCTGACCGGCTCGCCGGCCTCCAGCGCCCGGCGCAGGTCGGTACGGGCCTGCTCGGCAGCGGCCCAACGGGGCCGGTCACCGCTGCCGGGAAGTTCGATGGTGGCCGCGGCGAAGCCCTCCGCCGCGGCGTGCCGAGCCCGAGCCACCAGCCGGGGGTACATCGTGCGCAGTCCGAGCGGGGGGTGGCCAAGCAGGATCAGCGGGGCCGGTGCGGATGCGGGCGTCCACAGGACGCCGGGGATCTCGCCGAGGATGAATTCGCGTTCCAGGACGGTGTCATCGAGGCGCTGCTCAGTAGTGAACCGCATGGTCGTGCCTTTCGGGGAGTGCTCGTGAACGGCGCTCCCGGACGACCTATCGCCCGACCATGACCCCAGAGGGGAGCACCCACGTCGAAACGGTCACGGGTACCACCTCCTCGGTCTCTCGCACGGCCTCGCGAAAAATAGCAGCGGTCACCGTGATCCACCAAACGTGTTTTCTGCGGAGGCTCTGTGGCCGGATGCCACGGAGAGGCCGCATGTGCTGAGGTGCGATGTGAGCTCACCGATCACGCCCAACGACGGGGCCCTGCTGGTCCCTGCAGGAGGTAGCGACCATGTTGCCCTGCTCGACGCCGCTCACCAACAGCTCGGCCGCCCGATCGTGTGGGTCTGGGACACCCTGAACACCCACGTCTCCGCCGCCATACGGCAGATGGTCGACGCCCGGGACTGGCTGACCGTCATCCGGCTACCCGCCTACGCCCCGGACCTGAACCCCACCGAGGCAGTCTGGTCCCACTCCAGACGCCGCATCGGCAACCTCGCCGTCCCCGGCGTCGACCACCTCCTCGCGATCATCATGAACCGGCTCAGGAGCATCCAGTACCGCAACGATCTACTCGACGGCTTCCTCGCTCACACCGGACTGACCCTCGCACCCGATACAGTCTGTCCATTCAAGACCTGTACCCACCGGCAGATCCGAATCCGCCTCGACGTACGGTTTTCCACTCAACCCCAGACGTCGCCGATCGCGTCTCACTCGGCATCCGCTCGTGAACGCGAGACGGACGCGACCTGGAGGTGGCGTGAGTCGCTACGAGGACGACGAACAGTTCCGGCTGTTTGTACAACGACAGTGGGGGAGGTTGCTCCGAACGGCCTACCTGCTGACCGGCGACCGGGGGACAGCCGAGGACCTGGTGCAGTCGGCGTTGGAGAAGACCCATCGGCGCTGGGGGCGGGTACTGCGCAGGGATGCGCCCGAGGTCTACGTACGCCGGGCGATGGTCAACACGGCAATCTCCTGGCGACGTCGGCGGCGACCGCTGGAGGTGCCGCTGCTGACCTCCGACAGCGCGTCGATGCCGGACGCGTACGCGCAGGTGGAGGAGCGGCAACTGCTCCTCACCGCGCTGCGTCGGTTGCCGCCGAGAACCCAGGCGGTTCTGGTGCTGCGCTACTTCGAGGACCTGAGCGAGGCGGACACCGCCAGGGTTCTCGGCTGCTCCGTCGGCTCGGTGAAGAGCCAGGCGTCGCGCGGGTTGGCCCGGCTGCGGGTCGAGTTCGCCCCACCCGCCCCTCAGTCCCCGGTAGGGCTTCAGGAGGAACCGGCATGACCGAGAGCTTCGCACATTCGACGCTCAGTCCCGCGCTGTCGCAGGCCGCGCACGATGTCGACGTACCTGAGGACCCGTGGCCGGGGTTCGCCCGGCGCGAGCGACGGCACCGGCGCACGCGGCTGATCCGGACGGCGGTGGCCGCCGCGGTCATGGCCGCGCTCGTCGGGGTCCAGACCAACGTGGTGCCCCTCCCCGGCTGGGCGCCCGGCATCGCGGTCGCCGCCGCCCCGACGGCGCTGCTCGACGCGCCGCCCCGGGGCGCGCTGGCCGGCGATCAGGCCTGGCTGGACACGCTGCGGGCGCGAATCAGCACCGATCCGTCGATGAGCACCGACACCTCGTGGGGTGGCTCCAACCCGGTCGGCTTCTGGAAGGTCGGCGATCGCGACCGGATTCGTGTGCTCTACGGCAGTGACCAGCCGGGCCACCGGGTCGCGCTGGTCGCGGTGCCGCTGCGGTTCGGCCTCCTGACCAAGGAGGCGCTGGTCTGGTACGTGGGTCCGGCCGGGGCCAGCGCCCAACAGATGCGCTACGCCGGCCACAGCGAGGGCGTCGACGACCCGGTGATGACCCTGATGCAGGCCGGTCCCGACCGGGGCGGATTCGCGGTTGTCGTCGGGCCCGCCGAATCCACCGTGATGATCAGTGGCGACCCTCGGTACACGCCGAGGGGAACCCTGGAGTACCAGGACCTCGCCAGGGCGGACGGCAGCGGGGTCGGGTTCGCCGTCCTGCCCCCCGCGCCGCTCCAGCACGAACCCGTCGTTCGGGTCAGCCGCGGCGACCAGGTGCTCTACCAGGGCGGCCTGGGCGGCGGCCCGTACGCCGGAATCGACCCGACCGGGCCGGAGATGGACGTCCTGCTCACCGCCGCCCGACGGGGCGCCCGAGGTACGCCGCTGGACGACGCCGCCCTGCGCAACTTCGTCGAATCGGCACTCCTCGACAGTCGCCTCCCGGCTGCCGGGACGACGGTACGGGTGCCTTGGTCGGGCAGCCAGCACGGCCAGTCCGCCGCGCTGCTCACCGTGCAGCCCGCCGGCGGCGGGGTGATCGCGTACGCCATGCACGGCGACAACCGATCCGGCTGGTGGACCGACCTGCGGCTGCTGCTGCCGGCCGAGGGCGCCGACCAGCGACCAATCGGCTGGCGGATCCGGGCCGACAACAGCACCCGCACGCCGACGGACCAGGTGCGGGTGATCGCCCCGCCGGACGCGGCCCGCGTCACGGTCACGGTCGGCGGCGCACCCCCGGCCACGGTCACCCTCGACGCGTCGAACGCCGGCACCACCCGGATACCGCCGGACCAGCCGGCCACCCTCACCGCCTACTCCACCGACGGCAGCATCCTCGGAACCACTCCGGTGCCGCCGGTCGAGGCCACCATGTCAGGCCTGCCGGGCGACAGCCCGGCTACCCGGGTGACCCCCTGACGAACCGAAAGCGTGGCCGAGCCACCCGAAGACGGCTCGGCCACGCCGAGCAGGTTCATCACCGGGACGGCCCGCTGCCCAACCGCCCAGGTCGGCCAAGCTCGCAACCCACGGTTTGCGATACATACACCCGGCTGGCCTGCGGGTTTGCGATCGGCGTCGCCACCGCCTGGCGCTACGTGCAGGAAGCGATCGCCCTACTCGCGGCATCCGCCGACGACCTGGTCACCGCGATGGAACGGATCCGATGCTGGCGTACGCGATCCTGGACGGCACGCTGACACTTACCGGGGACTGCGCGACGACCACGTCCACGCCGCGCAGCTGATCATCCCCGGGACCATCACTCCCGGGCGTCCCACCCACGACCCTGACGTGCCGGCCGCCGCGGGCCCTACGAGGAATCCATTCTGAGATCCGGTGCGCGCCGCTTCCGCCGAGGGTGCCGCCCCTCCCCACGGCGGGATCCGGACTCCCCCTCCTCAGCGTCTTCTGGCCGCCACCTGGCTGCGCGTCGACCAGGGCGCGCACCTCGTCGACGGGCACGCCGGCGAGGGTGGCGATCTCCGCGATCGTCAGCCTGGCGGCGAGCCGGCCGGGTCGCGCAGGCCGACGTGCGGGTGCGCCCGGACCGGCTGGGGGGTCGAGCATCCGGGTACGGTGCGGAAAGTTCGCGGGTTCGAACAGCAGGTCCAGCGCGCAGCCCGCCGTCCGATCAGCCGTCCTGAAAGCCTCGGGCAGCCGCCGAGAAAATCTGGTCTCCGGCGACTAGACATTATCGGTGGGGCTGGGTAGAGTTGCCTCCGTTGACGACAGAGATCGGTAAGAACGCCGACGGAACACGCCGAGCGTCAAGCAGAGCCCGGACCTTCGTGGCTCG
Organism: Micromonospora rosaria; assembly: GCF_001567585.1. GTDB lineage: Bacteria > Actinomycetota > Actinomycetes > Mycobacteriales > Micromonosporaceae > Micromonospora > Micromonospora rosaria. The sequence continues at coordinate 4,121 of NZ_LRQV01000035.1, forward strand.
CTCGGCAACTGCGGTGGAACCGCACCGCACGAGCAAGGCAAGTGCACGTGAAGACCTTGACGTAACTCCAGGTCAGGGCAACCGCAGGCAGGGCCGATGCAGGTTCGGGGCTCCGCCTGATGCAGGGAAGATCCGCCGCACGTGTGCGGGGCCGTGAAGTTGCGTGGGGCTCCGACACCGGCGGGCAGCACCACTGGTTATGGAAGCAGAGGAAAGGGAGGGCTGGACGCCGTTGGATCGCCCGCCGTCAGGACGTAGTTGCCGTTCTGCGGTGGACACCGTAGTCCCACCGAACGTGAGGTGGTCTCCGGTCACGCTTATGCGATCCTCGCACCCTATGTCGCTGATGGCGGCACGGTGCGGAAACGAGAACCCGACGAACCTGTCGGTAGATGGTGTACTCAACCCGTAACCCCGGGCCCCGGCGCTTCCCGCGCCGGGGCCCTCGTCATGGAGAGGTATGTATGGCCCAACCCGACGACATGCTCAACGACGATGACTACCCCGCCTACACGATGGGTCGCGCCGCGGAGATCGTGGGCGCTTCGCAGGACTTCCTGCGCCGCCTCGACGAGGCGAAACTGTTCACCCCGTTCCGCTCGGCCGGCGGACACCGCCGTTACTCCCGCTACCAGCTCCGCCTGGCCGCACGAGCCCGGGAAATGGTCGACCACGGCACCGCCCTCGAAGCCGCCTGCCGGATCATCATCCTCGAAGACCAACTCGAAGAAGCCCTCCAGCACAACCGGAACCACCAGCGCCGCCAGCAAGCCGACGCCGCCTGATCCACGCCTCACGGTCCTTCTCCATCCCTGAGGGGGACCGTTTGTCGTACCCGGATTCCCCTGCCGGCCAGCAAGAAGGCGTTTCTCGACAGGCCATCGAGGCGGGCGCGCGACGTGGGGCTGACACGGCACACCCGTGGCCAGCACACCGGACAACGCCGGCCGGACCGATGAGCCGGCAGCGGGATTCCGGGTGCCGGGCTGATGCTGTGACAGGACCACGCACCAGGGTTCCGGCCCGGACTGTCGTATTCTGTGCTACGGTTGCCGGGTTGCAGTTTTGATTTCCTTAGACGTCTTCGGCGCCTGGGTAAGGTTATCTGAAACCCATCCGGGCGTTTTTTCGTTTGCGTGTCGGTTCCGGCGCGGGTGATCAACGCGGCGGCGTAAGGGTCCGCGCAGTGCGGTCTCTACCAGCCTGCGAAGGAGCAGACATGGCTACAGGTACTGTGAAGTGGTTCAACGGCGACAAGGGCTTCGGTTTCATCGCCCAGGACGGCGGCGGCGCCGACGTCTTCGCCCACTTTTCCGCGATCTCGGCGAGCGGCTTCCGCAACCTCGATGAGAACCAGCGGGTGGAGTTCGATATCACCCAGGGCCAGAGGGGCCTGCAGGCGGAGAACATCCGCTCGCTCTGATCCGTAACTTCGCCAACGGCGGCCCGACTGGTTCAGCGGGCCGCCGTTCGGCGTTCCCCTACGCCACCGGGACCTGAACGCCGCTGGAAGCTACGGCAAAGCCTTCACCCCGACCACGGGCACCGACGAACCTACGGTTGAGTAACCTCGCTCAACACCGACGACTCCCGACCACGTGGATCCGTCAGCACCGTTCCCACCTGGTCGGCCAGGAACCCGACGTGCAGCTGCCCGACTGAGTCTGTCCCCTGGCAGTCACCGCGTGAGCGCCGCCCAGACCCGACCGGCACCGACCGGGTCGATGGCGGTGCTCGGGAGTGTGTCGATGAACACCACCGGGTAGATCCGGTCCAGAGGCCACTGCCGCCAGGCTTCCATGTCGTCCACGACCGCGTCGGTGACCCGGCTGATCAGCTCCCGGGACACCTCGGCGTCGTACACGTCGGCCAGGTGGGCGGAGATCTCCCCGGTCGTCAACCCTTTCGCATGCAGCGACAGGATCGCCTCGTTGAACCCGTCGAACCTGCGAACATGCTTGGGCACGATCTGCGGCATCCCCCGCCACACGCGCCTGCCTGCGGGCGCCTGAGAGAACCTGAGGAGCACCGACGATGACGACAGTCCTGGTAGCAGGTGCGACCGGAAGCCTCGGCAGCCTGATCGTGACGAACCTGCTGGCACGCGGCGCCGACGTGCGGGCCCTGGTCCGCGGGTCGTCGAAGGACACACTGCCGACCCATCCCCGCCTGACACCGTACGTCGGCGACCTGACCGACGGCGTCGCCGCGCTCCAGCCGCTCCAGCAACCTGCCATGCTGGCCCTTCGCAACGAGGTCGAGGCGGCGTCCGGACGCCGGTGGAACCTCGTGCGCAAGGGCACCCTGCGGGACCTGCGCGCGGAGATCGCCCGCCGCCAGTTCACGGCGTCCAGCATGTTCGAGTACCCGGCCCTGCAGTACCAGATCGCCATGCTCGACGGGACGGCCTCGCTGCGGGACGTCCGCAACGCCGACTACCCGGACGTGCTGCCGACCCCGGTCGCCGCCTACCTGGCGGGCCCCGGCGCGGCACACTTCGCGGTGCCGGAGAAGACCTGGCGGCAGGACGAATGGCCCACCGCGCCCTGACCCGCGTTCACGATCTGCTCGGCGTCGGGACGTGTCGGGTCCGCTCCCCCGTCCAGGCCGCTTCGAGGATCGCGGTCAGGCTGGCGGCGTCGGTCGGGCCTGGATGGTTCTGGATCAAGCGGGTGACACCACTGGCCATCTCCGCGAAACGCGGGAGGTCAGCGCGTGCCACGCCGATGTCCGCCAAGGTGGGAGGGATGCCGATCTCGGCAAGGAGCCCGTCGAGCCAGGTGAGGAACGTATCCGCGGCCTCGGCATCCGAGGCGTCGGCCACGTCGAGCCCGCACACCCCGGCGAGGATGGCCAACCGGTCGCCGATGGTCTCCCTGGCCGCGTCCAGCGCGTAGGGCAGGAGCAGCCCGACGCCCAGGCCGTGCGGCGTGTGGGTGGCTGCGCCGATGGGGTACTGGAGAGCGTGCGGGGCCGCGTTGCCCGCGTGGGAGAAGGCGAGCCCGGCGAGCATCGACCCGTAGGACATGTCCGCGCGCGCGTCCGTGTCGCCCCCGTCCCTGACAGCACGACGCAAGCTACGGGCGATCCGTTGCGCGGCCAGGAGCGCGTAGTGGTCGGTGATCGGGTTGCGGCCGAGGAAGACCTGCTCCACCGGGTCACGCGGTCCGTGGGCCCGGGGTCGCGCCGTGTAGCTCTCCACCGCGTGACAGAACGCGTCGATGCCCGAGTGGGCGGTGACGGCCGCCGGGCAGGTGTAGGTGAGTTCGGGGTCGACGATGGCGAAGTCGGGCACGATGTGGACGCTGGAGACCCCCACCTTCAGCTCGCGGTCGGGGTCGGTCAGCACCGAGACGGGTGTGAGTTCGGAGCCGGTGCCTGCCGTCGTCGGGACCGCGACGAGAGGAATCGTCGGCCCCGGCACCTTCGACTCGCCGTAGAAGTCGCGCGGCGTCCCGCCGTGGCGCCGGACGACGCCGACGATCTTGGCGAGGTCGATCACCGTGCCACCCCCGATGGCGAGGATCACGGTGGCGTCCACCTCGGCGGCGACCGAGACGGCCAGGGCGACATCGGCCAGTGGCACGTCCGCAGTCGCGTCGGAGAACACCTCGACGACCTCGACCTTCTCCCGTACGGCGGCCACGATCTCGGCCACACCGGGCTGCCTGAGAACAACCTGGTCGGTCACGACGAGGACTCGTGAGCCGCACTCGGCCACCACTCGGGGGATGTTCTGCGCGACCCCTTCGCCCACTATCAGCTGGCGTGGTCCACGGACGGTCTCGAGCATGTCAGTGCCTTTCCGCAACGTCGGCGGCGATGTGCTGGGCGGATGTCCAGGTCACCGGCGGGACCGGGACGGCGTCGGCACGGTCGGCCACCTGGGTGGCGCAGGAGTCCGCGCCGGGCGCCACGAGTCGGTCGCGCCCGGCCGCCCTCGGCTCCGTCGCGATGCCGGAGCGGCAGGCCGGTCACGGAAGGTCGATCGCCGCGTAGGTGAGGTCGAGGTACTCGAGGATGCCCTCGTGCGACCCCTCCTTACCGATCCCGGACTGCTTCACGCCCCCGAACGGAGCTGCCGGGTCCGATATCACACCACGGTTGATGCCGAGCAACCCTGTATCCAGCCCTTCGGCGAACCGGAGCGCCCGCCGCAGGTCACGGGTGAAGACGTATCCGGCCAGGCCGTGCTCGGTGTCGTTGGCCTTCGCCATCACCTCGTCGTCGGACGTGAACGGGATGATCGGCGCCACCGGGCCGAAGATCTCCGTCGCCAGCATCCGCGCATCGTCGGGTACGTCGACCAGGACCGTGGGCGGATAGAAGTGGCCCGGCCCAGCCAAACGCGCGCCGCCCACCAGGACCCGGGCACCGCGACCGACCGCGTCGGTGACGAGCTCGTCGATCTTGGTGACGGCAGCCTCGTCGATCAACGCCCCGACGTCCACGCCGTCGTCGAGGCCATGGCCCACCGAGAGCGCGCCCATCCGCTCGGCGAAGCGCGCCGTGAACTCCTCGCGCACCGGCTCCTCGACGTAGATCCGATTGGCAGCGATACAGGACTCCCCGAGGTTGCGCATCTTGGCCACCACGGCGCCGTCGACCGCGACGTCCAGGTCAGCGTCGGCGCACACGATCAAGGCCGCGTTGCCGCCCAGTTCCATGGAGGTGCGTAGCACGTTGTCCGCAGCCTGTCGGAGCAGCACCCGTCCGACCTCGGTCGACCCGGTGAACGACAGCTTGCGGATTCGGCTGTCGGCCAGCAGCGCGGAGACCACCTCGCCGGCACGCGTGGTGGTCACCACGTTGACGACGCCCGGGGGAACGCCGACCTCCTCCATGATGCGGGCCAGCAACAGCATGGTGAGTGGCGTCTGGGCTGCCGGCTTGGTGATCGTCGTGCAGCCCGCCGCCAGCGCAGGAGCGATCTTGCGGGCACCCATGGCCAACGGGAAGTTCCAGGGCGTCACGAGGACGCACGGCCCGACCGGCTTCGGCACGGTCAGGATGCGATACCCGCCTGCGGGAGCGGTGCTGTAGCGCCCCTCGACGCGCACCGCCTCCTCGGCGAACCACCGGAAGAACTCGGCGCCGTAGGCCACCTCTGTCCGAGCCTCGGCGAGCGGCTTGCCCATCTCGAGCGTCATCAGCCGGGCGACCTCCTCGGATCGCCCGGTCAGTGCCCGGTACGTCGCGGTCAACAACTCTGAGCGTCTCCGCGGCGGGGTCGCCGCCCACTCCGCCCGTGCCCTGCTCGCCGCGTCCAGAGCGGCGAGCCCGTCGACGGCGTCGGCGTCGGCTACCTCGGCGATGCTCGTGCCGGTGGCCGGGTCCTCGACGGCGAAGGTGGCTCCGCTTGCGGCGTCGCGCCACCCGTCGCCGATGCGGAGCCGCCGGTGCTCGGGGGCCAAGACGTTCACCGGGTCACTCATCGCGTCGCCTCCTGTGATCTGTGTGGTGATGTCCGGCGTGCCTGCGCGATTGGGCGGTGCGCGTAGCCGTACGGGTCACCCGCCCTCGTCGGGGGCGAGGTCGCCGGGCGGATCGCATGCGGCCTTGGCCCTGTCTGCGGGGCGACGCCCCGCGCCGGCGACCCCCTTCCCGGACGACGGCCGGCTCAGCGTCGTCAGGCCGGGCCCGCTGGTGATGGTTCGCCGAGGCTCGATCGTCACGTCCGGGCGCACAGCACCGTCGCCGCCCGGCGCGGACACCGCCCAGCCTCCGACAGCGGCAGCCCGGTGCCCACGTCGCCCAGGTGCGCACGGCCCCGGCCGACTGGGACAAGCAGTCGATGACACGCAGTCGCTCGCCCGCGTACCGGTGCTAGCGGGTCGTGGCCTGATCTTGAGGATCTCCGTACCCCCTCGGACGTCGACCACCGTTCGGTCACCGGGCGGCTCAAGCCCGTGGGGCTCGCCCGACAACGACGCGTTCTGATGCTGTCCGACGGAGAGGTCCGCCGCGCGCGGGCCCAACAGCAGCGCACGACCGTCGTCAGCCGTGGTCCAGCGAGGCCGCCGCCGGGTCCAGCCTGCCGCACCGACCAGACGATCTCCCTCGGAGTGGCAGGCGAGCAGGCCGATCGGCGCGCTTCCGACGAGCCGCGCGACCCACCGGGTGGCTGAACGCTCGTGGTCGGCCTACGGTCCGTCTACGGTCCGGTGAGGATGCAAGCAGGAGGTCGAGCGTGCTCATCGCAGCTCCAGGTGATCGAAGTAGAGCGGTGGCGGGCGGTTCCGCGACGGTGCCGAATGGCGAGCCCTCGGCACTTTTCCTATACGATCGAGTGGAGGCGTCAGCATGTCGCAGCGTGGTGACTGATGTCAACAGGTTCGAGAGGCCGTACGAGAAGGACCTGCCACGATGACCGACGACGCGATGACCGCGCGGGGCCGTAGGGTCGCGACGGGCGGAATGCCGCTGGGACGATCTGGCGGCCGGCTCGCCGACGAGGTATACGACACGCTGCTCGGACAGCTGATGTCGCTGCGGATCGAGCCTGGCTCCCGCGTCACAATCGACGTCCTGGCGCGAGAGCTGGGGGTCTCGCAGACGCCGATCCGGGACGCTCTGAACCGCATGGAGGCCGAGGGCCTGGTCGTGCGGGTGCCCCATGCCGGCTACCGCATTCCACCCCAGATCACCCGGCACCGCTTCGAGGACATGCTCGAGGTCCGCCTGCTCCTCGAGCCGGCAGCGGCGCGCAGATCCGCCGAACGCGCATCCCCGACCCAGGTGGCCGGTCTGCGACGGATGCTGGAGGAGATGGCAGACCTGGAGCGGGGCGACGGGCCCCTGGCCTACGGCGCCTTCGGGCTGCGCGACGCCGCCTTTCACGATCTCGTCGCGCTGAGCGCGGGGAACCAGGTCATCCGGGAAGCGCTCGCTCGTCTGCACAGCCACGTGCACCTCTTCCGGCTGCACCACGACGCCCAGGTCACCCACCTGGCCCTGGCTGAGCACGAGGACGTGGTGGCCGCGATCGCCGCGCGTGACCCCGACGCCGCCGCCTACGCGATGCGTCGGCACATCCTGCGGTCCGGCGAGCGTTTCCGGCGATTGTTCGACGAGGTCGAGGACGCAAACGCCACGACGGGCGAGGCTTGACGGGCGGGCTGGGCCGAGCAATGCTGACCCCACCGGATCGGATCGAATTGGATCTACCTCACCCGCCCCCGGATGCGAGGAGAAGCAGGTGCCCCGAGCGCTGCTCCTGACCGGCGACGCCGCCGAGGAACTCGACACCATGTATCCCTACTACCGCGTGCAGGAGGGCGGCTGGGACGTCGACGTCTCGTCACGGACGATGCGTGACGTGCAACTGGTCATCCACGAGTTCGACCCCAACTCCGACGCCTACGTGGAGAAGAACGGCCGGAAGCTGCCGGTCGACGTGCCCTGGGCCGAGGTCGACGTCGAGCGCTACGACGCGCTCATCATCCCCGGGGGACGTGCCCCCGAGTGGATCCGGGTCGACGCCGACGTCAGGCGCATCACCGAGTACTTCTTCGCGCGCAACCTCCCCGTCGCGCTGGTGTGCCACGGCGCGCAGGTACCAGCGGTGTACGGGCTGCTGAAGGGTCGGAAAACGGCGTGCTTTCCCCCCATCACCGGTGACATGGAGAACGCGGGCGCGACGGTCATCGACGCTCCCGACGTCGTCGACGGCAACCTCGTCTCCTGCCGGGGGTGGCCCGACATGCCGCAGTTCGGCAGGGCGATGATGGAGGTCTTCTCGACGTCCGTCAACGCCGCACCGGCGTGAGCCGTCGGGGCCTGCCTCGGTGACGGCACTTCGGACCGTCACCGTTGACGGCTCCCCCGGTCCACGTCCTGGACAGCGGAGCCGGACCCGCGGTGCTGATGCTGCACGGCTGCGGACCCGACACGACCGGGTCCAGCGCGGTCACCGATCACCCGTTATGAAGGCCGGCCAGCAGCCGCACCACCGTACTGGCCGGATGAATCATCAGCGGATCATGGGCGACCACAGGCAGCGGTTGCCCGGCAGGATCGCACACGACTGCCGCGCTGGCCGGCAACGGCAACTCCCCTCGGCTGCCCACCACCTGTAGTCCGACCACACCACGGGCCCCCGCTCTGGCCGACCGGCGGCCCGACCGACCAGACCTACGCCGGCTCCCGCCAGCCCTGAAGTATGACCAGCGCGTACGCCGAGCGGACACCCGCGTGGCGTGAGGCGGGTCAGCGCACCCCGACGCGGCCAGCAAACTCGCGCATGCCTGGCAGGCTGTGGCTGTTTGCGGGAGAGCAGGTCGGCGGTGAGCTGCTGCGCCCAGGGCCGGAACCGGACCTCCTGCGGGGTGTCCCGTCCGGCAGCCAGCAGCGCCTGGAACGTGGCCTGCGGGCGGCCGCGGCCGTGCAGTGCCAGGGCGGTGTCCTCCCAGTACCGGGCACGGCGCTCCGGCGAGATGATCCGGGCCGAGTCGACCAGGCGCGCGTCGTCGACAGCGGCGCCGTAGTCGCCGAGCACCCGCGATACGCTGATCTTGTAGACGGCCAGTTCAAGCATGTTGAACCGATCGGACGTGGTGCCACCGCAACGGCGGGCGGCGTCTGCGGCCTCGCCGAGCAAGGTCCAGGCGCTGTCGCGGTCGTCGCGCAACGCGGCGGTGTACGAGGCCGCGGCCAGCAGGTGCCCGTACAGTGCGCTGTGGACGACGCCGGGCAGACCGGTGTCGGCCTGCAGCGCTCGGGCGGTGTCGAGCATGAGCTTTTGCGCGCCGTCGCGGCGCTGGGTACGGCGCGGCGGTGGCCTGGCCCGGAGGTAGCACCGTCGTTCCCGTCACCGCGGCGGCGGTCGTCGCGATCAGCTCGCGTCGGCGCAGCGGGTCCCACCTCATCGACACCTGCGCCGTTCGACGCCGGGATCGAGTAGCGAGCGCGCTCAGGGCACGGGCACCGTCTCCCCGGCGCCCGCTCCGGCGGCTGCGGCGGCGCGGGCCGTCCTCGACAGCGGTGGCGAACGTCTGGTCCTGGACCAGGGTCAACGGCTCGGCCTTCGTCGGCGCATACAGGCGCGGGGTGCCGGCTTGATGAGAGTTGATGGCGTTCCTCCCCCCGACCAACTAACTGAGTATACTCATATACGAGTATGCTCGGTCGGAATCGGGGAAACGGAACCCGTCCGGGCATGAGCGCACCGACTCGGGGTGAGAGGAGGTGCTGAGAGGGACGGAGCAGGGAGCGAACGCGCCGGTAGACGAATTCGTCACCCGCCGTGGTCACCGTGCGGGGCCACCGGGGCATGGCTCCCGCCAGGAACGCCACAGACATCCGAGGAGACAGATCATGCGAGCATTCGTGTTCGACGCCTATCAGCAGCCCCTCCACGAGGCGGACGTTCCCGAGCCCGTCGTGGGCGAGCGGGATGTCCTGGTCCGTGTGACAGCGGCCGGTCTGAACCAGCTGGACGAGAAGATCCGCGAGGGCGAGTTCAAGCGGATCCTGCCGTACAAGACGCCTCTGGCCCTCGGGCACGACCTCGCCGGAACGGTCCTCCGCGTCGGGGCAAAGGTTCACGGGTTCAAGCCCGGCGACCACGTCTACGCCCGCCCGCGCGACGGTCGGATCGGCACCTTCGCCGAACGCATCGCGGTGGACGAGGCCGACCTCGCCCTCGCGCCCGCCACGATCAGCGCGGCGGAGGCAGGATCGCTGCCGCTGGTGGCGCTGACCGCGTGGCAGGCACTGGTCGAGAAGGGCAACGTGCGGGCCGGGCAGAAAGTCCTCATCCACGCCGGTTCCGGAGGGGTCGGCACGATCGCGATCCAGCTGGCCAAGCACCTCGGTACCCACGTGGCGACCACGGTCTCGGCCACAAACGCGGACTTCGTCCGTGAACTCGGCGCCGACGTCGTCATCGACTATCGCACGCAGGATTTCGAGAAGGAACTCTCCGGATACGACGTCGTCCTCGACTCCCTCGGCGGGAACAACCTTCACAAGTCCCTGCGGGTCCTCCGGCGTGGAGGGAAGGTTGTCGGAATCTACGGCGTCCCCGACCCGGCCTTCGCGAGAGAGCGGGGCTTGAACCCGATCCTCCGTCTGGCAATCGCGGCCCTCAGCCGCAAGACCCGCAGCCTCGCACGAAAGCTCGGTGTGACCTACGAGTTCCTGTTCATGCGCGCCTCCGGTGACCAGCTGCGTCAGATCGCGAACCTGGTCGACGCCGGCACCATCCGCCCCGTCGTCGGCGCCACCTTCTCCTTCGCGCAGACCCCGCACGCTCTCGCCTCCCTCGGCAGGAGCAGCATCCGCGGAAAGGCCGTCGTCGTCACCCCGGCCGGGCCTGATGACGCCACCCCTGCCTCCCCAGCCCTTTCCGAGCGCACCCGCCACTGACACCGATCAAGGAGCATCACGGCGAGAAGGGGCCGCTGGTCTTCGCCGCGCACCAGATCGACGCCGCGGTCGCCGCCGTCGTCTCCCTCGCCATCCGCCGCCCGCGCGCCACGATCACGCAGGTACCCGCATGACCGCGCTTCGGGCAGCGGTGGATGTGGTACCGCGCGCCGCGGGCGGGATGCCTCCTGGGTCAGCGGGGAAGGATCGCCACGATCTGGGAGCGGACAGCGTCGACGATCTTCTCGACGCTGCTGTCGATGTGCTCGCTGGAGGCCATCGTCAAGAACAAGATCGCGGAGATCACCCGCGCCAGCGTCGCAGCCTGCGCGTCCACGAGCCCGGCATGCCGGACGAGAATGTTGGCGGTCGCGTCCTCGGTCTGCCCGACGATCGCGAGGGCTTCGGCGTGATGAGGCTCGGCCGGGTCACCGAAGACCATCTCCCGCAGGTACGTGCGGCCGTTGTCGACCTGGACGCGGTTGCACTGCACCACCGGCGTCAGCAGCGCCACGATCGCACCCACCGCGGTGGTTTCCTTCGCTGCGGCGGTGCGGCCGCGGTCGAGCGCGGTGGCATAGTGGGCGTTCTGCACGAGCAGGAGCAACTCGCCCTTGGTCTTGGCATACAAAAACAAGGTGCCGGTGCCGATGTCGGCCGCGTCGGCGATCTGCTGGGTGGTGACCTCGTCCACCCCGTGCTCGGCGAACAACTCGCTGGCCGCAGCGGTAATGCGTTCGAGCTTGGCCTGCTTGTTCCGCTCGCGCCGCCCGAGCGGAGAGGGCCCCACTGGCATCGGTGCTCCTCCGGGAATAAACTCTGACTCGCCTCAGTTTCGAGTGTAGTCATTGCCGTGTGGGTTCGGATGTGCCCGCGCTCATTCTCCCATGCGGGTGTGAGACCACCCGGTCGCGCACCTCAGCCCGTGGCGATCCGTCCGTTGCGAAGGAACCGCACCTGTCATGAACTCCTCATCCCTGTGGCAGCCGTTCAAGCTGGGCCGGCTCAAGCTTCCGCATCGTCTCGCCCTGGCTCCCATGACCCGAAACCGCGCGAACCCCGACGGCACACCCGGGGAACTCGCGGCGGAGTACTACCGCCAGCGAGCAGCACTGGGACTGCTGATCACGGAAGGCACGCAGCCGTCGGAGGACGGTCAGGGATACCTCACCACCCCCGGCATCTACACCCCCGAACACATCGCCGGGTGGGCCAAGGTCGCCGACGCGGTGCACGAGAAGGGCGGGCACCTGTTCATCCAGCTCATGCACGTCGGCCGCATCTCCCACCCCGACAACACCCCGCACCACCGGCAGCCGGTGGCCCCGTCGGCGATCTCAGCCGAGCAGGACATGTTCACCACCGAGGGACCCAAGAAGACGCCCGTGCCGCGGGAGCTGAGCGTGGCCGAGATCCAGGACGTGATCGGCGAGTTCCGTCACGCCGCGGCGTCGGCGATCGCGGCCGGTGCAGACGGGGTGGAGATCCACGCCGCCAACGGATACCTGCTGCACCAGTTCCTCGCCCCCAACGCGAACCAGCGCACCGACTCCTACGGCGGGTCGATCGAGAACCGGGCCCGGTTCGTGGTCGAGGTCACCCAGGCGGTCGCGGAGGAGATCGGGGCCGACCGCACGGGCATCCGCATCTCGCCCGCGTTCCCGCTCGGCGGGCTCGACGAGGGCGATGCCGAGGCCGTGCGCGCCCAGTACCGGTACCTCGTGGGTGAGCTCGCGAAGCTGAACCTGGTCTACCTGCACGTGCACCACCTCGGCGACGACGAGCTGCTGGCCGCCCTCCGCGAGGTCTGGCCGACCGCGGTCCTCGTCGTCCGGTACGGGCGCGAACGCGACGGCATCGACGCGGACATCGTCACCGGTCTCGCCGACCTCGCACCGCTCGGCCGCTACGCCCTCGCCAACCCCGACATTGTCGAGCGGCTGCGCACCGATGCGCCACTCAACGACCTCGACCCGTCCACCCTGTACACCGGCGGCGCACACGGCTACACCGACTACCCGGCCCGCACCGGCGTCTGACCCCCCGCACGGGACCGGGCCGGGCAAGACCTGACTCCCGCCCCGGTCACCCTCCGACCATCCGTCACCCTCCGACCATTCGACCAGCACACCCAAAGGAGCACATCTCATGACCTCTCTCGACGGAGCCGTCGTCCTCGTCACCGGAGCGAACGGCGGCATCGGCGGCCACTTCGTCCGCGAAGCCCTCGCCCGCGGGGCGGCGAAGGTGTACGCCACCGCACGCAACCCCCGCGAATGGGACGACGAACGCATCGTGCCCTTGAAGCTCGACGTCACCGACCCCGCATCCATCCAGGCCGTCGTCGACCAGGCCTCCGACGTGACCGTGCTGATCAACAACGCCGGCGCATCCCCCGCGACACCCGGCATCCTCACCCACACCGACGCGGAGATCCGCGCGAACGTGGAGACCAACTTCCTCGGCCCGCTGTTCCTCGCCCGCGCCTTCGCACCCATCCTGTCCGCGAAGGGCGGGAACACGGCGATCATCGACATCCACTCCGCCCTGTCCTGGTACGCCGTGGCCGGCATCTACTCCGCCACCAAGGCCGCCCTGTGGTCCGCGACGAACTCGCTGCGCCTAGAACTGCAGCCCGCAGGCGTGCAGGTCGTCGGTGTGCACGTCGGCTACGTCGACACCGCGATGGCCGCCCACACCACCGACCCCAAGCTCGACCCGGCCGTCCTCGTGACCAAGGTCTTCGACACGCTCGAGTCCGGCGGCTACGAGGTCCTCGCCGACGACAACTCCGTGCAGCTCAAGGCAGGCCTGTCCGCCCCGCTCGAGGCCGTCTACCCGCAACTGGCCACCAGCAACTGATCATCTGGCATGGCAGTGGCGTCGTGCACTGGCTGACCCACGCGCTCCAACCGGGCCGACGGCGCCACAGCCATGGCCGCGCGGTTGGACCGGTCGGACCCGCCGGGCGCGGCGTTCTGCTACCGCGACCCGGTCGCCTCGGGAACCCTCCACACCGCACTCCCGCGCAGGCTGCGTTGCCGAGGACATCGCCGTGATCGGCTACAACGACATCGAGGAAGGACGGCACGGTCGACCAGCGACCCGGCAGCCCTGTTCTCTGATCCGCAACACGATCAGGTCGCTGCGGTGGTCGGCGCCAATGGGTTCCCAGGCGGTGGGCCGGATGCCGACGGCCATGAGTGTCCTGCCCTGCCAGCGTGACCCGGCGGCCAGCCGGCCGGGTACGCCGTCGGTGTCGCCGCCGTCGACCACCTCGTAGCGCGCGTCCGGATCCAGGGCGGTCAGCCGCAACCACCGGCGACCGCTCTTGGCGTTTCCGTGCGGGTTGTAGACGAGCACGACGACCTGGTCGTCGAGCACGTACTGCAGGGCCGACCGCTCGACGCCGGGCCGCCCACCGAGCCGGTACTGCCGGCCGTGTTGGATGGTGCGGCGTACCTCCTTGTACTGCGCGATCAGGGCGCGGGCTTCGTCCAGCTCGGCGGCGGACCAGCGGGCCAGGTCCACCCCGATGCCGAGCACCCCGGCCATGGCGACGTGGAAGCGGTAGCGCAACGGCGTGGACCGGCCGACGTTCGCGTTCGGCGAGTCGGTGACCCACGCGGACATGACGTTGGCCGGGTAGAGCTGGGAGACGCCGTGCTGCGTGGTCTGCCGGTCGATCGGATCGGTGTTGTCCGACAGCCAGGCCTGGTCGATGTGGTGCAGGATGCCGAGGTCGAGCCGGCCGCCCCCACCGGCGCACGACTCGATCCGCAGTCCCGGATGGCGGGCCCGCAGCTGGGCCATGACCTGGTAGACGTGCCGGGTGTGGTCGATCCAGACACGGTCCTGGCCCTGGCGCCCGCCGGGCCAGCCCGCCTGGGTGAACGGCCGGTTCATGTCCCACTTGAGGTAGTCCAGGCGCAGGTCGGTGACGAGCCGGTCGAGCCATCCCAGGGCCCAGTCGCGGACGTCGGTACGGGCGAAGTTGAGCACAAGCTGGTGACGTTTGCGGTCGCGGCGGCGGTTGTCGAGGTGCAGCGTCCAGTCCGGGTGCGCCCGGTAGAGGTCGCTGTCCGGACTGACGCCCTCCGGTTCCACCCACAGCCCGGCCTTCATACCCAGCGCGCGGACGCCGTCGAACAGGCCCTGCAACCCGTCGGGGAACCGTTCCCGGTGCGGCCACCAGTCGCCCAGCGAGCTGTGCTCGTCGTCGCGCCGGCCGAACCAGCCGTCGTCGACGACGAACAGCTCGACGCCGAGCGTGGCCGCCCGCCGGGCGAGCGAGAGTTGTTCCGGTTCGGTGACCGCGAAGCCGGTTGCCTCCCATGAGTTGTAGAGCACCGGGCGGTCCTCGTCGCCGGCGGGCAGGATGTGCCGGCGGATGTGGTCGTGCCAGCCGCGGCTGACGCCGCCGAACCCGTGGGCGCTGTAGAGGCCGAGGACCGTCGGGGTGACGAGCTCGGCCCCGGCCGGCAGCGGCCACCGCAATCCGTCGTGACCGAATCCGGCGGTCACCGCGGTCGCGCCCTCCGGCCGGCGGGTGGTGGTCATGCGCCAACTGCCGCTCCAGGCCAGGGCGACGCTCCACACCGCTCCGTGCTCCTCGCCGGCGTCCCCGGCGTCGATCATGATCCAGGGATTGGCGTGGTGGCCGGTGATCCCCTGCCGGCTGGTGAAGGTCAGCTCGCCCACCGGCAGCCGGCCCTGCTGGAGTTGGCTCTCCTCCGCCCAGGCCCCGCACACCGCCCGGTACCGGTAGTCCTCGGCGTCGGGGATGAACCAGCTGCCGGAGTCCAGGCGGCTGACCTCCACGGCCGCGTCGCCGCCGGCCCGGTGCCGTACGGTCACCCACCGGGCGATGGCGTTCGAGTCGGCGTACGGACGGGCGTGCAGCACCACGTCGATCGGGAAGGTGTGGTCTTCCAGCGCGATGTCGAGCTGGTCCGCCCCGTCTCCGGAGGTCGCGCTGACGCCGACCAACCGCAGCTCCAGCGACCGCACCTGGTCCACCGCGACCTGGAGGGTCGGTAGGCCCCACCGCAGGCCGCCGTCGACCGGCAGCAGTTCCTCGACCTCGACGGGACGGGAGAAGCTGGTCACGTGCCGGCCAGCGCCTGAGGAATTGCCGGGCCCGGCCGACATGGCGGCGGCTTCCAGGGCAGCCTGCGGCGGTAGGATCGGTCCCCAGTACTTCTGCAGCACCAGCGCCTCGCCGGTCGCGTGGTCGATCTCGATGCCGATCACGTAGGTGCAGTCGCGGGTGTTGAGTGCCCACAACCGGCCGTCCTGATCGAGGGACACCAGCGACACCACGTCCTCCGTGCACCAGATCCGGTAGAGCACCCGCCGACGGATGGGGCAGCCAGGCCCATTCCTTGACATCATCAACAAATTTGTCCACGATGTCCAGCGTGCTATCCGATGCGCATCTGACCGAGGGCATGCGATCGGTTTTCGTGGAGCTGCTCGTACACGGGCCGTTGTCACGGGCGGAGGCGGCACGCCGGTTGGACCTCTCGCCGTCCGCCGTGACGAAGCTGACCAAACCGTTGCTACAGAACGGTTACCTGCTCCACCAGCCGAGCGGCGACCGCAGCATGATGGGTCGTCCCTCGCAGCCACTGGCGGTCGATCCGGCCCGGGCGGCGTTGCTCGGAGTCAAGCTGACCGAGGACGAGCTGTTCGCGGTCCGCACCGATCTTCGCGCCGAGATTCAGCACGAGCTGCGCCGCCCCCTGCTCAGCCACGCCGTCGACGACGTGGTGACCCGTATCGGCGAGGCCGTGCGTGACCTGACCGGGTCGGGGCAGCCACCCGCGGCCCTCGGGATAAGCCTGGCGGGCACGGCCTCCGGAGGAGACCCGGTCGTGCCCACCTCTCCGTTCCTGGGCTGGCGCGATGTGCCCCTGGGCGACCTCGTCGCGGCGGCCACGGGCCTGCCGGTGGTGGTGGAGAACGACGTACGGGCGCTGACCGCCGCCCAGCAGTGGTTCGGCGCCGGCGTGGGGCGCCACTCGTTCGCACTGGTCACGGTGGGTGCCGGCCTCGGTTGCGGCCTGGTGATCGGCGGCCGTCTCGTCAGTGCCGCCGGCCGGGGAACCGGCCTGGTGGGCCACCTGTCGATCCACGACAACGGGCCACTGTGCGAGCTGGGCCATCGCGGCTGCGCTCGGGCCTACGCCAGCTCGGCGGCGGTCCGGCGGGCCGTCGCGAGCACCCTCGACCGTTCGGACCTGACGTTCGAGGCGTGCCTGGCGCTGGCGGCGGAGGGCCAGCCGGCGGCCCGGCGCATCTTCGAGGACGCCGGCCACGCCCTCGGGCAGGTGGTCGCCACGGTCGCGAACATCACCGGGGTGCAGCTGGTCATCCTGTCCGGCGAGGCGGTGGCGATGTACGACGTGTGCGCCGAGGCGTTCGACGCCGCGCTCACCGCCCACACCCACTGGACCTCGACGCCCGTCGACGTGGTGGTCAAGCCCTTCACCTTCAGCGAGTGGGCCCGCGGCGCCGCCGTCATCGCCCTCCAGCACCGCATTCTCGGCCGCTGACGTCCGCCTTCCGGGCACCCGGCCAGGCGGAGAACCGCGCCGCAGTTTCTTGACACAGTCATCTGGTCCTGCACCGGCGCGGCCAACCAGCAGTGGCGGCTGAACTACAACGGCGGCATCACCGGCGTGCAGTCCGGGCCTGCGGCGTCTCGCCTCGATCGGCGCGGCCGTCACCGTACTGCTGGGCTCACTGGGCGTCCACGTGGCGACCAGCGCGGCACGTACACGAAGGCCACCGTGATCCTCAGACCCGGGGCCCCGGCCCCTGCTGCAACGCTCGTGCGCCATCACGTCGCTGACCGGTCCGCAGGACCGGTCAGTTTTCGACGAGGACGCGCACGTCCCACGGTCCCAGCGGCAGCTCGTCGCCCGGGGCGTACGAGGTGGCGTCGAGCACGTCGGTGACCGCGACCGGGACCCGGACGTCCACCGGGGTGAACGACCAGTTGTGCAGAAAACGTAACCGCTGCCCGGTGCGGGCGGTCGCTCCCGTGCTGGTCACGGAGTCGGGCATGGCGTACCACTGGTCTGACCGCCCGGCGAGCAGCCAGCGCATGATGCCCCGGGCCAGGTCGACGTTGGGCAGCGCCCCGACGCACGTGACCCGTCCGCGTCCGGCCACCCTGGTGGTGACGGCCGCCCACCGCCCGAAGTGCGGGTGGTCGTAGCCGGCCAGCACGGTGGCGTCCTCAGCGATCAGCGCGTCCAGCCAGCGGGTCGCGGCGGGCCGCCCCGGCAAGGTCAGTCCGGCGTCCCGCGCGGTCACCGGCACCTCGTCCAGCAGGTTGGCGGACTCCTCGTACCACGCTCCGGCGGCCTCGGCGAGGCGTCCGGGCTGCACGTCGACGCGGGCCCGTGTCTCGCCGTCGCTGTAGCCGGTGCGCGGACCGACCACCAGGTGCCCGCCGGCCTGCGCGTACGCCTTCAGCCAGTCCAGGGTGGCGTCCTCGGCGACGTAGAGTCCGGGCACCACGAGCACCGGGTGGCCCGCGACGGCCTGCTCCACGGGCTGGGTCACGAGCTGGCTGACGTGGACGATGCGGGTCTGCAGCCGGGCGTCGAACGCCCCACGGTGGAAGGCGTCGAAGAACGCGTGGTAGGAGTCGGTGTCGCCGCTGCCGTCCCGCCGGGCCAGCGGCGGGTGTTCCTGCATCAGCCACCGAGTGGGCAAGGAGTGGAGCAGGGTGACGTCGGCGCCGGGGGTCAGCCCGGCGACGAGGTCGCCGGCGGTGCCGAGTTCCTGGCCGATGCGGGCGATCTCCCGGTAGGCGCGTCCGGGTCGACCGCTGTGCGGGATGATCCCGCCCCAGCTGGTCTCCGCGCCGGCGTGGATGGTGTGCCAGTGCCAGTATTCGATCATCTGCGCGCCGCGACTGACGAGGGCCCAGGCGGCCTGCCGCCACTGCCCGTCGTAGGCGGGGCGGCTGTGCGGGGCGATCCGGTGGTTGGCGTTGGTCTCGGTGACCAGGAAGGGTTCCTGGCGCGAGCTCCACATCCGGTCGGCGTGCTGGTGGATCGTCCAGGCCCCGTCGCCCACCCGGTCCGGCGGCGGCGTGCGGGTGTCGGGAAGCGTCAGCGCCTCCTGCGGCTCGTAGTAGGCGTTGCCCGCGGTCACGTCGAGCCGGGCGGCCAGCTCGTCGTCCTCGACGGCCGGTCGCCCGTAGTCGATGCACGTGGTGACGAACTGTCGCGGGCTGGCGTACTCGCGCACGATGCCGGCCTGCCAGGCGATGAACTCCGTGGTCAGCCGCGCCTGGAAGCGCCGCCACGCCAGCGAGTACTGCGGATGGGTGTTGCCCTCCGGCCGCCACAGGTCGGCCCAGGTCGACAGCCGGTTCGACCAGAAGACCAGACCCCACTCCCGGTTGAGGGCCTCGACGCTGCCGTACGTGCGGCGCAGGTCGTCGACGAATCGTTGGAAGACGCCGTGGTTGCGGAACAGCCACAGGCCCGGTTCGTTGTCGACCTGGAACCCGATGACGGCCGGATGGTCGGCGTAGCGGGCGACGACCGCGCGGGTCACCCGCTCGGCGTGGAACAGGAAGGCGGCGTGGGTGTAGTCCGCCTCCTGCCGGCCGCCCCACCCCATCCGTTCACCCGTACGGAGCTCCCCGGCGATCTCGGGGTAGCGGCGGGCCAGCCACGGGGGCACCGAGTACGTCGGGGTGCCGAGGACCACGCTGATCCCGCGTTCGTGGGCGCCGTCAAGGACCGGCTGGAGCCAGTCGAGGTCGAATCGGCCGTCCTCCGGCTCCCACGTCGACCAGACCGACTCACCGACCCGGATGACGGTGAAGCCGGCCGCGGCCATCAGGTCGAGGTCGGTCTTGAGCCGCTCGTACGGCTGGTACTCGTGGTAGTACGCCGCACCGAACAACACCCGCGGCGGAAGGTCAGACATCGCCGACCTCCACGAGCGCCGTCGACAGGAACAACCGCATGTCTTCCCCTCAGGTCCGGGTGGGTGGGCCGTCGGCCGGTCAGCGTCCGCGAACGCTGACCGGCCGAGAGGGCGTCTAGAGGTACGGGGTCTGGGTCAGCAGGTGGGCCTTGAAGCCCTCGCCGACGCCGGCCTCCGGTGTGCCGGCCCAGTCCTTGATGAGCACGGCACCGCTGGTGCAGCCCCACGGGTTCCAGGTCCAGGCCAGGTAACTCAGGTCGTGCGCGTCGGCCCAGTTCACCAGCCGCTGCATGTAGTCGAAGCCGCAGTCGTCCTGGCCGAACTCGCCGAGCACGACGGGCACCTGCTGCGCCAGCGGGGCGATCTGGCTGTCCCAGCAGGACTCGCTGGCGCAGGCGTTGAAGCTGTACGCGTGCCACGACGCGGCGATGTTGTTCAGTGGGTCGTTCGGCTTGTAGGTCAGCCATTCCCGCATGTCGTTGGTCCATTCCAGGCCACCGACCATGAGCAGGTTGGTGGCGCCGGTGGCGCGGACCGCGTCGACGAGGTCCTGCATGCCGGCCACCTCGTAGGGCAGTCCGGCGCAGGTGCCGCCGTCGCGAAGGCACTGCCAGCCCAGGGTCTTGTCCCAGCCGGCGGGCATGTCCGGGTACGGCTCGTTGAACAGGTCGAACACGACCGCGTCGTTGCCCTTGAACGCGGTGGCGACACCGGTCCAGAACTGGGGGGCGTACCGCGCGTCCGGCATGGGCTTCTGGCAGGTGGCGTGCTCGTCCTTGCAGTGCCAGTCCGGGCTGTCGGGGTAGGCGCCCCAGGTCCAGTGCAGGTCGAGGATGACGTTGATGCCGTTGGCGACGAGCAGGTTCACGTAGTCCTTGACGCCCTGTTGGTAGGCGGGGCCGCTGGGTGAGCCGTTGAGGCCGAGCCAGCATTCCTCGTTCAGCGGGACGCGCACGGCGTGGATGTTCCAGGTCTTCATCGCGTCGACCGAGGCCTGGTCGACCGGCCCGGAGTCCCACAGGCCCTTGCCCTGCACGCAGGCGAACTCTCCGCTGGACCGGCTCACGCCCAACAGCCGGTACGGCTCGCCGGCGCCGGTGAGGATCTTGTTGCCGGACGCACGGAGTTCCGGCGCCGGTCCGCTGGGCGGCGGTGTGGTCGGACCGGTGGTGGTCGGGCCCGGGGTGGGTGTGGTCACCGACCCGGTGCAGGTAGTGCCGTTGAGGGCGAACGACGTGGGCACCGGGTTCGCGCCGCTCCACGAGCCGCCGAAGCCGATCGAGGTCGCGCCGCCGGTGCCCAGTGCTCCGTTCCAGCTCATGCTGGCGGCCGACACCCGGGTGCCGGCCTGGGTCCAGGTGGCGCTCCAGCCCTGGGTCACCTTCTGGCTCGCGTGGGGGAAGTCGAAGGTCAGCGTCCAGCTCGTCAGCGCGTCGCCGAGGTTGGTGACAGCGACGTTGGCGGTGAACCCGCCCGGCCACTGGCTCTGCACGGTGTAGGTGACCGCGCAGCCGGTCGAGGCCGCCGCGGCGGGGAGGCCGGCCGTCACCATGCCACCCAGCATCAGCACGCCGGTGACGTTGGCGGCCAGCAGGGCACGACGATGTTTCATGTGATCTCCTCGAGATCGTGAGAGATCGATGGGAGCGCTGCACACATCCTTAATTAGGCAGGTTACGAAAGTCAATACGCTGCGGCGTCGCGCCCGCTCGCGGGCGTGATCGCGGCTGAATGGTGTCGCCGTAGGTGAAGTAGCCTGGCGACGGGGCGAACACCGGGAGGGACCGTGGCGAGCAGCCCGATCTGGGCCAGCCGACCGAAGACCCGCGGCCTGGTGCTGGACGTCATCAGGGCGGCGCGCAGCATCAGCCGGGTCGAACTCGCGGCGGCGACGGGCCTGACGGGCGCGACGATCTCCGAGGTCGTGCGTGAGCTGATGGGTGACGGCCTGGTGGTCGAGGCCGGCCGGGGTGCACCGACGGGTGGCAAGCCACGCACCATGGTGCAGCTCAATCCGCTGGCCCGCTACAGCGTCGGGGTGCAACTCGAACGCAACACGTGCGTTGTCGTGGTCGTCGACCTGGCGGGCCGACAGGTGGCCCGGACGTCGTTCCAGGGCGTGGCGATGCCGCCGGAGCGGGCGCTGCCGCTGGTGGCCGCACAGGTGGACACGTTGCTGGCCACGGCGGGCGTGGAGCGCGACAGGGTGTTGGGGGTCGGCCTGGTCAGTTACGGTCCACAGGACCGGCGCGCGGGTGTGTTGTTGACGCCGCAGCCGACCGACGAGTGGCTCAACTACCCGGTCACGCGGCGGCTGACGGAGACCCTCGGGCTGCCCGTCCTCCTCGACAACGACGCGGCGGCGGCCGCGGTCGGCGAGTACTGGATGGGTGCGGTGGACCCCCGCAGCACCTACGGCTGCATCTACATGGCCACCGGAATCGGCGGCGGCGTCGTGGTCGCCGGTGCGGTGTATCGGGGAAGTTCGTCGAACGCCGTGGAGATCGGCCACATCTCGATGGACGTCAACGGCGACGAGTGCCCCTGCGGCAACGTCGGCTGCCTGGAGAACTACGCCGGCCCGTCGGCCCTGGTCCGGCAGGCCCTGGCGACACCCGGGCTCGCCCAGCGGTTGGGCCTGGACCCGACCGCCGCCGACGTCCTCACCGAGTTCGCGCGGATCGCGGCCGCGGCCAACGCCGGTGACACCGGCGCGCGGGGCCTCGTCGAGCGGTCGGCCCGCTATCTCGGTCACGCGGCCGTCACCATGGCCTGCCTGTTCGACGTGGATGCGATCGTCCTGGCCGGACCGAGCTTCGCGGTGGCCGGCTCGATCTACCAGACGATGATCCAGCAGGAGATGGACCGCCGCATGTTCGCCCGGCGGGCGCATCCGGTGCGGATCGTGCCGTCGGTCAACGGTTCGGACGCGGCGGCGATCGGCGGGGCGGTCCTCGTCCTGCAGAGCGAACTGACCCTCGGCCGTCCCCGCCCGGACGGCGAAGCCCGGCCGGCGCCCGCTGGCGCGGCCGGGCTTCACTGAGGGTTCCCACCAGCGCTCACGCGCCGGGGCGCGGCCCGTCCGGACCGCCCGGCCCGGCCGACTCGTTGACTTAATTAGGTTACCTGCGTAAGGATCCTCCGCAGCTTCGGTCCCTGCCGCCAAACGACGAAGAGGGTCCCATGACGCGCTCGACCTTGCACGAGGGCTGGCGCCTGCGCGCCATCGGTGGCCCCGTGCCGGATGTCCTCGCCGGGCGGGACGTTCCCGCTCAGGTGCCCGGCAGCACCCACCTGGACCTGATGGCCGCCGGTCTCATCGCCGACCCCTACCTGGACCGCAACGAGGCGGCCCTGACCTGGATGCACCGCGTCGACTGGCGGTACACGACGGCGTTCCAGACGACCGCGCCCCGGGTGGGCGAGCGGGTGGAGCTGGTCTTCGACGGCATCGACACGATCGCCACCGTCGAGCTCAACGGCGTCGTGCTCGGCCACACCGCCAACATGCACCGCAGCTACCGGTTCGATGTCCGCGAGGCGCTGCGGGAGGGCCGCAACGACCTGACCGTGACGCTGGGATCCGCGCTCAGCCACGCCGAGCGGCTGGAGGCCCGGCTCGGCTGGCGGCAGCGCGCCTACCCGCACCCGTACAACGCGATCCGCAAGATGGCCTGCTCCTTCGGCTGGGACTGGGGTCCGGACCTGCAGACCGCCGGCATCTGGAAGCCCGTGCGGCTGGAACGCTGGGACACCGCCCGCCTGGCCCGGGTGCGCCCGCTCGTCACCGTCGACGCCGACGGGACCGGCCGCGTGGACGTCCACCTGGCGGTGGATCGGGCCGCGGACCGCGCCTACACCGCGGTGGTGACCGTCGGCGACCGCGAGGAACGGGTGCCGGTCTCCGGCGACGCCGCGCAGGTCACCGTCCTCGTGCCGGACGCCCGGCTGTGGTGGCCGGTCGGCTACGGTGAGCAGCCGCGCTACGAGTTGACCGTCACGCTGCTGGCCGACGGCGAGCCGGTGGACACCGACCGGCGTCGGATCGGCTTCCGCACCGTCGCCGTGGACACCGCGCCGGACGGGACCGGCACTCCCTTCACCTTCGTCGTCAACGGCACCCGGATCTTCGCCAAGGGCGCCAACTGGATCCCGGACGACCACCTCCTCACCCGGGTCACCCCCGAGCGGCTCGCCCGCCGGATCGACCAGGCCGTCGGGGCGAACATGAACATGCTGCGGATCTGGGGCGGCGGCATCTACGAGACCGACGACTTCTACGCCGCCTGCGACGAGCGGGGCGTGCTGGTGTGGCAGGACTTCCCCTTCGCGTGTGCCTTCTACGCCGAGGAGGAGCCCCTGCGCAGCGAGGTCGCGGCCGAGGCGCGGGAGAACATCACCCGGCTGGTCGCCCGCCCGTCGCTCGTGCTGTGGAACGGCAACAACGAGAACCTGCCCGCCTACACCGACTGGGAGGGCTGGCGGGAGTCCCTCGACGGACGCAGCTGGGGGCTCGGCTACTACACCGGCCTGCTGCCCGACCTCGTCACCGAACTGGACCCCACCCGCCCGTACGCGCCCGGCAGCCCCTACAGCCCCGGCGACTTCCCGCCCAACGACGCCCAGCACGGCACCCGCCACGAGTGGGACGTCTGGAACATGCTCGACTACACCCACTACCGTGACCACATCCCGCGGTTCTGCGCGGAGTTCGGCTTCCAGGGCCCACCCACCTGGGCGACCCTCACCCGCTGGATCCACGACCAGCCGCTGACCCCCACCTCACCCGCGTTCCTGCTGCACCAGAAGGCCGGGGACGGCAACGGCAAGCTGGACCGGGGTCTCGCACCCCACCTGCCCGTCCCGGACGACTTCGAGCAGTGGCACTGGGCGACACAGCTCAACCAGGCGCGGGCGGTGGCGTTCGGCGTCGAACACTTCCGCTCCTGGTGGCCACGAACGGCCGGAGCCCTCGTCTGGCAGCTCAACGACTGCTGGCCGGTCACCTCGTGGGCCGCCGTGGACAGCGACGAACGACCCAAGCCCCTCTACTACGCCCTCAGACACGCGTTCGCCCCACGACTGCTGACCGTGCAGCCCCGCGCGGGCAGAGCCACCCTGGTCGCGGTCAACGACGACGACCAGCCGTGGACGGGCACGGTCCACGCCACGCGACAGACCCTCGCCGGCGACCTCCTGGCGACCGCCGAGCTGCCGCTCGATGTCCCGCCCCGGTCCGTCGCCCTGCTCGACCTGGCCGACGACCTGCGCACCCCCGCCGACCCGACACGCGAGATCCTGGTCGCCGCCGCCGACGGCGCCCGCGTCCACCACCAGTTCACCGAGGACCGCGACCTCGCCTACCACCCGACGCCCGTCACCGCCGAGGTCACGCCCGTGACCGGCGGCTACCGGGTGGACGTGCGGGCCACTTCGTACGTCCGTGACCTCGCCCTGCTCGCCGACAAGGTGGCCCCCGACGCGGTCGTCGACGACATGCTCGTCTCGCTGCTCGCGGGCGAGACCCACACCTTCACCGTACGCACCACGGCGTCCCTGGCCGACCCGTCCGCGCTGCTGCATCCCCGGGTGCTGCGCTCCGCCAACGCGGCAGCGCGGGCCGAGGAGAGGCCCGACGAGGACTGACAGCGCCCCCGGGCGCAACGGCTGCGGGTCCGGTCCGACCCGCAGCCGTCGTGGTGCCGCCCCGCCTCAGCCGGTCGCCGCCTGCGCCACCGCGTCGAGCTCGGCCGGCGTCGGTGGGTCGGCACCCGGCCTGGACACCGTGACGGCGGCGGCGCTCGCCGCCCGGGATCCCGCCCGGCGCAGCTCCTTTCCGCTGAGCGCGGCGAGCACCCCACGGGCGGCCGGACCGTGCGCCCCGAGACCCACGAGCGCGTCGATCAGCGCCCCCATGAAGGTGTCGCCGGCACCGATCGTGTCGGCCACGGTCACCGGCACGCCCGGCACGGTGACGACGTCGTCGCCGCGGACGAGCACGCTGCCGTGCCACGTTCGCGGGACTGCCGCCGGGCAGTTCCCGTACGCCGGGATCGACGCCGTCGCCGCGACCCGCCGGCAGCACGTCGATCAGCGTCTCGCCGATCACCACCACCGACGGCCCGGTCATGCCGGTCGCCATCGGCCGTCGGCGTCCTTCGGCGGCGGGGCGAGCAGCCCCGACCGTAGCGCCCGGGCGAGCGTGGGCGCGAGCGGCAGCCGCGGCAGCAGCGTGGCCTGCAGCGCGTGGTAGACGTCGGGTTTGCCGGGCCACACAGTCGTGGCGGGCAGGTTCCGCGGGTCGAGTTCGTGCCACCACGAGCCGCCCGTGCGGTCGAGCAGATGACGCTCGGCGTAGTCCCACCAGGCGGCGTAGTGGTCGGCGTACCGCCGCTCGCCGGTGCGCCGGTGCAGCGCCGCGGCGGCGGCGATCGCCTCCGCCACCACCCAGTGCATCCGCTGGCGCACCAACGGCGTGCCGTCCCAGTCGGTGGTGTAGACGAAGCCCTCCGCGCCGTCGGCGTCCCAGCCGTCGTCGACGGCCCGGTCGAACAGCCGCACCGCCGCCGCGACGAGGGCGTCGTCGACGCCCACCGCCGCCTCGACGGTCAGCAGCAGCCGCGACCACTCCAGACCGTGGCCGGGGGTGGCGCCGTACGGCTTGAACGGGTCGTCCGGTCGGCTGCGGTGGAAGCCGAGATCGGGGGTCCAGTCCGGCCCGAAGTGTTCCGGCAGACGCCCGTGGTGGACGGCGGCGAGTTCGACGACGAACCGGGCCGCCCGCGCGGCCCGGTTCCGCCAGACGGCCGCTCCCCCGCCGACGGCGGGCTCGACCGGGTCGTCGAGCACCTCGACGGCGTCGGCCACGGCGAGCATCGCCTCGACCGCATGCATGGTGGCGTTGAGGCCGCGGTAGTCGTCGGGGCGGGTGAAGTCGGCGTCCCAGGTGTCCAGCGGGCGGCCCGCCGTGTCGTCCCAGAACCGGGCGAGGTAGACGTCGGCGGCGTCGGCGAGCAGCGTGGTGCCGCCGGGTCGGCGGGCGAGCGCTGCGGACGACGCCGCGAGCAGCACGAAGGTGTGGTTGTAGCAGGACTTGCCGGCGGCGCGGTCGGGGACGCCGTCCGGTCCGAGCGCGTGGAACCACCCACCGTGCCCGACGTCGCGCAGCCGACCGGTCAGGCCCGCCAGCGCGGCGTCGGCGACGGGGGCGCTACCGGGCACGCCGAGCAGCACACCGAGCGAGTACGCGTGCGCGGTGCGGGCGGTGATCCAGGTGAGCACGCCGTGCGTGGGATCCGGCACGCCATGCGTGTCCAGGTAGGCGGCGCCGCCGTCGGGCAGCGCGGACCGCGCGCCGAAGGCGAGCAGCCGGCGGCACTCGGCGTCCAGCCACGCGTGGTGGGCGGGCCGGGCGAGCCGATTCACGGGCAGGGCCGGGGTGGCGGTCACGGAAGGGTCCTCTCTGCCGGGTCCAGAAGGGCGTTGGCGCAGCGGACGGCGGCGGCGAAGGCCTGCGGGTCGCCGGACGGCGACGTCACGCGGAAGGTGACGGACCGGCCGGCGCGGAGGGTCACCATGCCGTCGGGGTGCGGAAACGAATGCGGAACGCTGCGCGGGGGCTGCCGGATCAGCCCACGGCGGGCCGGTCGGTCGCCGTGGCCGACGGTACCCCGGCCTGCTCCCACCGGCGGGTGCGGTGGTCGTAGCAGACGCTGTTGTCGATGGCGTCGCGGTCCACCGTCACGGCGGCCGTGACCCGGTCGCGGCGCTCGGGATCCGGTGCCGAGCGCGCCAGCAACCTGGTGTAGTGGTGGTGCGGGTCGAGGATCACCGCGTCGGACGGCCCGCGCTCGACGATGCGACCTCGGTAGAGCACGAGGATCTCGTCCGAGAAGTGCCGGGCGGTGGCCAGGTCGTGGGTGATGTACAGGACGGCGAGCCGGTCCTCCCGCTGCAGGCGGCCCATGAGGTTGAGCACCCCGAGGCGGATCGAGACGTCCAGCATGGACACCGGCTCGTCGGCGACGAGCACCTGTGCTCCCGGGGCCAGCGCGCGGGCGATCGCGACCCGCTGGCGCTGGCCGCCGGAGAGCTCGTGCGGGCGGCGCGGCGCGATGGTCTCGGCCGGGGTGAGGTTGACCCGTTCGAGCATCTCCAGCACCCGCTGGTGTGTCTCGGCGGCGGTGTGGGTGCGCTGGTGGATGCGCAGCGGGCGGGCGATGTGGTGCTCGATCGAGTGGAAGGGGTTGAGGGAGGCGAACGGGTCCTGGAAGACCATCTGCACCTGCCGCCGGTACAGCGACCCCTGCACCGGGGTGCCGTCGTCGAGACGCACGTCGACCGTGCCGGAGGTGGGTTTCTCCATCCGTGTGAGGATCTTGGCGATGGTGGACTTGCCCGAGCCCGACTCCCCCACGAGGGCGACGGTACGCCCGGGGACCAGGTCGAAGCTGACGTGGTCGACGGCGCGCAGCCGCGTGCGGCGCAGGCCCGTGCGGATCCGGTAGTCCTTGACGAGGTCGGTCACGTGGACGAGGGTCATGCGCGCTCCTCGATGGTGCCGTCGGCCGGTGCGGCGGTCTCGTCGACCCCGGTGCGGATGAACGCGCCGCGCGCTCCGGACAGGCTCGGGAACGAGCCGAGGAGCCGACGGGTGTACGCATGCCGCGCGTGGCGGTACAGCAGGTCGGCCGCGCCGAGCTCGACGATCTCGCCCGCCAGCATGACGGCGATCCGGTCGCTGATCTCCAGCAGCAGCGGCAGGTCGTGCGTGATGAAGATGACGGCGAAGTCCAGCTCGTCGCGCAGCCGCACGATCTCGGTCAGGATCTCGCGTTGGACGACGACGTCCAGCGCCGTGGTGGGCTCGTCCATGATCATGACCTGCGGTTCGAGCAGCATCGCCATCGCGATCATGACCCGTTGCCGCATTCCCCCGGAGAGTTCGTGCGGGAAGGAGCCCAGTCGCCGGGGGTCCACCCCGACCCGCCGCAGCACCTCTGCGGACCGCTCGCGCACCTGCGCCCGCGGCAGGCCGGGGCGGTGGGCCAGCAGGGTGTCGCGCAGCTGCGCCCGCACGGTCGTGACGGGGTTGAGGGCGTTCATGGCGCCCTGGAACACCATGGAGAGCTTCTCCCAGCGGAACGCGCGCAGCTCCACGTCGGTCAGCGCGAGCACGTCGATGTCCTCGCCGGCGCTGTCGTGGAACGTCACGCGGCCGGAGGCGATGCGGGCGGGCGGGCGGTGCAGCCGGTTGATCGCGTACGCCAGGGTGGTCTTGCCGCACCCGGACTCGCCGGCCAGGCCGAGGATCTCCCCCCGGTGCAGCGTCAGGCTCGCGTTCCGGACGGCGGTCACCGGCGGGTCCGCCTCGTACACGACGGTGAGGTTCTCGACCGTCAGTACGGCGTCGACCCTCGACCCGTCGGCGGCGCAGGCGTGGTCGTGCTGGAGCGTCGTGCTCATCGCGGGGACTCCTCCGAGAGGTTCGCGCCGGGGGAGCCGGCACCCGGGGCGTCGGTCCTGCGGCGGGCCGGTCCCCGCTGCGTGCGCGCGACCTGCCGCGCGCGCCTGCGGTGCCGGCGCAGGTTCCTGAGCTTGGGGTTGATGATCTCGTCGATCGAGAAGTTCACCAGGGACAGGCCCATGCCGAAAAGCGCGATGATCAGGCCCGGCGGCACGAACCACCACCACGCGCCGAGCGACAGCGCGTACCCGTTTTGCGCGTAGAAGAGCATCGTGCCGAGCGTGGCGGAGTTCGAGGCGCCGAGGCCGATGAAGGCCAGACCGGCCTCGCCGAGGATCGCGGCGATGACCGCGAACACGAACTGGGACGCGATGACCGGCAGGAGGTTCGGCAGGATCTCCACGACGATGACCCGCCAGGGTTTCTCGCCGGCGACCTTCGACGCGGCGACGTAGTCGCGGTTGCGCACCGAGAGCGTCTGGGCGCGCAGCACCCGCGCCGACGCGGCCCAGCTCGTCAGGGCGAGCACCACGACGATGGTCCACACGCCACGGCTCTCGCGCGGTACGAAGCCCGAGATCACGATGACCAGGGGCAGGCCGGGGATCACCAGGAAGACGTTCGACAGCAGGGAGAACGCCTCGTCGACGATCCCGCCTCGGTAGGCGCCGTAGATGCCGAAGAACGCCGACAGGGCGGTGGTGAGGATGCCGACGAGCACGCCGATCTGCAACGAGCCGCGGGTGGCGTGGGCGAGTTGCGCGAGCACGTCCTGCCCGGTCTGGGTGGTGCCGAGCAGGAACTGCGCCGACGGCGGTGTGAGCCCCTGGTCCCGGATCTGCTTGGGGTCGCCCACGAGGTAGACGGCGATGATCCCGAAGAGCGTGATCCCGACGACCAGCACGAGACCGAGGGCCAGCCAGGGCGTCATGGAGGGCAGCAGCATGCGCCAGCCCGCTCGGGCGGGGCGGCCCGTCGGGCCGGTCGTCGGGGTGAGCGTGTCGGCGGCGTCGGCCACCGTCGGTGCGCTGGCGGGGGTGAGGTTCGTCATCGTGGTGTTTCCCCGTCAGTGCCGGGCGCGGGTGCGCGGGTCGATCAGGCCGTAGAGCAGGTCGACGATCAGGTTGGCGCCGAGCACGGCGAGGGTGATGAAGAGGAAGACCCCCTGCATGAGCGCGTAGTCGTTGTTCGTCACGGCGCCGAGCAGGCGCCCGCCGATCCCGGGATAGGAGAAGACCTGCTCCGTGATGACCGAACCGGAGACCACGAATCCGAGGGAGATGGCGAACCCGGCCACGGAGGGGAGGACGGCGTTGCGCGCCGCGTAGGAGCGTCGGATCTTCCTCGGTGACAGGCCCTTGGCCTCCGCCGTCAGGACGTAGTCCTCGGACAGGGTGGAGACCATCATGTTCCGCATGCCGAGCAGCCACCCGCCGACCGAGGCCAGGACGATGGTCAGGGCGGGCAGGGTGGCGTACCGCACCGCCGAGAGGATGAACGGCGTGTTCCAGCCGGGGGTGAGCGCGACGTCGTAGCCGCCCTGCAGCGGCAACCAGCCGAGCACCCGGGCCAGCAGGTAGGTGAGGATCAGGGCGAGCCAGAAGTACGGGATGGCGGCCAACAGCGTCGTGGCCGGGACCAGCGAGTCGAGCCAGGTGCCGGGGCGCCACCCCACGACCGCGCCGAGGAGCACCCCGAGCAGCGCGGCGAGGACGGTGGCGACCCCGACGAGGACCACGGTCCAGGGCAGCGACGACAGGATCACGTCGGAGACCTTGGCCGGGTAGTAGCTCACCGAGACCCCGAGGTCCCCGCGCGCGAGGTTCTTGAGGTAGTCCAGGTACTGGCTCCACAGCGGCCCGGTGTCGTCGCCCCCGAGCAGGAGCGCGTACGCCTCGCGCGTCTCCGGGCTGACCGTGCCACCGCGCTGCTGGAGCTTGGCCAGCAGGATGTCGACGGGGTCACCGGGCAGGAGGCGCGGGATGGCGAAGTTGAGGGTCAGGGCGGCCCAGAGGGCGACCGCGTAGAAACCCAGTTTGCGGAGGAAGTAACTCACGGCAGCGCTCTTTCCTCGGGGCGGCGTCCGGGGCGGTCAGCTCTGCGGCTTGAGCCGCTTGAAGATCTCTGCGGCGTCGAGGGACGACCACACCGCCGGGAAGGCGTACAGGTCCTGGTCGGAGGGCCAGCCGCTGAACTTCGCGGTGTTCCAGACGCTCGTCGTCCCGCCGGTCAGGACCGGGACGTACGGCATGTCCCGCACGATCGCCTGCTGGACGGTGTCGAAGTACGGCTGCCGGGCCGCCTGGTCGTCGAGGGGAAGCGCGGCCAGGTCGTCGAGCGCCGCGTCGACCTGCGGGTTGACGTAGCGGGAGAAGTTGTTGCCGGCGGACTGGCCCACCTTGGCCCCGGTGCCGGAGTCGAAGAAGTAGGTGTAGAGGTAGAACGGGTCCGGCGCGGGGCCCTGCCCCAGCGAGTCGATGACCAGCTGGAACCTGCCGGATCCCTTCTTCTCCGTCCACTCGTTCCACGAGGACTGGGCGGCCTGCAGCTCGATCCCGGCGGCCTTGGCCTGCGAGGCCATCGTGTCGATCGCGGTGATGTAGTCCGTCCAGCCGGTGACCACCTCGACCGTCAGGGACAGCCGCTGGCCGCCCTTGGCGTAGATGCCGTCGGAGCCCTTGACCCAGCCGGCCTGCTCCAGGATCTGCGCGCTCTTCTGCGGCTCGGCGGTCATCGGCGCCACCTTCCCCGCGAGGCTGGCGGCGGCGAAGCGGTCCTGGCTGGGGGTGAGCGTGAAGGCGGGGGAGATCGCGCTCGCGGTGTCCTGGAACGCCAGCTTGTTGAGCTGGGTCCGGTTGAGGGCGGAGTAGAGGGCGTGCCGGACGGCCGGGTCGGTCTGCGGGCCCGTGCACCCCATCTGCACGCTGGAGCACGTGGCGAGCACCATCTGGCTCTGCCACTGGGTGTACGCGTCGTAGTTCGGGAAGTTCTTCCTGGTGTTCTTGATGTCGGGGATCGGTCCGGTGAACCAGTCGACCGTGCCGGCCGCGATGCCGTCGGCGCCGGCCTGGTTGCCGGACAGCGCGACGAAACGGATCTTCTTGACCCTCGGTTCGCCGCCCCAGTACCTGGAGTTCGCCGAGTAGGTGAAGGCCTGCGGCTTGAACTCGCTGACCAGGTAGGCGCCGGTGCCGATGGGCTTCTCGACCACGTCCTCGGTGGGGCTGGTGTTCTTCCACAGGTGCTCGGGGACGATCGGCACGGTACCGAGCAGGTCGGGACCCTTGACGAAGGCCGGCGCCTGGAACGTGAAGGTGACGTGGGTGTCGTCCACCGCCGCGGCGGTGCCGTCGAACCCGATGTTGTTGATGGCCGCGTTGTTCTTCAGCAGGCCGAAGGTGAACACGACGTCCTTCGCGGTGAAGGGCTGACCGTCGCTCCACGTCACCCCGTCGCGCAGGGTCACCGACAGGACGGTGCCGTCGGTGTTCCAGGAGTGCTGCGTGCCGAGCAGCGGCACAAGGTCGGACACCTTGGCCTTGTTGACGAAGAAGAGTGTCTCGTAGATCGCGCCGAGACCCCCGATCCGGGACGGCGAGAACGGATTGAAGTTGATCTGGTAGTCGCCCGACTGACCCGTGTAGGCCACGAGCGTGGCCTCCGAGCCGGCGGACGGGGTCCCGCCGGAGCAGCCGGTCAGCACGAGGCCGAGCGTGGCTGCGCCCGCGAGCGCCGCAGCGCGACGCGACATGCCGGTGAGAAGAGACATCTTGGTCCTTTCACGCGCGGGGGCGATGCTCGCCCGCCGTGGCCCAGGAAGGGCATGACATGTATTCTTAAGCGACTAAATTTACTCAGTCAATGCATGAGGTGGATCGATCTCGATAAGTTCCCGCTCCGGGACCGACGGACGGCTGGTCGCAGCCGCCCGCCCCGGCCACGGTCGGGGACGGACCGCCCCGCCGAGGAGTCGCCGCATCCGCCAGACGGACCACGAGCAGCGCACCCGCCGGGATTGTCGCCGGTGTCCGTCCGAGCTGGAGGCAGCCACCCGGCACGCCGTCGTCCAGCCCGACCACACCGCGACGACCCCGACTCATCGGCTTCGCCGGGCCGGAGGCCGCCGCCGTCGACCCTTGCGCCATTTAGTTGATCTGATGAACATATGAGCGGGAGTGATCAGCCCGGCTCCAGCTCCCGGCCGGATCTAGGAGGGCTCGCGGCATGCTCCGCAACGACGATGGTCGCGTCACCACGGCCGGGCGGAT
Source organism: Micromonospora rosaria (assembly GCF_001567585.1). Classification (GTDB taxonomy): domain Bacteria; phylum Actinomycetota; class Actinomycetes; order Mycobacteriales; family Micromonosporaceae; genus Micromonospora; species Micromonospora rosaria. The sequence continues at coordinate 37,181 of NZ_LRQV01000035.1, forward strand.
GCTCGATCTCCTGCGCACCCGCGGCACGCTCAGCCGGGTGGAGCTCGCCGCGCTCTCCGGCCTCACGCAGGCCAGGATCACCCACGTGGTCCGCCGTCTGATCGACGGAGGCCTCGTCCGCGAGGTGGGCCGTGAGCAGCAGGGCCGGGGCCAGCCCCGGCGCCTGCTGGAGCTGGAGGCGGATGCCTGGTACGCCGTCGGAGTCCAGTTCGACCGCACCACGACGACGATCGTCGTGATCGACTTCGCCGGCCGGCGGGTCGCGACCGCCGGCTTCCGCGGCACCGGGACCAGCGGGCCGGATGCGGCCGTCTCCACCCTGGCCGACCACGTCGACGACCTGGTGCACCGCACGGGCGTGCCGCGCGAGCGGGTCCTCGGCGTCGGTTTGGTCACCCACGGACCTCAGGACCGCGAGCGCGGCATGCTCCTGATGGCCCATCCCACGCCCGACTGGCTCCAGTACCCCCTGACGTCGACACTGTCGAACCGGCTCGGCCTACCCGTCCTGCTGGAGAACGACGCGACGGCGGCGGCCACCGGCGAGCAGTGGTCCGGCACGGTGCCGACCGACACGTTCGGGCTCATCTACCTGGGTTCCGGCCTGGGCGGCGGCATCGTGGCGGACGGCAACGCCTACCGCGGTCGCGCCTCGAACGCCGTCGAGATAGGGCACGTGGCGCTCATGGGCGCCAGCGCCCCCTGCGTCTGCGGCAACCGTGGCTGCGCCGAGGCCGAGGCCGGCCCACGCACGGTCGTCGCGCAGGTGCTCGCCCGTCCCGACCTCGCCGAGCGCCTCGGCATCAGGGCCCACGAGGAGGACACCCTCGCCGACTTCGGGCGCGTCGTGCGCGCGTGGCAGGCGGGCGACCCGGACGCCACGAGGATCCTCCAGCAGTCCGCCCGCTGGACCGGCCGCACGGCGGTGACCATGGTGAATCTCTTCGATCTCGACACCGTCGTGCTGGCCGGACCCGCCCTCGTCAACGCCGGCCCGCTCTACCAGCAGTTCATCGAGGCGGAGCTGACCCGCCACGCGCTCAGCCGGGCGCTCAGCCGGCCCCGCGTCCTCCTGTCCGCCAACGTGGACACCGCCGCCGCCATCGGTGGCGCCCTCCACGTCCTGCGCAGCGTCACCGTGGAGCACATCGCCAGGACGCCCGCCTGACGCGACCCCTCCACCCCGCCCGGTCCCGCCCGACGAGAGCCAGGAGAGAGATGTCGTCCCCACGCACCCCCGAACCGCACGCCGCCTGGACAGTACTGCGCCGCGACGGCGTCGCCATCATCCTCGCCCATCCCGCAACCGGCCTGCCCGCCGTCCTGCACTGGGGCGCCGACCTCGGCCCGCTGGAGGCCAGCGACCTCGACGCCCTGGACCGGGCCACCAGCCGTCAGACGACGCCCGGCACGCTGGACGCCGCCTGGCGCCTACCGATCGTGCCCGAGGAGGCGAACGGCTGGTCCGGCCGACCGGGACTGCTCGCCACCCGCGACGGCCGTCCCCTCTATCCGCGCTGGACGTCGCGGGTCGAGCACGAGGACACCGGCTCCGTGCGCGTCACCGCGACCGACGCCGACGCCGGCCTGACCCTGCGCATCCAGGTGGAGCTCGGCGCCGGCGGGCTGGCGCTCCTGCACCACGAGCTGATCAACGATGGTGCCGGGGACGTGGAGGTGGCATGGCTGGAGGCGACGCTCCCGGTGCCGAAGACCGCCGACCACCTCACCGCCTTCTCCGGGCGTTGGACTCGGGAGAAGGCGCCGCTCACCACGGCCATGCCCCGGGGGACGACCACGCGCGAATCGCGTCGCGGCCGTGGCGGGCACGACGCACCCTGGGTGACGCTCGCGTCGATCGGGGCGCCGCGCAACCGCCGGGGTGAGGTGTGGGCGGTCCACCTCGGTTGGAGTGCCGACGTCCGCCACCGGACTGACCGGGTGACGGAGCACGTCACGCTGCTCGGCGCCGGCGAGCTGTTGCGTCCCGGGGAGGTGAGGCTGGCGTCCGGCGCGTCGTACCGCACCCCCACGGCGTACTTCGCGTGGTCCGCCGCCGGTCTCGATGGTGTCGCGGACCGCTTCCACACCTGGATGCGCGCGCGGTCCCAGCATCCCCGTACCCCCCGGCCGCTCGTGCTCAACACGTGGGAGGCGGTCTACTTCCAGCACGACCCCGCGCGCCTGGAACAGCTCGCGCGCCGGGCCGCCGCCGTGGGCATAGAGCGCTTCGTGCTCGACGACGGCTGGTTCCTCGGCCGCCGCGACGACACCGCAGGGCTGGGCGACTGGCAGGTCGACCCGACGGTGTGGCCGCAGGGACTCGAACCCCTGGCGGACCTCGTCCACTCACTCGGCATGCAGTTCGGGCTGTGGTTCGAGCCCGAGATGGTCAACCTCGACTCGGAGCTGGCCCGCGCGCACCCGGACTGGCTGCTCGCCAACCCGGCGTCGGTTCCGTCGCCCGCAGGGCTGTCCTTCCGCACCCAGTACGTGCTCGACCTGGCCCACCCCGACGCCTGGGAGCATGTGCGGGCGCAGCTGTCCGCGCTGATCGGCCCGCTCGGCATCGACTTCGTCAAGTGGGACCACAATCGAGACCTGGTCGAACCGGTGCACGACGGGGAACCCGGCACGCACGCGCAGACGCTCGCCGCGTACCGACTGATCGAGCGCCTCAAGGCCGACCACCCGAGCCTCGAGATCGAGTCGTGCTCCTCGGGCGGGGCCCGCACCGACCTCGGCATCCTCGCGCGCACCGACCGGGTGTGGGCGTCGGACTCCAACGACCCCGTCGAACGGCAGGACATCCAGCGCTGGACGGAACTCCTGCTGCCGCCGGAGCTCGTCGGCGCTCACGTCGGCCCCTCCCCCGCGCACTCGTCGGGCCGCGCCACCACACTGTCCTACCGCATGGCCACCGCCCTGCAGGGCTCGGCAGGCTTCGAGTGGGACATCCTGGGATGCTCGGAAGAGGAGACCGACAGGATCGCCTCGTTCGCCGGCCTCTACAAGGAACTCCGCGAGCTGTTGCACACCGGCACCGTGGTGCACCCGGACGTGCTCGACCCGGCACTGCGGGTGCGCGGCGTGGTCGCCCCCGACCGCGGCGAGGCGGTGTTCACCGTGTGCACGGTCAGCTCGTGCGAGGAGGCGCTGGTCGAGCGGCTGCGGCTGGACGGTCTCGACCCGGAGCGCCGATACTCGCTGCGCCTGCGGGACGAGATCGGCACGGCGCGGTGGGGATGGGTCACCCCGGCGTGGGTGGGCAGGACGCCGGTCGTCGTCCCGGGCCGAGTGCTCACCGAGGTCGGCCTCCAGCTGCCCACCCTCTGGCCGGCCCAGGCGCTCGTGCTGCACCTCACCGCGGTCTGAGCCGTAACCGGTAGGGCGCGAAGGCCGACAGTGTCACCCGCGTCGGCCTTCGCGCGGCCCGACGGCTGCGCCGCCGGCCAGGGCACCCTCCGCCAATTACACCGATCAGCTTGACCTGATGAACGTGAATGACGAAGCTCTGAGATGCGCTCCCATCGACGCTCCCCTCTAGGTACTCAGGAGAGCCTCTATGACACGTCGTCACGCCCCGCTGGCGTCGGCGGCGGCCGGCACGCTGGTGGCCGCCAGCCTGACCGCCGCCACCCTGCCCGCCTCGGCCGCGGCCTCGGGCTGCACGGTCACCTACCCCAGGAGCTACGGCGAGGGTCACCGCGCCCACCTGCTCACCGTGACTCCGTAGGAGGCCTCCGATGTCGCGAAAGACCTTCCCGTACGCGGTGCTCGCCGCGATCACCACGATCCTGGCGTGCACGGTGGCGCTCCCCGGCACCCCGGTGCAGTCGGCTCCCCACCGGACGGCGGCGACGCCGGTCAGGATCATGCCGCTCGGTGACTCGATCACCGCGGGCCCCGGCTGCTGGCGTGCCCTGTTGTGGAACCAGTTGCAGACCGACGGCCACCAGAACATCGACTTCGTCGGCGGCGCCTCCGACGGCGGTAGCTGCAACTACGGTTTTCCCTACGACAGCGACCACGAGGGCCACGGCGGCTTCTCCGCAGTCGGCATCGCCGACAACAACCAGCTCCCGCCCTGGTTGAGCGCCGCACGACCGGATGTCGTCGTGATGCACCTCGGCACGAACGACCTCTGGGGTGGCTGGCAGTCCATGGACACGATCCTCGCCGCGTTCACCAAGCTGGTCGGGCAGATGCGCGCAAACAACCCCGACATGAAGATCATCGTGTCGCAGATCATCCCGCACCACGGCTGCCAGACCTGCCCCGCCGACACCATCACGCTCAACAGCCGGATCCCCGGCTGGGCCGCCGGTCTCACCACCGCCCAGTCACCCATCGTCGTCGTGGACCAGTGGACCGGCTTCAACGCGGCCACGGACACCGGCGACGGGGTGCACCCGAACGACTCGGGATTCCGGAAGATCGCCAACCGCTTCCATCCCGCGCTCGCGCAACTGCTCGGCGGTACCGTTCCGCCCACCTCGTCGCCGAGTCCGACCCCCTCGGTCACCCCTCCCCCGACACCGTCGACACCCCCGCCCGGCAACAGCCAATGCACGGCGACGTACCGGGTGGTCTCCCGGTGGTCGGGAGGTTTCCAGGGCGAGGTGAGCATCCGTAACGACACGACGGCGACGACGACGGCGTGGACCGCGACGTTCCGCCTCGACAGCGGCCAGCAGGTCTCGCAGGCCTGGAACGCCACGGTCACCCAGACCGGAACGGCGGTGAGCGCACGGAACGTGAGTTGGAACGGCGGCCTGGCCCCGGGCGGCTCGGCTAGCTTCGGCTTCCTGGCTTCCTCGACCGGCAGCGACCCGACGCCGGTGGTGGGCTGTACGGTCGGTTGACCGACGGCGGGTGTGGGTGCGACGCCGGACGCCGCGCCCACACCGCACCGCTCGATCGCGGCGTCCCGCACACACCCCATGACCATCGAACCACCGGACCTGCCCGTTCCATCGAGCCCATTTCACCGTGGCGGTGCTGGTCCCGGCGATGGCGTATGCGCCGCTCGACCCGCCGGGTCCGGCGTTCGACGGTCCGCCCTGGATCGTCTGGTCGACCGCTATCCTTCTCGGCCTTCCGGCCGCAGCGCGGCAGCGTTGGCCACGGCCGGTGCTGACCCTCGTCCTCGCCGTAGCGGTCGGGGCCACGGTGGCCGCTGTCACCGGCACCGCGGCGATCTGGGCTGGCCTGCTCGCTGAGCCACCACGGCGGCAGGCCTAGTTCGACGGCCACTGCACGCGCCTCATCAAGGACGACTCCGTGCGGGACGAACATCGCGTCCACGTCCCTGGTGACCCGTTTCGCGTCGTAGGCGAGCGCCACCGCGGCAACACCCACGACGAAGATGTCGGCGACGACCCCGCGACGGACAAGCCGGTCGCCCAGGTGAGTGAACGCGCGTTCGAGTTCCAGGCGCCCCATCAGGACGCCGTCCGACCCGCTCACGCCGCAGCCAGGTCGTGCACGGACAGGTACACGCCATGCTTCCGGAATTCAGCCGGGGCCCATGCCAGGGCGTCGACTCGGTGGATGGCCAGTTCGGCCGGGAACCACGCCCGGCGCACGTGCCACCCGGCCTCGGGTGCATGATCAACGATGCGGTGGCCACGGCGGCGAGCCCGGGAGGACACCGGGGAACGACAACTGGCTCCAACGCGACCGACTCCCATCCCCCAGCCGGCTCTTCGGAGAAGTCACTTCCCGGACCCGCCGCCACCCAGGATAGAACCCTCCTCCCGGCGGTGTCTTGACACAGAGGGGAGCCAGATGAGGACGGGTTCGGCGTCCAGCGGTGGGCCGCTCGCGGATCAGACCGCTGGCACGATGATCCGCGGCACGAGCAGGCCTGCACCCGATACGTGATTGCCGACCCAGTCGGCCTCAGTCATCGGCCGGCCTGGTAGATCGAACTTTGGGATGTCGCCATCCAGCGGGAACTCGATCATCGGTGATATGCCGATTGGGGGTCGGCAGGTGCCGCTCCTCGATCCGGACCACGTAGCGGTGCCAACCCGACTCCGCGTGGAACCGCGCCAACCTGAGTTCCACCGTGCCCACTGGTTGGTCACGTGGTTGGTCACCGTCCAGCCGTGCCCGGCCCCGGAACCATACGTCCGAGATGCCCTGCGGGAGGACAAGGTTATCGACGGGCTCGGTTTTCCCGTCGTCATCAAGATCGGACAGTCGGAAGAAGTAGTGCTCCTCCTCGTGACGCCGCCCAAAGAGGAAGAGATGCCGCTCATCGGCCGGTTGGGCCAGGAGCTTGTGGATGTTCCCCCGAGCCCAGTCCGCCGCGAGCATCTCATCGCACACCTGCGCGAGCTCGTTCAAGCGCAAGGGGATCGATCCGCTCTCGGTCTGGGGCAGTCCCGCCCTTCTCGCGCGCGCCCATCGCACCATCAGGCTTGCGGCCGGGGGCGAGGTGACCTCGACGATGCCGTGGCGCTCCTGGCCGTCAGGGTATACCCAAGAGCCGTCGGGCATCTTGTCGCCAGCGCCGGCATCCGCGAGCTTGATGTCGACCCCGAGCACCTGCTCCATGGCCAGAAACGCGATCTCTTCCTCGCGGGTCGCCTTCGCCCCGGCCGCGTTGCTCATGGCCGGCAGAGTAGTCGGTCGAGGGTGGAGCGGGCACATGGAGCCGTTCCCGGCATGAGTGCGGGTCCCGCCGTCACCGGTCAGCGGCAAGTCCGGAGCGAGTACAGGCTCATCGGCAGATCCGCACGTCGCCGGACCGCCTCCACCGTTACGTCGCGTAGTTGGTGAGCTTCATGCCTCGGCTGATGCCTTCCCTGTCGACTACCCGCAGGCACTTGTCGACGTCGATAGTTGCTTGTGCGTGCTGGCGTACCTGTGCTGGCAGTTCAGGGCGCGGATCGGCGGGGCTCTGTTGCAGGTCGGCCAGGGTGGACGTTGCCGCGTCGCGACGTGCGGCGAAGGCTTGTGGCTCGGTGGCTGCGAGTTCGTCGAAGTACCGCACGCCTTCGGCAACGAAGATGCAGATCTGCTCCGACGTCTCCCCGAGGATGCGTGCTACGTATCCGTGGAGGATCTTGTTGGACCGGGCGACTGGAGAGACAGACCGGCATGCCGATCTCCCGGACGCTGGCCGCGTACCGGCAGGGGAGAACGTGAGCCGGGGCCTGCCGGGCGGCCGGGCGGCGACGGCCGCCCCCGCCACCGGCTACCGACACCCACGGACGGACCCCGGCCGATCGCGGCGGATCGACCGAGGCCCGTCGGAGGGGTGCCGGATCAGGCGTGCCGGATCAGGCGAGGTCGATCCGGTCCAGCTCCATGACCTTGGAGCGGCCGGTCGACGGTGCGCCTGTGACGGGGGGTCACTCGTTCTTCGCGGGGTAGGCGGCGTCCACCTCCACCTCGACCAGCCAGCCGTTGACCGGCAGGTTCTCGATCTCGAGCGCGAACCGCGACGGCCGGGCGGGGTTGACCACCATCGGCGGGGCCGGGGCGGCCGACCCGAGCGGCACGAGCACCGGCTTGCCGGTCAACAGGCTGGTGTTGGCGAAGAACTGGCGGTACGCCCGGTTCCAGCCGTTGAAGTCCATCCGCTCCTGGCCGGCGGGGTTCTGGAGGAACACCCGCATGCTGATGACGTCCTGGTAGGTCAGGCCCGCGCGGGCGAGGTTCTCCCCGATCCGGCGCAGCACGTTGATGCCCTGCGCCTCGGTGATGGTCACGCCCGGCGGCAGCACACCGCCGGGGAACACCTCGGTGTCGATGTAACGCGCCTCCGACCCGGCCGGTGCGGCCGGGTTGAGGGCGGCCGGGCCGAGCCCGCTGGTCTTGTAGAGCGCGGTGCCCTTGCCGATGGCCACGCCGTCGGCGATCGAGGGGTTGTCCTGTCCGGCGGGGAGCAGGGTGACGGTGGTACCGGGCCGGGGCGGGAACAGCCCGCCGGCGACGGCGCCGGTGGGGATGGCGAGGAGGACGACGGCGGCGGGGACGAGGATGGCGCTTCGGCGCACGGTGGGGACCTTTCTGTGGGGGCGACCGGGGGTGGCCGGCGTGCTCATGCGGCCGTGACGCGGGCGTGCAGGGATTCGACGGCGACACGGGCGGAGACCATCGCGCCGTGCTGCCAGGCGATGGCGTGGCTGAGGTGGTCGCCGGCGAAGTAGACGTTGCCGGTCGGCTCCAGGAGACTGCGGTACGCGGCACCGGTCTGCCCACCGATGGCGCCGGGCCAGCCGACCCACGCCCCCTCGGAGAACCGCGTGGAGGCCCAGTCCCGGGAGTAGGAGGCGGTGATCCCCTCGCCGTACACGTCACCGAATATCTTCTTGCCCTGCCGTACCGCCTCGGCCAGTCGCTCCGCCGGGGTCAGGTTGCCGTAGAAGTTCGCGTTCCCGCCGGTGTTGTAGTAGCCGATCATGGTGCCCCGCTCGCCGTTGTAGCCGTACGACGGGTGCCACATGTTCCCGAGGTTGGTGTTGGCGTTCGTGATGCCGCCGTAGATGCGGAAGTCCTCCTCCCACCACCGGCGGTCGTACTCGATGCCGATCTTGCCGGCGTTGGTGACGCTCACCGACCCGAGGGCGGTGACGACCGCCGTGGGCAGGTTGGAACTGATCCTCGCGGCGATGTGCGGCGGGATGGTGTTGATCGCGAAGTCGGCGAACGCCTTCTTCGGACCGGCCGGGGTGGTGTACACGACCTCGACGCCCGAGGTCGTGTTGCGGTACTCGACGATCTCGGCGTTGTACCGCATCCGGCGGGCACCGATCGCCGCGGCGAAGGCGTAGGCGATCTTGTCCATCCCACCGACCGGCTGGTACATCATCATCGCCTGGTCGAAGCCCATCTCGAACGAGAAGTAGTTGCCCACGGTCGAGGCGAGAAGGTCGGACATCGCGTACGGCGGGATGGTGGTGCCCGACTCCAGGCCGGCGCCCGGCTGCGTGGCGTAGCCGCGCCGCCCGCCGCCGGTGTACCGGAAGCTGGCCGCCGGGTCGCCGGCGACCCGGGGCCCGATGGCACCGACGCTGCGCAGGTAGGCCAGGAGGCGCTCCTTGTCCTCGGCGGTGAGGTACTGGTCGAGCGAGCCCTGGTCGGTCGCCTTCGCGAGCAGCTCGGCCGTGTACCCGTAGGCGTCCGCCTTGGCGGCCCGGTGCCGGACCGGGACGCCGTTGAGGGCACCCGGCACGTTCTCGCGGTAGAGGAAGGCGTCGGCGTTCTGGTTGGTGAAGACCTCGATCGGGACGCCGAGTTCCCGGCAGTAGTCGATCGTCACGTGCATCTGCGGGATGCGGCCGGGGCCGGCGTTCATGTACTGGCCCTTGGAGAAGGTCGCCCGCTGGGTCTGCCCCTTGAGATCGGTGATGGTGTCGCCGCCCCGGACGGTCCGGTTACGGCCGCCGGGCCGGTCGCGCCCCTCCAGGACGGTGACGTCGTACCCGCCCTTGAGTAGTTCGTAGGCCGCGGTGAGACCGGCGATGCCACCGCCCATCACGATGACCGTCTTGCGGCCGTGCCGGCCGAGGTCGCTCTTCTTCGGTGGTGTGAACGGTGGTGTCTCCGCGGCGTGGGCGCTGGTCAAACCGAGCGCGCCCATGCTGTGCAGCATGACGCCGGCACCACCGGCGATACCGACGCGACGGAGAAAGCCCCTGCGGGTCTGGCTCATCAGGCCTCCGGGTGTGGGGTTGATCAATCCGGACGCTAGGAAGCCTTCGTTAAGCCAGCGGATCATCCCGAGGTCGGCCACGTCACGTACCCGCTGGTAGATCGCCTTTCCGGTTACGGAGCCTGGGGTCCATCGGGACATACCGGTTGTCCCGCGTCCGCCGCCGCTTGGCTCGGCACGTGTCGGTCGTGATGAGCGAAGGAGCAGACGGCCGGCGCGGTCCGGACGCGGGGCCGGGCCGGCAGGGTCCTCGCCGTTTGCGACCACCGACCGACTACGACGCCATACGTCAGCACCGGTTAACCCGGGTTGGCCCGGCCGGTGAGCACGTCGCGCACATCATCCGGACCGGTCGTGGGCGGGCCGCTCCTGGAAGATCGACGCTTCGGGAGAGGCCAGCAGGATCGGCGGGTTACGCAGATGGGCCAGAGCAAGCAGGGCCTTCCGGCCGGCATCAAGACGTCGCCACCGGCCGAGGCGGTGGGTGCGTTCGGTACGGATGAGGTCTGCCAGGTGGTTCAGGGTGCGGCTGGACGAGGCGACCGCGGCCGGATAAGACAGCACAGCGAGGCTCCCGGTTGGGGCATCGGCTCCTGGTCGATTGCTGTCTTACCGGGAGCGTCGTCCTATGTCGACACAGTCTCCCCGGCAGCCACCGTGGCCAGCACCATCACGACGAAAAGGGCATACTCAACGGACAGCGTTTCTTCCTCGAAGCTGACGGGGGACGACCCGGTCAGGGCCCGAAGATCGACGTCGTTCCCCGGGGCCCTGGCCGGCTGCCGCTCAGCAGTCCTGCCGGTTCGCTACTTCCAGAAGGCAGGGGTCGATTCCCACGCCGCTGCCTGGGGTGTTCGGCGCGTCGGGCATCGGGGTGTCGGACTGCTGGTTGACGACGTACCCGTGGAAGGTCCACGCCTTGATCTGGCCGTCCGGGGTCTCTACCAGGTAGTCCGCCCGTCGGTCCCCGTTGAGGTCGGCGAAGCGGACCTGGGTGCCGCTCGCTCCGACCCCGGAGGCGACCATGCCGTCGAAGCGCCAGGTGAAGCGGTTGTCGCTGTAGCCGTTGAGCCAGGCCCAGACCCGACCGGCCGAGTCGACCAGCAGGTAGTCGGCGCGGAGGTCACCGTTGAGGTCGGTGAGGTGGATCTCGTCGGGCGCTGGGTGCGCCCCGGGTGCGATCGATCCGGTGTAGTCCCAGCCCCACCCGTCGGCGGTGCGCCTGTTGAGCCAAGCCTTCCCGACGTGCCCCCTGACGACCGTCCGGCCCTCAGAGCACAGCCACGTCCATCGATCTGGAATCCGACCGAATCCCGCACCACAATGGAGACCTCGGGCATTGCTACGAGGGAGTGCGGATTGCTTGTCATCCAGGTGCTCGGTCCCACCCGGCTCTGGCGCGATGGCACGGAGATCGACCTCGGTCCGACCGGCCGTCGCACCGTGTTCGGCCTGCTGGTGCTCGCGGGAGGCCGTCCGCTGCTGGGTTCACGCATCGTCGACGTGGTGTGGGGCGAGCAGGCACCCCCCAGCGCCGCGAACGTGATCCAGACCCACGTGAAGCATCTACGCCGGCTCCTCGAACCCGGCCGGCGAGCTCACACGCCCAGCACGGTTCTGCCCTTTGCCGGGGGCGGGTACGCGCTACGACTGCCGGCCGGCGCGGTCGACCTCGACAGGTTCCACGACCTGCTGGCCGCCGCAGCGGAGGCTGACCGCCACGGCGACAGGCGGGGCGTCGCAGCACAGCTCGCCGACGCGCTCGACATGTGGCAGGGAGCACCGTTCGCCGATGTGCCCGCGCTCGCCGGGCATCCGATTGTCCGTTCGCTGCTCGACGAGCGCCGCGCGGCGGTGGCCCGCTACGCCGACGTGATGCTGGCCATGGGATCCGGCGATCGGGCCCTGCCGGTGCTGCGTGAGGAAGCGGCGGCACACCCGCTGGACGAGGCGGTGCAAGCGCGGCTGATCCTGGCGTATAACGCCATCGGTAGGCGCGCCGAGGCGTTGACTGCCTACGACGTCGCGCGCCGGCACCTGGCCGAGGAACTGGGCGTCGGCCCAGGACCGGACCTCGTCGCGGCCTACCTACGCGTACTCGATGACGAGGCGCCCGCACCGCCGGTGGATGGGCTGGCCGGCACGGCCCCCACCGCGCCGCCGGTCAACCAGCTCCCGGCGGAGGCCGCTGGCTTCACCGGGCGCGAGGCCGAGCTGTCCGCCCTGGACGAGTTAATAGGCGACCAGGCCACGGCGATCCGGATCGGCGTCGTCTGCGGCACCGCCGGCGTCGGCAAGACGACCCTGGCGGTGCGGTGGGCGCACCGCAGACGTGACCGGTTTCCCGATGGGCAACTGCACCTGGACCTGCGCGGCTACGATGTGCGCCGCCCCGTGTCGGCCAGGTCCGCGCTCGGACACCTCCTGGAGTCCCTTGGCGTCCCGGCCGCAGACATTCCGACCGACCTCGACCGCCGGGCCGCCCGGTACCGGGCCGAGACAGCGGGCCGTCGCCTGCTGATCCTGCTCGACAACGCCGCCTCCGTCGACCAGGTCCGGCCCCTGATCCCGGGTACGGGAGCCGCCACGGTCATCATCACCAGCCGGGACAGCCTCGCCGGACTGGTCGCCCTGCACGGCGCCCGCCGCCTCATGCTGGACCTGCTCTCCGCCCCGGAGGCGCTGGTGCTGCTGCGCTCGCTCGTCGGCGTACGCGTCGATCAGGAACCGGAGGCCTCAGCCGCGCTGGCTCGGCAGTGTGCACGCCTCCCGCTGGCCCTGCGGGTCGCGGCCGAACTGGCGGCGTTCCGGCCCGCAGAGCCGCTCGCCAGTCTGGTGAGCGAGCTTGCCGACCGACAGCGGCGCCTGCGGTTACTGGATCCGGGTGGTGACGTGCGGGCGGCTGTACGGGTGGTGTTCTCCTGGTCCTACCGGCAGCTTCCAGCGGAGGTGGCCCGGCTGTTCCGGCACCTCGGGCTGCATCCCGGCCCGTCGTTCGACAGGGACGCCGCCGCCGCGCTCGCCGCCATGACGCGCACCGACGCCGCGCCGCACCTCGAACTGCTGGCCCGCAAGCACCTCATACGCGCCGAATCGCCCGGCCGTTACGTCATGCACGACCTGCTGCGCGCGTACGCCGCCGAGCTGGCCGCCGACGACGATCCCGGCGGGGCCATCGACCGGCTGCACGACCACCTACTCGCCACGGCCGCGGCGGCGATGGACCGTTTGCACCCCGCCGACCGGGCACATCGACCGGCGGTGGCTCGCGCGCAGAGCTTTCCGGACGCGACTGCGGCACGTGCCTGGCTGGACGCGGAACTGCCCGGCCTCGTCGCCACCGCCGCCGCCGGGCTGGAACACGACCGGCCCCAGTTCACGACCGATCTCGCCGCCACGCTCTACCGCCACCTTGAGGGCGGCGGCTACACCCACGCCGAGGCGTTGCACGGCTACGCGCTCGAAGCGGCACGGCACAGCGGCGACCCGGCCCGGCACGGCGTGGCGCTGACGAACGTGGGTGCCGTACACCGGCTGCTCGGCCGTTACGAACTCGCCGAGACGCACCTGTCCGAGGCCGTCGCGATCCTGGACCGGTGCGGCGACCAACTCGGCGCCGCCCGGGCCCTGTCCAACCTCGGCATTGTCCACGAACGTCTCGGCCGCGCCGACGCCGCCGCGCACCAACAGGCCGCGCTCGCCGCCTATCGCCGGGCTGGCGACCGGTACGGCGAAGCATCCACGCTGGTCAACCTCGGCAACGCCAACACCCGCCCGGGCCACCTCGACGAGGCGTACGATCAGCTGCTCCGCTCCGCCGCCCTGTTCCGCGAGTCCGGCGCCGAGGTCGGAGCGGCAAGCGCCCTGACGAACCTCGGCGACGTGTGCACAAGTCTCGGGCGACGCGACGAGGCGGCCAGGCATCTGTCGGCCGCACGCCACATCTTTCGGACGGCCGGACACGCCTACGGCGAAGCCGTCGCGCTCACGAACCTGGGCCGGGTGCACGGCAGTCGTGGCGACCACGCGCGGGCGATTGGCGACCTGACCGTGGCGATCCGCATCCTGCGTTCGATCGGGCATCGTTACGGGGAGGCGAGCGCGCTCAACATCCTCGGTGACGTTCTGACGGCCGTGGGCCGTACCACCGAGGCCGCGGCCCGGCACTCCGTCGCGCTGGCGATCGCCACCTCGACCGGCGACCACGACGAGCAGGAACACGCACACGAGGGCATCGCCCGGGCCCAGCGGGAAGCGGTACGCGCGACAGGCGGCTGATCCAGACTTCGTCCAGTCCGAATCCAACCTCATGTGGGTTCATGTCGCTCAGCACCGGCCGTCCCGGCCGGGCCGACCACCGCGAAGGGGAGCCCGCATGTATCAGGCGTTACGGCGCACCGCCGGCATCGTCACCGCAGCACTGCTCGTCGCCGCTGTGCTGGCGACACCGGGCACCGCCTCGGCCGCACCGCAGACCGACCCTCCCGGCACCGGAACCGCCGATCGCCGTGACAACAAACCAGGTCTGAGCAATCCGCTCGTGCTGGGCAAGAAGCCGACCGGCCGGAACTCCACGAACACGAACATCACCTGCTATGTCTACGGCGGCGGCCCGTACCTGAGCGGCAACTCGGTGGTGTTCTCGGTGTTCCTCGACTGCGTCGGCGGCGTGCCGCGGTCGCTGGCGGCGGGCGTAGACATCTACCGCTACGCCAACAGCCGTCCGATCCCGATCCAGGAGTCGTTCAAAACCTGCGCCGTAGCCAGCCAGACCCAGCTGCTCTGTCTGACCAACCCCGTCCCGTGCTTCCAGGCCGGTAGCTACTACGACGGACAGGCATACCTGCTCGCCACCGACGAGCTCGGTGTCCAGCACGAGGCGTACTTCTATGTGCCGCCCAAGTGGGTGGGCTGCCTCGTCTGACGGTCACTGCCGGACCGGCCGCGGCACCGGCGAGTCGGGTGCCGCGGCCGGTCCAGCCCTTCCCAGCGCTTCAAGTCCCTTGACCTCTCGGCTGCAGAGGCAGGGTCTCTGCGCCTTACCCGTGCACTACGTCGTGTCGATGTCCTGCTCGCTCCCCACCTCGCCAAGCCTCAGGTAGAACACTTCCGTGCTCGCTACGCCCTCGCCCACCGCCTCAGCGGCACAATGGCACCGTGAACCTGTGGACCACCGCGACGGCATCTGATGAGAAGCGGCGTAACGCGACAGTCGCGATCCTGCCCATCGGCAGCATGGAACAGCACGGACCGCACCTGCCACTGACCACGGACACGATCGTCGCCAGCGCCATCGCATCCGCGCTGGCCGACCGCTACCCCACGCTTTTGCTCCCGCCGGTCACAATCTCCTGCTCCCACGAACACGCCGCCTGGAAGGGAACCGTGAGCATCAGCTCCAGCACCCTCCACGCCATCATCACGGACGTCCAAACCTCCCTACGACACCAGGGCATCGACCGCCTCGTCCTTGTCAACGGCCACGGGGGAAACTACGTCCTGTCCAACTCGCAATTAGAGCTGAAGCATCATCAACGCCTGTCATAAATAAATTTAAAGCTTACTCTTTTTCGAGGAAAATCCCGCGGAAAAGTTTTCATGCGGATCTTCTTGGCGAATATCGATTCAAGCCACTCCACGGCACCCCCATCGAACTCTTCCCAGATTGACCCTCTCGCCTCACCCACGCCAACACGCCAACGGTCGGGCGCCCGTACCGGATCTTTGATCCAGTACAGGACGTCACCATTATCCGAACGACCAAAGGACAAGAGCTCAGAAGGCAATCTCGGAAGTCGTGTCCCCTATTCAAGAGATACTCTAATGCCCAGGTAGCTCGCTCATGCTGGTATTCGAGCTCGAGTGCCTTTGGATCAGACTCGGGATGGAAGATATGAAGGAAGTCTCCGAAAATTCCTTGCCCAAACTGATCGATGAGCCACTTGTAATCGGCAGGTAGCGCAGTGCCCATCTTGGACTCCACTCGCGCCCAATCAGCATGCGCCGGCGAACTGCGCGGGGGCGACACCAAACTCGTGAGGGATTCTCGAGCAAATTGAGTCGGTTCAGCCATGGCCGTACAACCCAGCCGGGTTTGAGATATACCTATGCACGGTGAGTCCTCCACTCCCCACTGCGTACCACCTTGATACCGATCAACACCGCATCATCCCCATGATCCACAGCGGAAGCGGTGCACTGGGAGGTCGCCCTCCCAGTGCCCGGGGACCTGCCGTCCGGCGACCTCTGCGGGGCGTTCGTCGAGGTAGCGGGGCTCACGGATCCGGGGTGCCGGAGCCAGGCGGGCACCGCCACGACGGGCGGTACGGCCGGGAGGCAGCGGGGTCAGCTCCCGAGCAGGGTGGAACCCGGTTGGGCGTAACCCACTGATAGATCACCTCGTGAGACACCCGGCAAGCCTGATCGTCCGGGTAGTCGAACGCCAACCGACCCGCGATCGACGCCTGGTGACAGCCCATCCTTTGATCAGCGCAACCGGATCAGATATTTAGGTCCGATAGGTCCGATATACGACGTGACCACGGCGAATCACGGCCGGCTGACCCACCTCGAGAATATTCATCTCTGAGGAGACGCTCGACCGCCGCGCCGAGCTATTCGGTTATCAGTCGAAAATCGCTCCTGATAACGCCATACTCAGCGGGCACCACCCAACAGCTGTAGCGGCGGCCTAGCAAGGTGGACTCCTCGACCTGCAGATTGAAAGCCAACATGCTGGCGTCAGTCCTGCGAACCACCGAGTCGGAGTCCTTCTCTCGAACTTCCGCGAGCCCACCACGTCTGCCGACTACGACGTACTCGACTCTCTTGCCAACATCCTCTCCCCTGTCGTGACTATCGGCGCCATGCCGATCATCAAACGCCTTTTCACAAATTCCGCAGGTCGGTGAATCCGCCACTTCCAGATTCTCCATCAACCATCCGCCAGTTGCCCGGCTGTTTGATCAGCACGATCATCTCGTCGCAGCAGGAGCATTAGAATTCGAATCAGAAGTCATCAGTTGACCACTCGTTCATTCCACCGCGACCATCGGGCC
This sequence comes from Micromonospora rosaria, assembly GCF_001567585.1. Lineage (GTDB taxonomy): Bacteria > Actinomycetota > Actinomycetes > Mycobacteriales > Micromonosporaceae > Micromonospora > Micromonospora rosaria. Next base: position 53,909 of record NZ_LRQV01000035.1, read on the forward strand.
AATGGTACTCGAACCTTGCACCGGTGTCCTCAGCAGAGGCCTTCATCTGCCCTTGACAGGTTCCGCAAGGTTCCTTGATCCCAGCGATACTCACAGTTCCTCCCTCAGGGACAGGAGAGGTGCCCCAGAAGGGATCATTCTTAATGACACGATCGCCCACAACGGGAGCCCCACCGGCCGCCCTGGTGGCGCGATGCTCCGTGTGAACTGCTTGCCGCACGCGCCCCGTCCCAATCGCGGCCTCTTGGGGAGTCGTTGCACCACTTCGAGGCGGATACCTATCCAACAAGGCACCGTCAGCGTCTCGAACCGTCGCCTGGGCGTAGTGGGTCTTTTTGGTCACTCGTCCCGTGACGCAGGGGACGTTGTTGTTGTGGACGAGGACGGGTTCGTCGCCGACGACGACATAGTACGTGTGGATGT
>NZ_LRQV01000036.1 GCF_001567585.1 Micromonospora rosaria
CCGTGCTCTTCGCGGTGCTGATCGCGCTCGCCCTGGCCTACACCTACCCGGTGCGGGTGTACCTCGACCAGAAGGCCGACATCGAACGGATGGAGGCGGCCCAGGCCGCCCAGCGGGCCCTGATCGAGCAGCGCTCCATCGAGGCGGCCAAGTGGCAGGACCCGGCCTTCATCGAGAGCGAGGCCCGGCGCCGGTTCTACATGGTCTACCCCGGGGAGGTGCCGGTCATCGTGCTCAACGACCCGGCCGGCGCCGCCCGGGACGCCGGCGCGGCCAGCCGGCCCGTCCAGCCCGAGACCCCCGACCCGTGGTACGACACCCTCTGGTCGAGCATCCGGGCCGCCGACGCCGGGCACCCCGGCCGCTGACCGGGCCACGCCCGCACCGGGCGCGAGGACACCACCACCGACGAGAGATGGGCGCAGCGTGACCGTCGTACCCCCGCAGGAGCCGGCAGCGGACGCCGTACCCCCGCCCACGCGGGAGCCGGCCACCGAGGCCGACCTGGCCGCCGTGGCCGCGCAGCTCGGACGCCCGCCCCGGGGTACCCGGGCGGTGGCCCACCGCTGCCCGTGCGGCCTGCCGGACGTGGTGGAGACGACCCCCCGGCTGGCCGACGGGACGCCGTTCCCGACGCTGTTCTACCTGACCTGCCCCCGGGCGACCGCCGCGTGCAGCCGGCTGGAGTCGGCCGGGTTGATGAAGGAGATGGCCGAGCGGCTCGCCGCCGACCCGGAACTGGCCGCCCGGTACCGGGCCGCGCACGAGGACTACCTGGCCCGGCGGGACGCGATCGGCCAGGTACCGGAGATCGCCGGCATCTCCGCCGGTGGGATGCCCGGCCGGGTCAAGTGTCTGCACGTGCACCTCGGGCACGCCCTCGCGGCGGGCCCCGGGGTGAACCCGTTCGGCGACGAGACGCTGGCGCTGGTGGAGCGCTGGTGGGCCGCCGGCCCCTGCGTGGACGTCCCGGCGGGTGGGGCCGACGGGCCGGTGGACGTCCCCTCCGACGGGCCGGTGGGCGGGTGAGCGGGCCACCGGTCGGCGTCGACGGGGGCGGGGCCAGCGACATCCTCGTGCGGCGGGCCCGGACCCGGGACGTCCGGGGGATCCGTCGGCTGGTGGACACGTACACCAACGACCGGCGGCTGCTCAGCAAGGCCACCGTCACCCTGTACGAGGACGTGCAGGAGTTCCGGGTCGCGGTGCGGGCCACCGACGAGGCGGTGGTCGGCTGCGGCGCGCTGCACGTGATGTGGGAGGACCTGGCCGAGATCCGTACGGTGGCGGTCGACCCGTCGTGCCGGGGGCAGCGCCTCGGGCACCGGATCGTCGGCGAGCTGATCGACGCCGCCCGGGAGCTGGGCGTGGCCCGGATCTTCGTGCTCACCTTCGAGACCCGTTTCTTCGGCTCGTTCGGCTTCCAGCCGATCGACGGCGCCCCGGTGCCGCAGCCCGTGTACGAGCAGTTGCTGCGCTCGTACGACGAGGGTGTCGCCGAGTTCCTCGGCCTGGAACGGGTCAAGCCGAACACCCTCGGCAACACCCGCATGCTGCTGCGCCTCTGAGCCGGTACGGCGGCTGCCGGAGGGCTTGACCGGTCACGGCATGCTGGCGGCGTGACGACGACCCGGCGGCTCGGTACGGTCTGCGCGCTGCTGGTCAGCGTCCTCGCCCTGGTCGGCGCGAGCCGGCTGGTGCTGCCGGCCACCGGCGGGGTGGACGGCGAGCCGCCCGGGGTGCGGCGGCAGCTCACCTTCCTGCGGGCGGCGCTGGCCGACGGGGCGGGCGAACGCGCCCAGGAACTCTTCCCCGAGGGGTACTTCTTCGCCCACGCGCTGTACGGCCTGACCTGGGTCGAGTCCGGGCTGCGCCGACCGGCGGGGGAGCGGGCCGAGGCGCTGCGGGAGGCCCGGTGGGCCCTGGACCGGCTGGACTCGCCGGCCGGCCGGGCGCCGTTCAGCCCCGACCTCACCCCCGCGTACGGGGTCTTCTACCTGGGCTGGACCAACTGGCTGCGCGGTGGGGTGCTGGCCCTGCAACCGGCCGACCGGCGGGACCCGGCGGACCTGCGCCGGTTCGCCGACGACTCGGCCGCGCTCGGGGCCGCCTTCGCCGCCGCCCCGACGCCCTACCTGGCCGCGTACCCGGGGCAGGCCTGGCCGGTGGACTCGACCGTGGCGGTGGCTTCGCTGCGGCTGCACGACACCCTGCTGCCGCCCCGGTTCGGCGGGACGGTCGGCCGGTGGCTCGACGGGGTACGCCAGCGGCTGGACCCGACGACCGGGCTGATGCCGCACCGGGTGGACCCGGTGACCGGCGAGCCGGCCGAGGTGGCCCGGGGCACCTCGCAGAGCATGATCCACCGGTTCCTGGTGGACGTCGACCCGGGCTTCGCCCGTGAGCAGTACCTGCGCTTCCGGGACCGGTTCGTGGTCTCGCCGCTGCGCCTGGGCCCGGCGGTGCGCGAGTACCCGGTCGGGACGTCCGGGGCCGGGGACGTGGACTCCGGGCCGCTGCTGCTCGGGGTGAGTCTCTCGGCCACCGTGGTGACCCTCGGCGCGGCCCAGGCGCACGGCGACGACCGGCTGGCCCGGGGCCTGGCCAACTACGGCGAACTGGCCGGGCTGCCGCTGGACACGCCGTGGACCAAGCGGTACGCCTTCGGGGCGATGCCGATCGGGGACGCCTTCCTCGCCTGGGCCAAGACGGCCCGGCCCTGGGTGGCGGCGGCACCGGCCGACCCGCCCGCGCCGAACGTGCCCCTGCTGTGGCGGCTGCCCCTGGTGACGGTGCTGCTCGTGGTCGCCCTGCTGCCCTGGGTCCCCCGGCTGGCCCGGTACCGGCCACGGCGGCCGACCTCCGGGCCGGCGGCTGCCGTAGGGTTGCCGTCGTGACGACGCGAGTGGCGGCCATCGACTGCGGTACCAACTCGATCCGGCTGCTGGTGGCCGACCTGCCCGACCCGGCGGCCGGTCCGCAGGCCCCGCTGGCCGACCTGAGCCGGCGGATGGAGGTCGTCCGGCTCGGCCAGGGCGTGGACCGCACCGGCCGGCTCGCGCCGGAGGCGATCGAGCGGACCCGGGTGGCGCTGGCCGACTACGCCACCGAGATCGAGAAGCTGGGCGCGGAGCGGGTGCGGATGTGCGCCACCTCGGCGTCCCGGGACGCCTCCAACGCCGACGACTTCCGCGCCATGGTGCAGCAGACCCTGGGGGTCGCGCCCGAGGTGGTCAGCGGTGACGAGGAGGCCCGGCTGTCGTTCACCGGCGCGGTGCGCGGGCTCCCCGCCGACGCCGAGGAGCCGTACCTGGTGGTCGACATCGGCGGCGGCTCGACCGAGTTCGTGGTCGGCACCCGCGCCCGCGGGGTCGCGGCGGCCGTCTCGGTGGACATCGGCTGCGTCCGGATGACCGAACGGCACCTGGCCGGCGACCCGCCCACCCCGGAGCAGGTCGCCGCCGCGCGGGCCGACATCGCCGCCGCCGTGGACCGGGCGCTGGCGACCGTGCCGGGCCGCGAGGCCGCCACGCTGGTCGGCCTCGCCGGATCGGTCACCACCGTCGTGGCCATCGCCCAGGGCCTGACCGGGTACGACCCGGCGCGCATCCACCACGCCCGGGTGCCCTACGAGCGGGTCGCCGAGGTGACCACCGACCTGCTGGGCAAGACCGCCGCCCAGCGGCTGGAGATCCCGGTGATGCACCCGGGCCGGGCCGACGTGATCGGCGCGGGGGCCCTGGTCCTCCAGGTCATCATGGATCGGGCCGGGATGCCCTCGGTGGTCGCCAGCGAGCACGACATCCTCGACGGCATCGCCTGGAGTCTCGCCTGACCGGGGACTTCGTCGCCGAGGCGGAGCGGGTGCAGGAGGAGTTGCGTCGGCGGGTCGACCTGCGCAGCGGGTTGCCGGGTGCCCCGCAGACGGTCGCCGGGCTGGACGTCTCCTACGAGGTGGGCAGCGACCGGGTGGTCGCCGCCGCCGTCCTGCTGGACGTGGCGACGGCACGGGTGCGCGAGTCGGCGCTGGTCGTCGGGAAGGTGACCGTGCCGTACGTGCCGGGGCTGCTGGCCTTCCGGGAGGTGCCGTTCCTGCTGGCCGCGCTGGAGCGGCTGCCGGTCTCCCCGGACGTGCTGGTCTGTGACGGGTACGGGATCGCCCACCCGAGGCGGTTCGGGCTCGCCTGCCACCTGGGGGTGCTCACCGGCCTGCCGGCCTTCGGCGTGGCGAAGACCGCCTTCACCGCCCGCTTCGACGAGCCGGAGCGGGCGCGGGGCGCCTGGACGCCGCTGCTCGACGGGGACGAGACGGTGGGGCGGGCGCTGCGCACCCAGGCCGGGGTGAAGCCGGTCTTCGTCTCGGTGGGGCACCGGGTGGGCCTGGCCGAGGCGAGCGACCTGACGATCGCGCTCGCGCCCCGGTACCGGATCCCGGAGCCGACCCGGCAGGCCGACCTGCTCTCCCGGGCCGCCCTGCGGGAGTCGCCACCGACGACCGGGTAGGTGCGGGCGGTGTGCGCCCACCGAGCTTTCGACCTGCCCCGTCCGTAGGACCACGGGGAGTCGGCCCCCGGGCGCGGGTGCGCGCCCCGGCTGTGGGGGCACCTCGACAGGCCGTCACGGGTACGTCGTCCACCCGTCGAGCGCCCGAGCCGACAACGGCTGCCCGATCCGACTTCCCCGTTCGATTGACGGTACTGCGCAATGCGCAGTAGTGTGCGGTGCGTGGATACCACACAGCTGCTCAAGGGCGTGCTGGACCTCGCGGTCCTCGCCGTGCTCCGGGAGGAGGACGGCTACGGGTACGACATCCTGCGCCGGCTCCGGGAGGCCGGCCTGGAGGAGGTCGGCGACGCCTCGGTCTACGGCACGCTGCGCCGGCTCTTCGCCGCCGGTCTGCTGACCACGTACGTCGTGCCGAGCGAGTCCGGCCCGCACCGCAAGTACTACTCGCTCAACGCCGCCGGGCGGGACCAGTTGACCCGCTCCGGCAAGCTCTGGCGCTCGTTCGCCACCACCATGGACGCACTGCTCGACGATCGGGGGATGGCGGCATGACCGTCACTGGGCAGGAGATCACGGCGTACGTCGAACGGGTCCGGGCCGCGCTGGCCGACCTGCCGCCGCAGACCCGCGACGAGCTGACCGAGGACCTGTCGGAGCACCTCGCCGAGGTGGCCGCCGAGGCCGACGGCAGCCTGGTCGACCGGCTCGGCGAGCCCGAGGCGTACGCGGCCGAGCTGCGGGCCGCCGCCGGGGCGACCGGTCCGGCCTCGGCGCGCAGCCTCGACCAACGGGCCGCCACACTGCTGGCCGGGGCCCGCGCCCGGCTGCGCGCCACCGACCGGCGGATCGGCCCCGTCCTCGGGTACGCCTCGGCGAGCGAGTACCTGCGGCTGCTGCGCCCGGCCTGGTGGGTGCTGCGCGGGTACCTGGCCGCCATGCTGATCACGGTGGTCACCACGGGCGGGTCGTTCGGGCTGCTGCCGAGGCTGGGCGGGAGCACCCTGGCCGCCCTGCTGCTGCTCGCCGTCTGCGTGGTCGCCTCGGTGTGGCTCGGCCGGCGTACCCCGCAGCTGAGCCGCTGGCCCCGGCTCGCGGTCGGCGCCGGTACCGGGGTGCTTGTCGTCTTCGCCCTGGCCGGCTTCGTGAGCCTCGACGACGAGCAGCGGAACTGGACCGGCGGCGGCCACGAGGCCATCGCGGTGCAGCAGCCGCACCCCCCGGACTTCTACGACAGCCAGGGGCGGCCGTTGCTCAACCCGCCCCGCCTGTTCGACCAGGACGGCAACCCGATCTGGCTCGGTCACCCCGCCTGCGACGAGGTGCTGTACCGATCGGACGGGCAGCCGGTGCGGCCGTACCCGTACTGCCCGGAGCAGACGCCGTTCCGGTCCGCGCCCCAGGGGTCTGCCCCCGGTGCCCCGGCGGCCGACCCCACCCCGTCCGGCACGCCGACCGCGTCAGCATCGCCCGACCCGTCCGGCCCGGTGCCGCCGCCCACGGAGAGTGTGCCGGCGTCGCCCGGACCGACGTCCTGAGCGGGGCGGTGAGCGGTGCGCGGTGGGGGTGCCGCGGGGGCGCGTCACCCCCACCGCGCAAGGTGTTCCCAGCGGGAAACGGGAGGTGAACACCACTGTTCCGGCGTCTTCCGGCGGCGGTCACGGCGTGACAGGCTACGCGCACGCAACACCACTGTGCGACCAGCCAATGATGACTGACCGCTAGGAGGACGACCCATGGGCGAACTGGTGAGCTATCCCGATCACGCCGGGCCGGGCGAGGGGTATCTCGCGATACCCTCCAGCGGTGCGACCAGCCCCGCCGTCATCGTCCTCCCCGAGCAGTGGGGGATCGTGCCGCACATCACCTCGGTGGCGGACCGCTTCGCCGAGGCGGGCTTCGTCGCCCTGGTGCCCGACCTGTCACCGACGTCGGAGGACGGCCCGGTGACCGGCCGGCGGCTGGACGACGCCGCGCGGCTCGTCGCCGAGGCCGCCGACCACCTTGCCGCCCGGCCCGAGGTCACCGGCAAGGTCGGCACGGTGGGCTTCTGCGTCGGCGGCAGCCTCGCCCTCTGGTCAGCCGGCCGATCCGACCGGATCGTGGCCGCCGCCGGCTTCTACCCGTCGCTGCCCTGGGACGGCCTGGGCGTCGACCGGGCCGACTACGCCGGTAAGACCGCGGTCATCCACTGTGCCGAGAACAGCGGCGCGGCCACCCCGGACGGGGTACGCGCCACCCGGCAGGCCATCGAGGCGGCCGGCGGCACCTGCCAGACCTACGACTACCCGGGCACCGGGCACGCCTTCTTCAACGACGACCGGCCGGAGGCGTTCGACCGGCAGGCCGCCGCCAGCGCGTGGGCCCGTACCCTCGAACTGTTCCGGTCCCGGCTTGGTTGAGGCCCGTACCCCGGCGGAGGTCGTCGCCCGCGCCGCGCGGGCGACCGACCTGGCCGACCTCGACGGCGCGGTCGGCGACTGCTTCGCCTGCCCGCGCCTGGTCGCCTGGCGCGAGGAGGTCGCCCGGACCAGACGGGCGGCCTTCCGGGACCAGGAGTACTGGGGGCGACCGGTCCCCGGCTTCGGCGTGCCGGACGCCCGGATCGCCGTCCTCGGCCTCGCCCCGGCCGCGCACGGCGGCAACCGGACCGGGCGGATCTTCACCGGTGACCGCTCCGGTGACGTGCTCTTCGCCGCCCTGCACCGGGCCGGCCTGGCCAACCAGCCGACCAGCGTCGCCGCCGACGACGGGCTCGCGCTGACCGGCACCCGGATCTTCGCCGCGGTGCGCTGCGCCCCGCCGGAGAACAAGCCCACCCCCGCCGAACGGGACACCTGCGCGCCCTGGCTGCACCGCGAGGTGGCGTTGATCCGGCCCACCCTGCGGGTGGTGGTCGCGCTCGGCGCGTTCGCCTGGGCGGCGTGGTGGCCGGTGCTCCGTGCGGTGTACGGGCACCGCCCGCCCAGCCCGCGACCGGCGTTCGGCCATGGGGCACACTGGTCGGGCACGGCCGTACCGGAACTGCTCGGCTGCTACCACGTCAGCCAGCAGAACACCTTCACCGGGCGGCTGACGCCGGGAATGCTGGACGACGTGTTCGCCCGGGCGAAGCAGGTGGCCGGGCTGGACTGAGACTGCGTGGGGCGGTGGCGATGACGGACGGACGACGTGCGCCCGTCGGGCCGTACCCGTCGGCGGTCCGGGGGTAACGGCCGGTGGAGTCGAACGAACTGCGCCGGTGGTGGCCGGTGGCCCTGGTCGTCGTCCTGCTCGGGGCGGTGGCGCTCGCCGCCGGCAACTCGGCGATCGGGGCGAACCGCGTCCCGCCCGCCAGCGAGCACATCCCGTACGTGCCCGAGTACCCGGAGGGGGTGCCGGAGACGTCGATCCCGGTCGAGCCCCGGGACGCCGGCGAGCCGACGCAGCCGCAGTTGCCCCGGTGGCTCGCCACCACCGCGATCGTCCTGCTCGCGCTCACCGTGCTGGTCGTCCTCGGCTACCTCGCGTGGACCCTGCTCCGGGGGGCGCTGCGGCGGACCACCCGGGCCCTGCCCCAGCAGCGGGCCCGGCGCACCGCCGAGGGCACCGCCCGGGAGGTGGTCGCCGCGCTCGACGCCGGGCTGACCGACCTCGACGACTCCGCGACCGACCCGCGCGCCGCCGTGATCGCCTGCTGGGTCCGCCTGGAGGAGGCCGCCGGCAGCGCCGGGGTGCCCCGGCTGGCCGGCGACACCCCCACCGACCTGGTCACCCGGCTGCTCCGGGGGGACCCGGCCGCCGGGGTGCCGGCGATCGTCAGCGCGGACGTGCTGGCCGAGTTCGCCCACGTCTACCGCGAGGCCCGGTACGCCACCCGGCCCGTCGACGAACGCACCCGCGACCAGGCGCGGGCCGCCCTGCGCCGGCTGCGCGGTGAACTCACCGCCACCGCCGGGGGCGAGGTCCCGGCGTGAGCAGCACGAGCATCGACGACCTGCTCCGCTCCGAGGAGGAGCGGCCGGCCCGCCCGGAACGGGTCCGGGGCGGCCGGGCCCGCCGGGTGGTGAAGTTCCTCGCGGTCACCGCGGCGGTCACCGTGGTGGTCGTCGTGGTGCTGCGGGCGGTCGGCCTCACCGTCTCGTTGGAGGTGGTGGTGGCCGGGGTCCTCGCCGTCCAGGCGGTGCACCGGGTGACCACCGCCCTCGCCCCGCCGCCCCGGCGGGCCGGCGTCCGGCTGGGCTCCGGTGAGGAGCCGGGCACCTGGAACTGGGGGGCCAGTGACGCGTTGCGGACCGCCGTCAACCGGTGGGCGACCCCGCTGGACTGGTCGACCGGCCGGCCGGACCGGTTCGTCGACCTGGTCCAGCCCCGCCTCGGTGAGCTGGCCGACGAGCGGTTGCGGCAACGGCACGGCCTGACCCGCGACTCCGACCCCGTCCGGGCCCGCGCCCTGCTGGGCGAGCGGCTCTGGATCTTCCTGGAAACCCCGCCCCGACGCACCCCGTCGCCGCGCGACCTCGCGGTGATCGTCGCCGACCTGGAGAACATATGAACGACGTGGACCGGACCATTCCCCCCGCCGAGGTCGGCCACCTGGCCCGGTCGGTGCTGGACGCGGTGGGCTCGGTCGTGGTCGGCAAGCGGGACGCCCTGGAACTGGTCCTCGCCGGCATCCTGGCCGGCGGTCACGTGCTGCTGGAGGACCTGCCCGGGTTGGGCAAGACGCTGACCGCACGCTGCTTCGCCCAGGCGCTCGGGCTGGACTTCCGCCGGCTCCAGTTCACCCCCGACCTGCTCCCCGCCGACGTCACCGGCTCGTTCCTGTACGACCAGAGCAGCGGGGACTTCTCCTTCCGGGCCGGCCCCGTCTTCACCAACCTGCTGCTCGCCGACGAGATCAACCGGACCCCGCCGAAGACCCAGTCCGCCCTGCTGGAGGCGATGCAGGAGAAGCAGGTCTCGGTGGAGGGGGTCACGTACCGGCTGGACGAGCCGTTCCACGTGCTGGCCACCGCCAACCCGATCGAGTACGAGGGCACCTACCCGCTGCCCGAGGCGCAGTTGGACCGGTTCCTGCTCCGGGTCTCCTTCGGCTACCCCGAGCCGGAGGAGGAGTGGGACGTGCTGCGCCGCCGGATGACCCGCCGCCGGGAGGAGGCGGTGATCTCCCCGGTGGTGGACGCCCGGACGCTGCGGGCGATGCAGGCCGCGCTGGAGGACGTGGTGGTGGAGGACTCCGTCGGGCGGTACATCGTGGCGCTGACCTCGGCCACCCGGGAGCACCCGTCGGTGCTGGTCGGCGCCTCGCCCCGGGGCTCGCTGGCACTGCTGCTGCTGGCCCGCGCCCGCGCCGTCCTCGCCGGCCGGGACTACGTGGTCCCCGAGGACGTCAAGGAGGTCGCGGCGCCGGCCCTGGCGCACCGGATCACCCTGCGCCCGGAGATGTGGCTGCGCCGGGTGGACCCGTCCTTCGTGGTGGGTGAGGTGCTCGACGCCACTCCCGCACCGGCCAGCGGGGCGCTGCCCAGCCACGCCGGTGGCCGGTCCGGACGCTGATGGCCGCCCTCACCGCCGGCGGCGGACCCGCCGCTGCCGACCCGGCCGTCGACGGTGGCGGGCCGGGGCGGGAGGGCACCTCCGGCTGGACGCCCACCTGGGCGTTGGGGCGGGCGGTGCTGCTCACCGGGTTGCTGCTGATCGCCGCGGTGCTGCTCGGTCGGGTCGACCTGGTGGTGCTGGCCACCCCGTTCGCCCTGGGCACCGCGTACGCGCTGCGTCGCCGGCCCGCCGCCGGGCCGCACCTCTGGCTGACCGCCGACGACGGGCACCTGGTCGAGGGGGGCGAGGTGACCGCCACCGCCACCGTCGGCAACCCCGAGCAGGCCGGGTACGACCTGACCGTGATCCGTACCCGGGTCTCCCCGTGGCTGCGGATGACCCGGGTGGACTTCGGCGGGGTACGGCTGGAGGTGGCCCGCTCCGGTGGCGCGGACCGGCCCTTCGTCACCTCGGTACCCGGCGGCGCGGCCGTCGACGTGACCCTGTCCGGGACGGCCCGCCGCTGGGGCCGGCACCCGGTCGGGCCGGCCGGGGCGCGGGCCGCCGCCGCCGGTGGCCTCCTGGTCTCCCGGGCCACCGTCGTCGAGCCGGCCCGGGTCCGGGTCTACCCGAGGACGGAGCCGTTCGACGCGGTGGAGGCGATGCCCCGGGCCGCCGGACTGGTCGGCGCGCACCACTCCCGGCGGCCGGGGGAGGGCGGTGAACTGGCCGGGGTGCGCGTCTTCGCCCCCGGTGACCGGTTGCGCCGCATCGACTGGCGGGTCTCCCTGCGCGCCCGGCAACTGCACGTCGCGGCGACCCTCTCCGACCGGGACGCCGAGGTGGTGGTCCTGCTCGACGTGCTCGCCGAGGCGGGGCGCTCCGGCGGGGTCGGCGGTTCCGCCTCGGTGCTGGACACCACGGTCCGGGCCGCCGCCGCCATCGCCGAGCACTACCTGCACCGGGGCGACCGGGTCTCGTTGCTGGAGTACGGCCCGGCCGCCCGCCGGCTCCGCCCGGCCACCGGCCGCCGGCAGTACCTGACCGTGCTGGAGTGGCTGCTCGACATCCGCGCCGAGTCCTCCCCGCACGAGCCGTACGACCAGGTCTTCGGCCCGCACCTGCTCTCCTCGGACGCGCTGGCGGTGGTCCTCACCCCGCTGCTGGACGAGCGGTCCGCCCAGATGCTGGCCCGGCTGGCCCGCTCCGGGCGGTTCGTGGTGGCCGTGGACACCCTGCCGGCCGACCTCGCCCTGCCCCGGGGCGAGGGCTGGGCGGAGGTGGCGTACCGGCTGTGGCGGCTGGACCGGGACACGATGATCCGCCAACTGCGGGAGCACGGCGTACCGGTGGTCCGCTGGGCCGGCGCCGGCAGCCTGGACGAGGTGCTGCGGGACGTGGCCCGGCTGGCCACCGCACCCCGGGCGGGTGCCCGGTGAGCGGGGAGCGGGCGTGAACGCGGTCACCGAACGGTTCCGCGCCCTGCGGTACGCGGTCACCCGGGTCAGCCTCCTGCCGCTGCTCGTGCGGGTCGGCATCTTCCTCACCACGCTGGCCGGGTTCGCCCTCGCCTTCCCGTCCGAGGTCCTGGTCGGCCGGGCCTTCGGCGTCCTGGCGATCGCCGCGCTGCTGCCGGCGGTCGGGCCGGGCCGGGTGTGGCCGACCTTCACGGCGCTGGTAACGGTGGGCGGTTGGCTGCTCGCCGCCGCCGGGTACGGCCGGCCGGCCGCCCTGTGGCGGCTGATCGCCGTGGCGGCGCTGCTCTACCTGGCGCACACCCTCTGCGCGCTGGCCGCGCTGCTGCCCTACGACGCGGTGATCGACCCGCAGGTGCTCACCGGGTGGCTGACGCGGGCGGGCGCGGTGGTCCTGGCCTCCGCCGTGCTGGGGGTGCTGCTGGTCGAGGCGGGCGCGATCCGGGCGGGCGACGGCCTGCGCGCCGCCACGGTGGCCGGGCTCCTGGTCGCGGTGGGGTTGACCCTCCTGCTGCGCTGGCTGCTCCGACGTCGGTGACCCCTTCCGGGGGACTGCGGCGGCGCGGCGACGGCGAGTCGCACCGCGCCCGGCCCACCGGCCGGAACCATGGTGGCGGCCGGGGAGTCCAATCACCGACCCGTCGAGACGGACGTGAGGGGATGTCGTCATGCGCCACCACGTGGGATGTGTCGGTCGGTTGACCGGGTGTGCCCTGGTCCTCGTCCTCACCCTGGCCGCCTGCGCGAGCGGCGAGGGTGCCGGTGGCAGGGCCGAGCCGGAGTCGTCGTCCGGGGAGCCGGTCTCCCGGGAGCCCACCGGGGCCGCGGAGCCCGCCGTCGTCGAGTGCGGGCAGCCGTTCCGTCCGCCCGCCGCCGGGGGGATGACCCTGACCGGGCGCTTTCCCACCAGCGTGTCGGCCGACGAGCCGGCGGTGGTCGGGACGGTCGAGGTCGCCGGCCGGCAGCCGGTACGGGGCGTCGCGCTGCCGCGCGCCGACGTCTTCCTGGTCCGGCAGGGCCGCGTGGTGACCCTGCCGATGGCGCAGGACGCGGTGGGGGTGCGGTGGGACCTGGCTCCGGGTGAGGTGCGGAGTCTGCCCGGCGAGGCGCCGCTGGTGGGCTGCGAGCCGGGCGGTGGCGCGGTGCCGACCGGTACGTACGAGCTGTACGCCCGGACGACGGTCACGACGGACGACGGGGCCGTGGTGGAGTCCTACGGCGGGCCGTGGCCGATCGAGGTGCGGTGACGCCGGTGGCGAACGCGAACGGCTGGGAACCGCGGTGCGGTTCCCAGCCGTCAGGTGCGGTCGGGGTCAGCCCAGCACGATGCTGACGCCCAGGTGGCTGGAGAGCACGGTCCACGGCTGCGCGTACGCCGTGCCGCCGCCCCCGGCGATCACGTTGCCCCGGATCCAGGCGCCGGAGGCGTCCTTGGCGTAGAACGCGCCGCCGGAGTCACCGCCCGCGCTCAGCGTGCCGCCGGTGAAGGCGATGACGGGCGACTTGCACCCGGTGGTGGTGCAGACCTGCGCGGTGACGCTGGTCGCGGTGTGGCCGCAGTTCTCGCCGGTGGTCCGGCCACTGTGGCAGTAGTCCGTGTACCCGACGCTCGCCGCGCCGGCCGAGACCACGGGGATGCTGGTGGTGCTGGTGACCCCGCCGGTGAAGACGCGGCCCGCGTACAACGAGCCGCCGATCAGCTCGAAGTCCATGGCGTGGCCGGTGACGGTGGGCAGGCGCCGGTTGGAGACGGTGCCGTACGTGTTGGCGCCGGACTCGGTCGAGACGGTGGTGCCGTCGGCGTAGCAGTGGCCGGCGGTGGTCATGAACACGGTTCCGGCGCCGTTCTGGACGGCGTACCCCGAGGAGCAGAGGGCGCCCGAGGCGAGCAGACCCCCGCCGCCGTAGTAGGCCGGCACGTCGTCGCGACGGTGCCAGGAGTCGGTGGTGCTGCTGCGGCTGACCTGGATCTCGCGGGCCGCCTGGCGCTGCGCGGCCTGTCCGCCGGCGAGGTCGGTCAGGGACGCCACGACGCCCGAGGGCGCGTCGGTGTTCAGGACGATCTTCCCGGTCCGGCCGTCCACGTAGCTGGCGAACGAGTACCGGGTGCCGTTCCTGGCGACGTAGTCGGCGATGCGGGTCTGGATCGTCGCCAGCGCCGTCTCGGCGGCGGGGGAGGAGACGGCGGCGCGGGCGACACGGTCCGGGGCGCGGCTCTCGTCGAGCTTCGCCGCGGCGGGGCTGGTGGGCTCCTTGTCCTTGCCCGGTCCCGCCTGGGCGGGGCCGGTGGTGAGAAGCGTCAGAACAGCGGTCGCGGCGATCGCCGCACCGATGATCGTCCTCTTCGTCCTGGGCATCGGGATCCTTCCCTGTACGCACGGGCCACGTGGTCGTGGCCTAGAACAGAAAAGGGCCGATTGGCGTTGATCAATAGATTTGTGTAAGGGTTTTGACAGGTGCCGCAGCATTCGGGGCGCGAAAAACGACAGCCCGGAAAAGTCGGTTCGTGTCCCGTATTCGCCGCCCCTGCGCTGATGTGACCCTTCTCGGCGGTTCGCCGGGCCGCGCCCCTGCGGCCGGGGTCACCCGAAACCTCGTGGCGCCGGTCACCCTCCGTATAGTCGCGCAGGTCACAGGGTTGTGCTCCGTCACAACAGGGGGCCGTGAGCGGTGTTGGCGGAGCCCCTCGGGGAAAGATGGATGACGTGAATCCGAAGCGGATCCTTGTTGTCGGTGCCGGACATGTCGGCCTCTACGCCGCCCTGCGCCTGTCGAAGAAGCTGAGTTCCCGCGAGGCCGAGGTCATCGTGGTGGACCCTCAGCCGCACATGACGTACCAGCCGTTCCTGCCCGAGGCGGCGGCCGGCAACATCTCCCCCCGCCACTCCGTGGTGCCGCTGCGACGCGAGTTGCGCCGGTGCACCGTCGTGGCGGGCGCGGTCACCCGGATCGAGCACGACCGCAAGGTCGCGACCGTGCAGCCGATCGCCGGCCCGCCCCGGGAGATCCCCTACGACCACGTGGTGGTGGCCCCCGGCTCGGTCTCCCGCACCCTGCCGATCCCCGGCCTGCACGAGCACGGCATCGGGTTCAAGACCATCGGTGAGGCCATCTACCTGCGCAACCACGTGCTGGACCGGCTCGACGTGGCCGCCGCCACCCCGGACCCGGAGGTCCGCCGCTCCGCGCTGACCTTCACCTTCGTCGGCGGCGGGTACGCCGGCATCGAGGCGCTCGCCGAGATGGAGGACATGGCCCGGGACGCGCTGCGGTACTACCCGGAGCTGAAGGCCGACGACATGCGCTGGGTGCTGGTCGAGGCGACCCAGCGGGTGCTGCCCGAGGTCGACCGGGACATGGGCGCCTACACGGTGCAGCAGTTGCTGAAGCGGAACATGGACATCCGGCTGGACACCCGCCTGGAATCCTGCGTCGACGGGATGGTCACGCTCTCCGACGGGGACAGCTTCCGCTCGGACACCATCGTCTGGACGGCCGGCGTCAAGCCGTCGCCGATGCTGGACGCCACCGACTTCCCCCGCGACGAGCGGCGTCGGGTCACCTGCCTGCCCACCCTCCAGGTGGTGGACGGGGACACCGTGGTCGAGGGCGCGTGGAGCGCCGGGGACTGCGCGGCGGTGCCGGACCTGACCAAGGAGCCGGGCAACTTCTGCTCGCCCAGCGCCCAGCACGCCGTCCGCCAGGCCGCCCGGATGGCCGACAACATCGCGAACGTGGTGCGCGGCCGGGAGCCGGTCAACTACCAGCACAAGCACGCCGGCAGCGTGGCCAGCCTCGGCCTGCACAAGGGCGTCGCCCAGGTGTACGGCATCAAGATGACCGGCTGGCCGGCGTGGTTCATGCACCGGACGTACCACATGAGCCGGATCCCCTCCCTGAACCGGAAGGTCCGGGTGGTGGTCGACTGGTCGCTGGCGTTCTTCCTCAAGCGTGAGGTGGTCGCGCTCGGCCAGTTGCACGACCCGCGCGAGGAGTTCGAGGTGGCCTCCCAGCCCCTGCGCACCGGCCAGGCCTGAGGTGTAAGGAAGGGCCCCTTCTTAACGCTTTCGGTAGTGAAGGGGCCCCTTCCTAACCTCCGGTTCCGGTGGTCAGGGCCGCCAGGTCCAGGCGTCGGCGATCCGGGTACCCGGGCCGTAGAGCTGTTCCAGCGTGTCGCGCAGGCTTCCCGCGTGCGGCGCGTCGTCGGTGACGGCCACGCAGGAGGCGCCCCAGAAGTCCGCGTCCCGCGCCGCCCGTTCCCGCTGCGCGTCGTCGACCAGGGGCGGCACCCCGTTCTTCGCGACGTCGGCGAGCAGCGCGGAGGTGGGCCGCTTGAACGTCCCCATCGCCGCCGTCCCGCCCCGGCCGTACGGGCCGATGAAGAACCCCTCGGGCAGGGCGAACTCGGCGTCGGCCGCGGCGGCCCAGCGCATCGGCCAGGGCTCCTTCGGGGTGGGCAGCGGCACCGGCACCAGCACCCCACCGGGCGGTACGCACTCCCGCCAGTGCCCACCGGCGACGAACTCCGGCAGCGGCGGCCGGTCCGCCGTGGGCAGCGGGGTGGGCAGCACCGGCAGCAGCGCCACCACGACGGCCGCCGGGACGATCCGGCGGGCCGGCCCGCCGCCGCGCAGCGCCCGGTCCACCGCCAGCGTCAGGATCGTGCCGGCCAGCGGGAGCACGGCGAGGGCGAACCGCATCGGTAGCGCGCCGTCCACCACCGGCAGGCCGAGGAGCAGGGCGTACGGCCCCGGCACGGCGGTCCGGTCGCCGTCGACCACCAGGTCGGGGCCGAGCGAGAGCGCCCCCATCAGCAGCGCCGCGACCAGGCAGGCGAGCACCAGCGGACGGCGTCCCGGCCGGTCCGGGGTACGGCCGGCGGTGAGCAGCCAGCCCGTGCCGGCCACGGTGACCAGCAGCAGCGGCCAGCCGAGGAAGGTGTTGTACTCGGCCGGGCCGGTGGTCAGCCGGGCCGCCTCGGCGTCGCCGGCCACGGACAGCGGGGAGAACGTCCACCAACTGGCCAGGTCGGCCGAGAAGTAGTACGGGCTGAACATCCCGTCGGCGACCCCCTGCGGCCCGGCGAACTGGAACCAGAGCGGGTAGCCCACCGCGACCAGCGAGAGCCCGGCGGCGACCAGCAGCCCGCCGGCGAAGCCGGGCAGTGCCCGGCGGACCAGCGGTCGGTCGGCGACCGCGTAGGTCAGGGTCATCACGATCAGGGTGACCGCGGCGAGGAAGACCACCTCCTCGCCGACGAAGATCTGCGTGCTGACCGCCACCGCCAGCCCGAGCGACGAGGTGAGCAGCCGGCGCCGGTCGAGGCCGGCGGGCCGGCCGTCGGGGCCCGGCGTGGCCGGGTCCGCCGCGCGCAGCAGCCGGACCACCAGCCAGACGATCACCGGTACCAGCCACTGGGCGGTCATGTGCAGGTGACTGTTGGTCTGCGAGACCATGCCCGGCCCGAAACCGGCCAGCCCCGCGCCGAGGGCGGCGGCGAGCCGCCGGGCCCGCAGCACCCGGGTGAACAGCAGGTGCCACGCGATCGCGGTACCGGCCAGGTTCGCCGCCGCGAGCAGGGCGAAGGTGACGGGTGCCCCGAACAGCAGGGTGACCGGGGCGAAGGCGATCCCGAGCGCGATGACCGTCGTGTTGGTCATCAGGTTCACCCCGTCGGGGGCGTTCAACTTCTCGGTGAGCAGGCCGAAGTCGCCCAGCAGCGCCCGCGCGTCCACCGCCAGGAACCACTCGTACAGGGCCTGGTCGGCCGGGTTGAGGGCCAGCACCCGGCGGCCCGGGTCCGGCCAGAGCCCGTGCGTCAGCCAGCCGGCCAGGAGCACGAAGAACAGCGCCACGAGCAGGTCGGCGCGGTGCCGGACGACGGCGGCGAACAGGCGGGCACGGTACCGGTCGACGGCGGCGAGCCACCGGGCGGACCGGCCCTCCCGCGCCGCCGGACCGTCGGGCGGGCTCGCGTCGCCCCGACCGGCCTCGGCTGACGTGGCGGCTGTGCTGGTCACGGCTCGACCCTAGTGTTCCGGTGCCGACGGGGTACGCCGGCCCGGCCGGGACCGGTTACCGTGACACTGCACCGCCGCGTGTCACTCCGCGTCGGTCCGCCCTGCCCGGGTGGTGGAACGGCAGACACGGCCGCCTTAAAAGCGGCTGCCGCAAGGCGTGCGGGTTCGACCCCCGCCCCGGGCACCGACACTCTCAGCTTCCCTTCAGCTTACCGATCTGCACGTTGCAGCCTCGTGCGTTTACTCTTGAAGGTGCACGTTCACGTGCGACGACCCCCTGAGGGAGGCCTGAAAGTGAAGACTTCGAACCCGGTGCTCGCCCGCCTCGGTCAGGCGGCCGAGCGGGAGCGTGCCGCCGGGTACGCTCCGCCCGGGCCGTACGGACAGCCCGGCTATCCGCAGCAGCAGTACCCGGGCGCTGTCGGCTACCCGGCCGCGCCGCCGACCGTCGCCCCGATGTCGATCGACGACGTGGTGGTCAAGACCGTCATCCTGCTGGCGATCGTCGGGGCCGCGGCCTCGGCGGCCTGGGTGCTGGTGCCCGACGCGCTGCTCGGTCCGGCCTGGATCGGCGCCGCGATCGTCGGCCTGGTGCTGGGCATGATCATCTCCTTCTCCCGGATGGCCAACCCGGCGCTGGTGGTCACGTACGCCGTCGTCGAAGGTGTCTTCGTCGGTCTGGTCAGCAAGTTCTTCGAGACGCTGTACCAGGGCATCGTGCTCCAGGCGGTGACCGCCACCTTCGGGGTGTTCTTCCTGATGGCGATCCTGTACAAGGCGCGCGTCATCCGGGCCACCCCGAAGTTCGTCAAGGGCATGATCGCGGTGATGGTCGGCCTCTTCGCGGTCATGATGATCAACCTGGTGCTGGCCCTCTTCGGCATCAACACCGGCCTGCGGGACGGTAGCCCGCTCGCCATCGGCTTCAGCCTGGTCTGCATCGCGGTCGCCGCCCTGAGCTTCGTGCTCAGCTTCCACGAGGTGGAGGAAGGCGTCCGGATGGGGCTGCCCCAGCGCTACTCCTGGACGGCCGCCTTCGGCATCCTGGTCAGCCTGATCTGGCTCTACATCGAGATCCTGCGGCTGTTGAGCTACTTCCAGGGCGACGACTGACCGTCGCCGTCGACCGGCGCCCGCCCCGCGTTCCGCGGTGGCGGGCGCCGGTCGTTCCGGGGGTGGTCGGGCCGGCCGTAGACTCGGCGCGATGAGCGCAGCACAGGGTGTTCCCGGCCCCGACCCGGCCGACACCGACCTGGACCGGGCGGTGGACCTGCTGGTCCGTCAGGTGGGGCACTGGCAGCAGCCGCGCTGGGCGGCCCCCGCCGCCGGCGGCAACGTCTCCCGGGCCGACCTGGTGCACCGGCTGGTGCAGGAGATCGCCAACCTGACCGCCGACGTGGAGGGCCGGCCCCGCCGGACGGTACCCCGGCTGGACAACGACCTCGTCCTGCCCGACCAGGTCCGGGTGGTCGCCGCCGACCTGGTGGCCGCCGGCGCCCCGGCCGCCACCCTGGCCCACGCCACCGACCAGGTCACCGCCACCCGACAAACCCTCTGACCCCACCCCACCCACCCCGCTCGCCCCGGGGGCGGCGATCATGGAGTTGCCGTGCGGTAGGCCGTCGGTGGCTGCCGTCAACCTCATGATCAACCCCGTCCCGGGGAGGCGGGGGTGGGGGAGGGCGGGGTGGGTGGGTTAGGAGAGGCGTTCGAGGATCATGGCCATGCCCTGGCCGCCGCCGACGCACATGGTCTCCAGGCCGATGCTGCGGTCGTGCCACTGCAGGGCGTTGAGCAGGGTGCCGGTGATCCGGGCGCCGGTCATGCCGAACGGGTGCCCGACCGCGATCGCCCCGCCCATCACGTTGAGCTTCTCCTCCGGGACGCCGAGCTGCCGGTACGAGGGGATCACCTGGGCGGCGAACGCCTCGTTGATCTCCACCAGGTCGACGTCGTCGATGGTCATCCCGGCCCGCCGCAGCGCCTGCCGCGACGCCTCGACCGGGCCCAGCCCCATGATCTCGGGGGAGAGGGCGGTGACCCCGGTGGAGACGATCCGCGCCAGCGGGGTGATCCCCAGGTCCCGGGCCCGCTGGGCGCTCATCACGACCACCGCCGCCGCCCCGTCGTTGAGCGGGCAGCAGTTGCCGGCGGTGATCCGGCCGTCCGGGCGGAACACCGGCTTCAGGCCGGCCACCGCCTCCAGCGTCACCCCGGCACGTGGGCCGTCGTCGGCGCTCACCACCGTGCCGTCCGGAGTGGTCACCGGGGTGATCTCGCGGGCCCAGAAGCCGTCGGCGATCGCCTTCTCGGCGAGGTTCTGGCTGCGTACCCCGAAGGCGTCCATGTCGGCGCGGGTCACGTCGTACACCTCGGCGAGGTTCTCCGCGGTCTGCCCCATCGCCAGGTAGATGTCCGGCAGGTCGCCGGCCTCGCGCGGGTCAGCCCAGACCTCCGCGCCGCCCTGGGCCCGCCGGGCCGAGCGCTCCCGGGCCGCCGCGAAGCGTGGGTTCTCCCAGCCGCCGCCGACTAGGGCCTGCGCCTCGGGCGGCAGGCTGTCCGAGTTGCCCCGGGCGTACCGGGAGACGCACTCGACCCCGGCGGAGACGAAGACGTCCCCCTCGCCGGCCCGGATCGCGTGCATCGCCATCCGGGTGGTCTGGAGGCTGGAGGCGCAGTACCGGGTCAGGGTCGCCGCGGGCAGGCCGTCCAGCCCGAGCAGAGTGGCCACCACCCGGCCCAGGTTGAAGCCCTGCTCGCCACCGGGCAGGCCGCAGCCCAGGTACAGGTCGTCGATCTCGGTCGGATCGAGCTGGGGGACCTTGTCCAGGGCGGCCCGGACGATGGTGGCGGCCAGGTCGTCGGGGCGGACGTCGCGCAGGGAGCCCTTGTGCGCCCGGCCGATGGGGGAACGGGTGGTGGCGACGATGACGGCGTCGCGGGACGACTCGGTCGGCATCCCCACAGGTTAACCCGCCGGTAACTTACCGGGAAGCGGCCACGGTCGCGGGAAAAGTCACCCGGGCCGGCGCGCCGCCGGCCGGTGTCAGGTGCCGGGCAGGGGGCAGCGCCGGGTGAGGAATCAGCGCTGGGTGGGGGTCAGTGCCGGGCGGTGACGGCTGCGGCGGCGGCGACCGCCGGCAGCAGCGCGTGCGCCCAGACCCGGTACCCGTCAGCGGAGGGGTGGAAGCTGTCGTGGCAGAGCGTCCCGGCGTCCGCCCGGAAGACCGGGCCGGCCTCGGTGGCCAGGTCGACCACCGTGCCGCCGGCCTCCAGGGTGGCGACCGTCTGGGCGTACGCGATCCGTCGGCCGGACCAGCCGACCACCTGGCGCAGCGGCGGCGCGATCGCCCGGACCGCGCCCAGGTCGGGGCAGGTGCCGACGACCACCTCGACCCGGGCCTCCCGCAGCCGGCGCACCGCCGAGCCGAGGTACGCGGCGGCCTCGGCGGGGCGGCGCAGGCCGGTGGCGTCGTTCGCGCCGATCAGGATCAGGGCCACGTCGGGGCGCTCACCGAGCAGGGCGCGGGCCACCTGGGTCGCCAGGTCCGCCGAGCGCGAGCCGGAGACCCCGACGCTGGACAGGTGCACCTGCCGGCCGGTCGGCCCCTCGGCGAGCAGGTGCGCCAGTTGACCGCCGATGGTGTCCGCCAGCCGCTCCACCCCGACGCCGAGCGCGGACGAGTCGCCGAGCAGCACCAGCCGCAGCGGCTGCGCGCCCGGCCGCCCGATCGTGGCCCGCAGGGCGAGGCCCAGCTCCGGCTGGGCGTACCGCCGGCTGCGGGCGGCGATGGCCTCGCCGGCGAGCAGCGCGGCCCCGCCCACCGTGCCGGCGACCATGGAGAGTGCCGCCGCCCGGCCGAGCCGGGCCGCGAGCCGGCCGCTGCTGATCTGACCGCTCATGTCAGTCCCTCCACGGTGCGCGACTCGGTGCCGGCGGACTCGGTGCCGGCGGACTCGGTGACGGTGGAGCCGGTGCCGGTCGGTCCCGGCTCGGCGGCGGCCGTGCCACCGGCCGGCACCGGTCCGGCTCCGAAGAGGGTACGGCGGCGTAGCTGTGCCCAGCGACCCGCCGGCCCGCGCTCCCGGCCGCTGACCTGGGTGCCGCTGACCTCCGTGCCGGCGTGGCGGGCGGCCTCCTGGGCCGCCTGGGGCAGCGACCGGACCCCCTCGCCGAGGGTCAGCGGACGCCGTTCCGGGCCGGTGCCGAGGGCGGCCAGCACGGTCGGCAGCAGCGCGGCGGCGGCCATCGCGTACCCCTCGGCGGACGGGTGGAACCGGTCCCAGGCGAACATCCGGGTGGGCTCGGCGGTGAACCGGGGGCCCAGCAGGTCACCGAGGGAGACCGTCCAGCCGCCGGCCTCCACCACCGCCACCGTCTGGGCCGCCGCCAACTGCCGGCTCCAGCGCCGGGCCAGCCACCGCAGCGGCGGCTGGATGGGCCGGATCGCGCCCAGGTCGGGGCAGGTGCCGACGACCACCTCGCAGCCGGCTTCGCGCAGGGTGCGGACCGCGCCGACCAGGTGCCGCACGGCGACCGCGAACGGGCTGCGGTTGGTGACGTCGTTGCCGCCGACCAGGATCACCGCGACGTCCGGGGAGTGCTCCAGCGCCGACTCGACCTGCGGCTTCAGCCCGGACGACAGGGAACCCACCACCGCGTACCGGTGCAGCCGCACCGGCCGGCGCAGCCGGCGGGAGAGCCCGGTGGCCAGCAGCGCACCGGGGGTCTCCCGGCGGCGGTGCACGCCGTAGCCGGCGGCGGAGGAGTCGCCGAGGATCACCACGGTCAGCGGCCGGCCGGGGAACTTCGGGCCGTAGACGCCGTCGCAGCGGGGCGGGGGCGCCTCGGCGGCCGGGATGGTGCGCCGGGCCTGGCGGGCCTGCCCGAGGAGCACGCCGGTGGTCGCGGCGAGCGCCGCCGCGGTGGCGCCCGTGCCGATCGCCGCGACCCGGGCGATCTGCCGGACGCGACTTCGGCGTGGAACAGGCCGGCGTGGAACAATCGGTACGGCGGAACCAGCGACCCCCATACCACGACACTAACGCGCCGGTACGACAGCCGGCTGTCCTCGCGGCGGCGGGCGGGTGCCGGGAAACCGACCGTTCGCGGGTCCCGATTCGGAGTGTCGCTCGTCGATGACGCCCGACGGCGTCGACGGCGCCCGGCATCGGCGGGTGTTGCGCGCGGCGCGCACGATGGTCGGGCGGAGAGAAGGGGCCTCACGATGAACAAGAACCTGAAGCGGACCGCGGCGTTCACCGCGCTGGCCCGGGCGTTGGCGGCCGGGGCCCGGGGCGGGCCGTCGCTGGGCGCCCGCCTGGCGGCCCTGCCCCGGATGATCCGGGCCAGCATGCGCGGGGAGTACGACGGCGGCCTCCGGCTGGCCCTGATGACCGCCGCGGTGGCGTACGTCGCCTCCCCGGTGGACCTGGTGCCGGAGCTGATGCTGACCGTCTTCGGTCTGGTGGACGACGCGGTGGTCGTGACCTGGCTGGCCGGCACGGTGCTGGCCGAGACCGAGCGGTTCCTGGAGTGGGAGACGGCCCGTGCCTCCGTCATCCCCGGACACGCGGTGCCCTGACCCCACGTAGGCTGGGCGCGACGAGGCCGGATGCCCCGGCGTAGTCGCCGGTGCCGGAGTGAGGGACACAACGAGGTGCAGTACTACGACAACGTCGTCGAGATGATCGGCAACACACCCCTGGTGCGGCTGCGTAACGTCGCGGCCGGGATCCGGGCGACCGTGCTGGCCAAGGTCGAGTACCTCAACCCCGGCGGATCGGTGAAGGACCGGATCGCGCTGCGCATGGTCGAGGACGCCGAGGCCGCCGGGATCCTCCGTCCCGGCGGCACGATCGTCGAGCCGACCAGCGGCAACACCGGCGTCGGGCTGGCCCTGGTGGCCCAGCTCAAGGGCTACAAGTGCGTCTTCGTCTGCCCGGACAAGGTCAGCCAGGACAAGCAGGACGTGCTGCGGGCGTACGGCGCCGAGGTGGTGGTCTGCCCGACCGCCGTCGCCCCGGAGGACCCGCGCTCGTACTACAACGTCTCCGACCGGCTGGCCCGGGAGATCCCCGGCGCCTGGAAGCCCGACCAGTACAGCAACCCGGCGAACCCGCGCTCGCACTACGAGACGACCGGCCCGGAGCTGTGGGAGCAGACCGCCGGGAAGATCACCCACTTCGTGGCCGGGGTGGGCACCGGCGGCACCATCTCCGGCATCGGGCGGTACCTCAAGGAGGCCTCGCAGGGGCGGGTGCAGGTGGTCGGCGCCGACCCCGAGGGTTCGGTCTACTCCGGCGGGACCGGTCGGCCGTACCTGGTCGAGGGGGTCGGGGAGGACTTCTGGCCGACCACGTACGACCGGGAGATCGCCGAC
Source organism: Micromonospora rosaria (assembly GCF_001567585.1). GTDB lineage: Bacteria > Actinomycetota > Actinomycetes > Mycobacteriales > Micromonosporaceae > Micromonospora > Micromonospora rosaria. The sequence continues at coordinate 23,902 of NZ_LRQV01000036.1, forward strand.
CGGATCGTCGAGGTGTCGGACAAGGCCTCGTTCGAGATGACCCGGCGGCTGGCCCGGGAGGAGGGGCTGCTGGTCGGCGGCTCCTGCGGGATGGCCGTGGTCGCCGCGCTGGAGGTGGCCCGTGAGGCCGGCCCGGACGACGTGGTCGTGGTTCTCCTGCCGGACAGCGGCAAGGGGTACCTTTCCAAGATCTTCAACGACGCCTGGATGGCCCGGTACGGCTTCCTGACCACCGACGACACCGAGCCGACCGTGGCGGACGCCCTGGCCAGCAAGCCCGGTGGGCTGCCCGAGCTGGTGCACGTGCACCCGACCGAGACGGTCCGGGACGCGATCGACTACATGCGCGAGTACGGCGTCTCCCAGCTCCCGGTGCTCAAGGCCGAGCCGCCGGTGGTCACCGGCGAGGTGGCCGGCTCGATCGCCGAGCGGGACCTGCTCGACGCCCTCTTCACCGGGCAGGCCCACCTGCACGACACCATCGAGCGGCACATGACCGAGCCGCTGCCGATGATCGGTGGCGGCCAGCCGGTGAGCGAGGCGGTCGGCCTGCTGGAGAAGTCCGACGCCGCGCTGGTCCTGGTCGACGGTAAGCCGAAGGGCGTGCTCACCCGGCAGGACCTGCTCGCCCACCTCGGCGCCCGCTGACCCCACCCATTTCCGCTCCACCCACTCACCTCCTGCTCCACCCACCCGCGCCGCTCTCACCCGCCGCGCCCGCCCGCCGGGCGTGGCGGGGTGAGAAGGGAACCCCTCTCTACCGGATGCGTTAAGAGGGGGCCCTTCCTTACACCGGGCGGGTGTAGCGGAGCTGGGGGGTGCGGGTGTGGCCGATCAGCTCCGCGCGGCGCTCGCCGGTGGGCCGCCACCCGCCGCGTTCGTAGAAGCGGCGGGCCGGGGAGTTGCCGGCCAGCACCCAGAGTGCCCCCCGGTGCCAGCCGGCCTCCCGCATCGCGGCCAGCGCGTCGACCATCAGCGCCCGGCCGGTGCCCCGGCCCCGCTCGGCCGGGTCGAGGTGGATGGCGTTGAGCAGGCCGGTCTGCGGGTCACCCGCGTCGTCCGGGCCGAGGTAGCTGAAGCCGACCAGGCGGCCGTCGCGCTCGGCGACCATCATCCGGTGCGTGTCGCGCTCCCACGTCCACCGTTCCACCCAGTAGTGCCCCATCGCCTCCGGACCCGGCTCGGCCAGCGACTCCGGGGGCAGGAACGGGGAGTACGCCGCCACCCGGGACCGCTGGTGCAGGGCCCCCACCGGGGCGAGATCGTCGGCGGTCGGCGTGCGGAGAGTGACGGTCACCCCGCCGAGGCTACCGCCCGGGGCGGGACCGGCACGGTGCTCAGATCCGTCGCGACCACCAGGTCACCGGTGAAGTGCTCGCGGGCCTCGGCGACGAACCGGGCCGGGTCGGCGTACCGCTGGGAGAAGTGGGTGAGCACGAGCCGGCGTACCCCCGACTCGGTGGCCACCCGGGCGGCCTGGGCGGCGGTCAGGTGCCCGACCTCGGCGGCGAGGGCGGCCTCGGAGGTCAGGAAGGTCGCCTCGATGACCAGCAGGTCGGCCCGCTCGGCCAGGGCGTACACGCCGTCGCAGAGGCCGGTGTCCATGACGAAGGCGAACCGCTGACCGGGCCGGGCCTCGCTGACCTGGCCCCGGGTCACGCGCCGCCCGTCGACGTCGAGGTGGCCGACGCGGAGCAGCTCGCCGACCGCCGGCCCGGAGATGCCGTACCCGGCCAGCCGGTCCGGCAGCGTCCGGACCCCGTCCGGCTCGACGAGGCGGTACCCGTAGGTCTCGATCGGGTGGCGGAGCCGGCGGGCCTCCAGGGTGCCGCAGCGCAGGTCGATCCGCTGCCCGTCGCTGACGATCGGCTCGACGGCCAGCTCGGCGGTCTCGTGGAAGGAGCTGGCGTGGCGCAGCCGGGCGAAGTACTCGGCGCCGCCGGCGGGGAAGTGCACCGGCACGGGGTGGGGGACCCGGTCCAGGGAGAGTCGCTGGATCATGCCGGGCAGCCCGAGGCAGTGGTCGCCGTGGAAGTGGGTGACGCAGATCCGGGTCAGGTCGGTGGCGGTGACCCCGGTGTGCAGGAGCTGCCGCTGGCTGCCCTCGCCCGGGTCGAAGAGGATCACCTCGCCGTCCCAGCGCAGCACGTACCCGTTGTGGTTGCGCTGCCGGGTCGGCGTCTGGCTGGCCGTCCCCAGCACCACCAGCTCACGCATGGACACGCCTGATCCCTCCGGGGGCGGGGGGTGGACATGAAGCGACCCCCGGGGCTTCCGCGCTCACGCGCGGGCCGACTGGACTGGGCCGGCACCCCGGGGGTCGGGTGGCTGTCGTGGTTTCGCCGCACCGCTGCCACACGGTCTCGACGATGGTGCTGGTGCCCGCCTCGCGGCGGACGGTTTCACTGTCGAGGACAGCGGCTAGCGGACAGCCACCTCACGAGTCCGATTGCTATACAAGTCTGGACCACCTCCTTTCCCGTGTACCGCCACGCTACCCAGGTTCCGGGGGGATCCGGTACTCCTTTTTCGGCTTCGCCGGCCGGGGTGGCCGGACTCACGCGCGCGGCCGGGGAGCCCTGCCGGCCGACTTTTGCCGATCTCATCGAAAGTTCGAGCGTTGGCGCTCTATCTTTCGCCTGTCCCGAGCGTTACTGTCTCGGGCAAGCTGTAACGCCTGCGAAACTTGCGCGTTACGTCACCATCCTCCCGTTCGTCCGGGCGCGCCGCCGACCGCGCCCGACCCGACCCGATCCTCACCCCACCACCCGCGATCGCACAGACCCTTCACCAGGCCGGGTCGCCGCCCCGGCCGCCGCCACCGTGAGGTGAACCTTGTCTGTCCTGGCCACGATTCGTCGACACACACCCCGCTCGCTGGTCGCCCTGGGCCTGGTCGGCGCGCTGACCGTGCCGGTCGCCCCGCCCGCCGTGGCGGCCGACCCCGCCGCCGACCCCGCCGCGCCGGCCCGCCCCTCCACCGCCACCGGCGACGACGTCGCCGCCGCCGTGGTCGCCGGGCCGATCCCCCGGACCACCGCCGTCGGGCACCCCGACCGGGGCTACCCGTTCCTCGCCACCGACGTCAATCTCGCCGCCGCCGGCTACGTCGAGGAGGAGTTCTTCCTCTTCGGTACGGCGACCCGCTACGCGCCCCAGGGCACCGGGCCGGCCGCCGTCCTCGGCACCGACCAGCCGTACGGCACCCGGCTCGTGGTGCGGCGGCCGGCGGCGGCGAAGAAGTTCAACGGCGTGGTGATCGCCGAGTGGACCAACGTCAGCAACCAGTGGGACCAGGAGGTCGACTGGTTCCAGTCGCACGAGCACTTCATCCGCGAGGGGTACGCCTGGGTGGGTGTCTCCGCGCAGCGGGCCGGCCTGCACTCGGCGACCGGGCTCAAGGCGTGGAGCCCGACCCGGTACGGGGCGCTCGACGTCACCGTGGGCGGCAACGTCACCGACGACAGCCTCTCGTACGACATCTTCAGCCAGGCGGTGAAGGCGGTGCGCAACCCCTCCGGCGTCGCCCCGCTCGGCAAACTCCCGAAGCCCGACTACGTCATCGCCACCGGGCACTCCCAGTCGGCCGGCCGCCTCGCCAACTACTACAACGGGGTGCAGCCGGCGGCGAACGTCCTCGACGCGGTGGTCCTGCACGGCGGCGGCGGGGTGCTGCGCACCGACCTGGGTACGCCGGTGTTCCGGATCAACGCCGAGGGGGACGTCGCCAGCGGGATCTTCTCCGCCGCCGCCCGCGCCCAGGTCGACTCGCCGGTGCTGCGCTCGTGGGAGGTGGCCGGCGCCTCGCACGGCGACTGGAAACTGATCACCGACTACGGCCCGCTGCGCAAGCGGGACATCGGCAGCTACCCCGGCGGCTACCCGGGTGAGCCGCAGACCTGCGCGTTGCCCGCGCTGTCCCGGGTGCCGCAGCACATGGTGCAGAACGCGATCTACGACCACACGGTCGCCTGGGTGAAGCACGGGACGCTCCCGCCGAGCGCGCCGAAGCTCCAGATGACCGCCGCCACCCCGCCGGCCGTGGCCCGTGACGACCTCGGGCTCGCCCTCGGCGGCCTGCGCATCGCCCAGCACGAGGTGCCGCTGCGGGTCAACAGCGGCAGCAACAGCGGGCCGGGCTTCTGCTTCCTCGACGGCAGCTCGGTGCCGCTGACCGACGCGCAGCTCGCCGCCCGCCACCCGAGCGTGTCGGCCTACGCCGACCAGGTGCTCCAGGTGACCCGCGCCGCCGTCGAGGCCGGCCACCTGCCCCGCGACGTCACCCGCGACCCGGCCTGGTACTCCGACCTCCGCGAGCTGATCGCCGAGTACGTCGCCGCCGGCCGGATCACCGAGTACGTCCGGGAGCGGCTGGAGGACCGCCTCTGGCGGGCCGAGCAGGCCGGTGTCAACGGCAACGCGGCCCGCGCGGCGGCCCTGCTGGAGCAGCTCGCCGACCGGGCGGAGAACCGGCTGCACCGGGACCCGGCGGCCCGTGACGCGGTGCTGCGGGTGACCACCGCCCTGATCGCTCTGCTGGAGTCCGAGGACCTGCACGGGTAGGGAGGGAAGGGGAGGGCCCCTGTCGACGGCTGGGCGTCGACAGGGGCCCTTCCGCGCCGCTCAGTCGAGGCCGATGGGGCCCTCGCGGGGGCCCTCCGCGCTGGCCGGCTGCACGGACAGCGACGGGAAGTCGGCGAGGTCGCCCTCCGGCTCGGCGTCCCACTCCGGGAAGACCAGGTCGCTCTGCAGGTAGAGGCAGAGCAACTGGGTCAGGTGGCGCAGCCCGTCCAGGTGGGTGCGCTCGTGGCCGTGGGTGGCGTCGACGCCGAAGCCGAGCAACGCCACCCGGGCGTGCGCGCCGGCCTCCACCGCCGCCGCCACGTCCGAGCGGTAGTAGTCGAAGACGTCCCGGACCAGGTCGACCCCGTGCTCGGCGGCGATCCCGGCGAGCTTGCGGGTCAGGTGGTAGTCGAACGGGCCCACCCCGTCGCCCATCGCCAGGGTCGCCGCGTCCTCCCGGGACTGCTGCCCGGGGGCGACCACCGCCGCGTCCACCGAGACGATCTCGGCGACGTCCGGGTCCAGGCCGTGGCTCGCCCCGTGCCCGATCTCCTCGGTGACCGTGACCAGCAGGTGGGCGCTCACCCCCGGGGTCACCCCGGCGTCCACCATCGCCTTGAACGCGGTCAGCACCGCCGCCACCCCGGCCTTGTCGTCCAGGTGCCGGGACTTGACGTACCCGCTGGGGGTGATGGTCGCCGTCGGCAGGATCGCCACGAAGTCCCCGGCGTCGATGCCGAGCGCGCGCAGCCCGGCGACGTCCTCGACCGGCTCGTCGACCCGTACCTCCACGTGTTCCCAGCCGACGCCCTGCAGGTCCACGTCGTCGTTGTACCGGTGACCGCTGGCCTTCAACGGCAGCACCTGACCGGTGATCACCCGCTCCAGGTCGTCGGTGAAGATCCGGACGTGGGCGCCCTCGGCGAAGCGGGCGCTGTGCGTGCCGATCGGCTTGAGTTCCAGCCGGCCGTTCTCCTTCAGCCGCTTCACCATCCCGCCGATGGTGTCGGTGTGCACCACGATCGCCCGGTCCGCCCCGGTCTGCCGGGGACCGGCCAGGCAGGCGCTGAGCGCCCCCCGACGGGTCAGCGTGGAGGAGATGCCCAGCGCCGAGAGCCGCTCACCCACGTACTGCTGCACGTGGTCGGTACGCCCCGACGGGCTGGGGATCTCCAGCAGCTCCAACAACACCTGCTGCAGGTAGTCGAGGTCGAGCTTGAGCGGGGCGATGGTACGTACGGTCATGCCCCAGATGTTGCCGCACCGGCCGGGGACCAGAGTCGTTGCGGTGCCCTCGTCCCGGGGAAGAGCAGGTCCACGAAGCGCTCGGCGGTCGGCTGCGGCTCGTGGTTGGCCAGTCCGGGCCGCTCGTTGGCCTCGATGAAGACGTGCTCCGGCTGGTCGGGCGCGGGTACCAGCAGGTCCAGCCCGGTCACCGGGATGTCCAGCGCCCGACTGGCGGCCACGCACGCCTCGGCGATCACCGGGTGCAGCTCCCCGGTCACGTCGTGGATGGTGCCGCCGGTGTGCAGGTTCGCGGTCCGCCGGACCGCCAGGGTCTCGCCCTGCGGCAGGACGTCGTCCATCGCGTACCCGGCCTCGGCCACCACGTCCCGGGTCATGTCGTCGACCGGGATGCGGCTCTCGCCGCCGGTGGCGGCGGCCCGGCGGCGGCTCTGCCGCTCGATCAGCTCGGCGATGGCGTGCGTCCCGTCCCCGGTGATCGAGGCGGGGCGGCGCACGGCGGCGGCCACCACCTCGTGGTCGATCACGATGACCCGCAGGTCCTCACCGGCGCGCATCTCCTCGATCAGCACGTCCGGGCAGAACCGGGCGGCCAGCTCCACGGCGCCGGCCAACGCCTCCGGGGTGCGTACCCCGACCGTGATGCCGTTGCCCTGCTCGCCGCGCGCCGGCTTCACCACCACCTGGCCCACCTCGGCGAGGAAGGCGGCGTCGGCGCCGTCCCGGGTCGCGGTCCGCCCGCGCGGCACCCGGAGCCCGGCGGCGGTGAGGATCCGCCGGGTGACCCGCTTGTCGTCGCAGCGGCTCATCGCCACCGCCGAGGTCAGCTCGGACAGCGACTCCCGGGTGAGGACCGTCCGGCCACCGCTGCTCAGCCGCAGCTCGCCCCAGTGCGGGTCGGTGACCTCCACCCGGATGCCCCGGCGCATCGCCTCGTCGGCGACGATCTTCGCGTACGGGTTCAGCTCGTCGTACCCCTCCGGCATGGCCGGCAGGAAGAGCCGTTCGTTGATCGGGTTCTTCCGTTTCACGCAGAGCGTGGCGGTGCGGTAGAAGCCGAGCCGCTCGTAGAGCCGGATCGCCCCGTCGTTCTCGGCGAGGACGGAGAGGTCGACGAAGGCCCGCCCCCGGTCGGTGAGCCGGGCCGCCAGCTCCAGCAGCAGGGCCTGGCCGGTGCCGGGCGGGGCCTGGTTGAAGTCCACGGTCAGGCACCAGAGGCTGGCCCCGTTCTCCGGGTCGTCGAAGACCGCCACGTGGTCGATGCCGGTGATGGTGCCGACGATCTCGCCGGTCGGCGCCTCGGCGACCAGGTGCAGGAACCGGTCGGTGGCGGCGTTGGCGACCAGCACCTCGACCGGGGCGGTGACCATCCCGTTGCGGGCGTAGATCCGGTTCACCGCGTCCGCGTCGGCGACGTCGCGCAACCGCCGGATCCGCAGCCCGGGGACGTCGCCGTGCTCACCGAGCGGGCCGGTGCCCGGGGCGGCCGGTCGGGCCTGGTCGCCGATCCCGTCGTCGGCCCGCGCCGCCCCGGCCTCCCGCGCCATCCGGCCGGGGCCCAGCGGCAGCCGGTAGGTCAGCGACGGGTCGATGAAGAGCTCGTCGGGCAGCCGGGAGACCAGCACGTGCGGGTCGCGCAGGTAGATGCAGATGTCCCGGGCGCCGGCCGCCTCCGAGCGCAGCACGGCCGCGACGGCGGCCTGGTCGGTGAAGGTCTGCCCGAAGACCAGCCGGCCCCAGCCGCAGTCGAGCAGCACCCCGGAGTCGTCGCCGGACCGTTCGCCGGTGTCCTCGTCGGTCGGGCCGGTGGCGGGGGCCACCGGGTCGCCGCCGGGACCGACCCGTTCGTATTTCCGACGACCACGACCCCGGTCGGTCCGTGCCACACCGGTCGCCAGGGTGTCGGTCACGGTCAGTCGATTCCGTGGCTCTGGAGCCACATTTCCAGGAGTCCGAGCTGCCACAGCTTGTTTCCGTTCAACGGGGTGAGTTCGGCGTTCGGGGCGTCCAGCAGGGTCTTCACGTAGTCGGTGCGGAACAGGCTCCGGCGTTGGGCCTCCGGCGCGGACAGCGCGTCGCGTACCCGGTCGAGCAGCTTGCCCTCCAGGTGGGTCAGGCCCGGCACCGGGAAGTAGCCCTTCGGCCGGTCGATGACCTCGTGCGGCAGCACCCGCCGGCCGATCTCCTTGAGCACCCCCTTGCCGCCCTGCGCGAGCTTCAGCTCCGGCGGGCAGGTCGCCGCGAGTTCGACGAACTCGTGGTCGAGGAAGGGGACGCGGGCCTCCAGGCCGTGCGCCATGGTCATGTTGTCCACCCGCTTGACCGGGTCGTCGGTCAGCATGATCTGGGTGTCGAGCCGCAGGCCGGCGTCGACGGCGGTGTCCGCGCCGGCCCGGCCCAGGTGCGCCGCGACGAACTCGCGGGCCGGGTCGCCGTCGGCCAGCCACGCCGGGTCGAGCACCCGGGCCAGGCCGGCCGCGTCCCGGTCGAAGAACGCCCGGGCGTACGTCGCCAACGCGGCGTCGCGCTCCACCGAGGCCAGCGGGGGGTACCAGTGGTAGCCGCCGAGGATCTCGTCCGCGCCCTGGCCGGACTGGACCACCTTGACGTGCTTGGCGACCTCCTGGCTGAGCAGGTAGAACGCCACGCAGTCGTGGCTGACCATCGGCTCGGCCATGGCCGCCACCGCGGCCTCCAGCGGGGGTACCAGGTCCCGGGCGGCGACCCGGATCTGGTGGTGGTCGGTGTCGAAGGTCTTCGCGACCAGGTCCGAGTAGCGGAACTCGTCGCCCTCCCGGCCGCCGACCGCGTCGAAGCCGATCGAGAAGGTGGCCAGACCGCGCTGACCCTCGTTGGCCAGCAGCGCCACCACCAGACTGGAGTCCAGCCCGCCGGAGAGCAGCACCCCGACCGGCACGTCGGCGACCATCCGGCGGCGGACCGCCGTGGTCAGCGAGGACAGCAGGGCGTCCTCCCAGTCCCGGGCGGACCACCCGGCCCGCTCCGGCTGCCGGGTGAAGGAGGGGTCCCAGTAGACCCGCTCGTCGACCCGGCCGTCGGGCTCGTACACCCGGACGGTCGCCGGGGGCAGCTTGGCGACCCCGCGCAGGATGGTCCGGGGCGGCGGCACGATGCTGTGGAAGCTGAGGTAGTGGGCGAGCGCGACCGGGTCGATCGTGGTGTCGACGCCCCCCGCCGCGAGCAGGGCGGGCAGGGTGCTGGCGAACCGCACCACGCCCGGCGTCTCGGCCAGGTAGAGCGGCTTGATGCCGAGCCGGTCGCGGGCCAGCACCAGCCGGCCGCTGTCCCGTTCGGTGATCGCCACGGCGAACATGCCGATCAGGTGGTCGACGAAGTCGGTGCCCCACTCGGCGTACGCCTTGAGCACGACCTCGCTGTCCCCGGAGGAGAAGAAGCGGTGCCCCTTGCCCTGCAACTCCTCGCGCAGCTCGCGGTAGTTGTAGATGCAGCCGTTGAAGACCCCGGTGAGCCCGGCGGCGGAGTCGACGATGGGTTGGCCGCTGGCCGCCGAGAGGTCGATGATTTTGAGGCGGCGGTGACCGAGGGCCACCGGCCCCTGGGACCACACTCCGCTGTCGTCCGGGCCCCGGTCGCTCATCGTGGCCGCCATGCGCTCCACCGTCGCCACCTCGGCGCGGGACCCGTCACGGCGGAATTCCCCAGCCAGTCCGCACATGCCTGACTATGCTGCCAGAGCTTTCCGGTTACTGCCCGTTGAGCTGATAACGGTTTCTTGAAGAATTGCTACACTGCCGGGTTTCCGAGTGGACAGCTTCGTAACCCGCGCCCCGTGCGAGGTCCGAGGTGCCCCGGGCGGTTCGCCCGGGGCCCCCGGTGTGATGATCAACTCATTTCCGTCGGCGCCGGCCGACGGTCCGGGCGTCAGCCGGCGGTACGGGCCACGCCGACCGGGCAGCTCAGCCCGTTCGGGCCGTGGTTGCAGTACCCGTTCGGGTTCTTCGTCGGCGCCAGGTACTGCTGGTGGTACGTCTCCGCGAAGAAGTAGTCGCCCAGCCGGCCGATCTCGGTGGTGATGTCACCCTTGCCGGCCCGCGCCACGATCGGGGCGAACGCGTCCCGGGACGACTGTGCGGCGGCGAGTTGCTCGTCGGTGGTCGCGTAGATGGTCGACCGGTACTGCGTGCCGACGTCGTTGCCCTGCCGCATGCCCTGCGTCGGGTCGTGGTTCTCCCAGAAGACCTTGAGCAGGTCCTCGTAACTGATCGTCGCCGGGTCGTACACCACCTGCACCACCTCGGCGTGCCCGGTCATCCCCGAGCAGACCTCCTCGTACGTCGGGTTCGGGGTGATCCCGCCCGCGTAGCCGACGGAGGTGGTGATCACGCCGGGCAGGGTCCAGAACAGCCGCTCGGCGCCCCAGAAACAGCCCATGCCGAAGACCGCGACCTGGGCGCCCGGCGGGAACGGCCCCTTCAGCGGGGTACCCAGCACCTCGTGCCGGTCGGCGACCGGCATCGCCAGCGGCCGGCCCGGTAGGGCCTGGTCCGGGGTGGGCAGGTCGGCCTTCACTCGACGAAGGAACACGATGGAACTCCTCTCGTACCTCTCCCCGCCTGCAACACCGGCGAGCCCCGCTTCCTTACCCGCCCACCCGGCTTACCCGCTCAGGGCGGCGGCGATCCGGGTGGCGTGCTCCCGTGCCTCGGCGTCGTCGGCGTACCGGGTCCGGGGCCAGAAGAAGCCGCGCAGCCCGTCTCCCTTCGTCCGGGGCACCACGTGGGTGTGCAGGTGCGGCACCGACTGGGACACCTTGTTGTTCATCGCCACGAACGTGCCGCCGGCGCCCAGACCGGACTCCACCGCGAGCGCGACCCGCCGGACCAGTGCGAAGTACCCGGGCAGCGCCGACGCCGGCAGGTCATTGAGGGTCACCAGGTGGGGGCGGGGCACCACCAGCACGTGCCCCTTGAAGACCGGTCGGGTGTCCAGGAACGCGACCCCGTCCGCCTCGTCGGTGACCCGGAAGGCCGGGGTGTCCCCGGCCACGATCCCGCAGAACACGCAGCCGCTCATCCAGGCAGGTTAGGCCGGCACGGTTCCGAGAGCCGGTTCGGGATCCCGGTCAAGCCGGTCTGACTTGCCGCCGAGTCTGAAAAAGTTCAGAATTGGCGGGTGGTGGCTACGAGGGAAGTTCAGTGGAGCGAGTTGCAGCGTGATCCCAAGAGCGTGGCGGCGCTGGCCGACTCGGGGGACGTACGGGTCCGCCGGCGGGACGGGGCCGCGTTGTTGTTGACCCGGGAGGATCGGATCGTGGCGGCCGGCGAGGGTGCGGTCGCCGCTGCCCGCGCTCTCCGCAATGCCCTGGCCCACCTGCCCCACGAGGTGGCCGTCGAGGTACTGACCGACGAGTTCCCCTGGCTCCGGCTGCTGCCGGAGGCGGATCTTCCCCAGTTCGTCGCCGACTTCGTCACCGCGGCACGGATCTCGGCCGATCTCGGTGAGTGGTCGGTCCTGGCGCAGACGATCCGGGAGTGGCGGGCCACCGCCGCCATCTACACCGATCCTGGTCTCGTCCGGGAGCTCAGCGAGCCGTTGTCGGAGGACCACGGCCCGGTGCCTGGACCGACGGAGGCATGACGAGTGGCAGCCAAGCGCGGTGACCGGGTCGCACCGCCGGGACGGCCCGGCGGATGGGAGGCGCGTTTCGCGACCTCCGAGGCGGCGAAGGGCTGGGAGGAACTCTGCCAGCCGGCCCGGTCCAACACCTGGGAGGCGTGGGTCGTCCTCACCGAACGGCCCACCGCACCCGAGAACCCGGCACGGCAGCACCGGCTCAGGGGTGCTCTCGCCACCCGGCAGGTTGGTAGCCGGTCCCTGCTCCAGTGGCAGTACGAGGTGACCGCCGGTGGCCGGATCTGGTACTGCCCGGATCCGGAGCGACGTATCGTCTGGATCGTCGCGGCGGGGCCGTCGCATCCAAAGCTGACCGAGTAGGCGCTGCGGGTGGTGCGTCGTCGGGTACCCGCCCGAGGTGCGGGTGACCGGACTAGCGTGTCGGGAATGAGTCACGGCTTCGAGACACTCGCCATCCACGCCGGTCAGGAACCTGAGGCGCGGACCGGTGCGGTGATCCCCCCGATCTACCAGACCAGCACGTACGCCCAGGACGCCGTCGGCGCGCCCCGCCAGGGGTACGAGTACAGCCGCTCCGGCAACCCGACGCGGGACGCGCTCCAGGAGTGCCTGGCCGCGCTGGAGGGCGGCCGGGTCGGGCTGGCCTTCGCCAGTGGTCTGGCCGCCGAGGACACGGTGCTGCGGGGCGTGTGCGCCCCCGGTGACCACGTGGTGATCCCGGACGACGCGTACGGCGGCACGTACCGGCTCTTCGCCCGGGTCGCGCAGCGGTGGGGGCTGGCGTACACGCCGGCGAAGGTCTCCGACCCGGACGCGGTGCGGGCCGCGATCCGGCCCGGCAGCACGAAGATCGTCTGGATCGAGACGCCGACCAACCCGCTGCTCGGCATCGCCGACATCGCCGCCCTCGCCAGCGTGGCGCACGACGCCGGGGCGTTGCTGGTGGTGGACAACACCTTCGCCTCGCCGTACCTGCAGCAGCCGCTCGCCCTGGGCGCGGACGTGGTGGTCCACTCGACCACCAAGTACGTCGGCGGGCACTCCGACGTGGTCGGGGGCGCGCTGGTGGTCGCGGACCCCGGCCTCGGGGACGAACTGCGGTACCACCAGAACGCGATGGGCGCGATCAACGGCCCCTTCGACGCCTGGCTCACCCTGCGCGGCATCAAGACCCTCGGCGTACGCATGGACCGGCACTGCGACAACGCCGAGCGGGTCGCGTCCTACCTGGAGTCGCACCCGAAGGTGGCCCAGGTGCTCTACCCGGGCCTGCCGTCGCACCCCGGTCACGAGGTGGCCGCCAAGCAGATGCGCCGGTTCGGCGGCATGATCTCGTTCCGGGCCACCGGCGGCGAGGAGCACGCCGTCGAGATCTGCAACCGGGCGCGGCTCTTCGTCCTCGCCGAGTCACTCGGCGGGGTGGAATCCCTGATCGAGCACCCGGGGCGGATGACACACGCAAGTGCCGCCGGCTCGCCGCTTGAAGTTCCCGCCGATCTCGTGCGACTGTCTGTCGGCATCGAGACGGTCGAGGACCTGCTCGCCGACCTGGAGCAGGCGCTGGGCTGACCGCTGGCTGGGGAGGGTGGCAGTGCCGGACATCATGCCGACGACCTGGGTCGGGGCGACCGCCAAACAGATCGCCCGGGGCGTGCGGCGGGGTGACGTCTCCGCCACCCAGGTCGTCGCCGACCATCTCGACCACATCGCCCGGGCCGACGCCGACCTCGCCGCGTTCCGTACGGTCCGGGGCGGCGAGGCGGTCACCGAGGCGGAGAAGGTCGACGAGCAGGACGACCTGGCGAACCTGCCGCTGGCCGGGGTGCCGGTCGCGGTCAAGGAGAACACCCCGGTCGCCGGCCTGCCCACCTGGAACGGGTCGGCGGCGGTACGCACCGGCGTCGCCGAGGCCGACCACGAGGTGGTCCGCCGGCTGCGCGGCGCCGGCGCGGTGATCCTCGGCGTGACCCGGATGCCGGAGCTGGGCCTCTGGGGGATCACCGACGAGGGGCCCACGGTCACCCGCAACCCCTGGGACCCGGCGCGGACCCCCGGCGGCTCCTCCGGCGGGGCCGCCGCCGCGGTCGCCGCCGGGCTGGTGCCGATCGCGCACGGCAACGACGGGCTCGGCTCGATCCGCATCCCGGCGGCCTGCTGCGGGCTGGTCGGGCTGAAGCCGGGCCGGGGCGTGGTCCCCTGCCAGCTCGGCGCGGAGGACTGGTTCGGCCTCACCGAGCACGGCATGCTCGCCACCACCGTCGCCGACGCGGCGGTCGGCTTCGCCATCCTGGCCGGTCGCCGGCCGGAGAAGCTGGTACCGCCGCAGCGGCTGCGGGTGGGGGTCTCGCTGCGCTCCCCGGTGCGCGGCGTGCACCCCGACGCGCCGAACCGGGACGCGGTCACCGCCGCCGGCCGGCTGCTCGCCGCCGCCGGGCACGACGCGGTGCCGGCCGACCCGGTGTACCCGACCGCGCTCGGCCTCCAGGGGCTGGCGACCTGGTTCGCGGCGGCGGCGGCCGACGTGCGGGCCGCCGGGATCGACCGGAGCCGTCTCCAGCGGCGCAGCCGCCGGCACGTCGCGCTCGGCGACTGGGCGCAGCGCCGGGGGTACGTGCGGGAGGCCGACCGGGCCGCCTGGCGGGAACGGTCGATCGGGTTCTTCACCGACCACTCGGTGGACCTGCTGCTCACCCCCGCGCTGGCCAGCGCCCCGCCGGAGGCCGGCGGCTGGTCGGGCCGGTCCTGGCGGTCGAACCTGCTGACCAACATCCGGTACGCCCCGTACGCCGCGCCCTGGAACGTCGCCGGCCTGCCCGCGATCGTGGTGCCGGTCGGCCGCCGGCCGGACGGCCTGCCGGTGGCGGTGCAGCTCGTCGGCCCGCCCGGCTCGGAGCTGCTGCTGCTCGGGGTCGCCGGCCAGTTCGAGTTGGCCGCCCCCTGGCCCCGGCACGCCCCCGGCTACCCGCGCGTGCCGGCCACGACCTCCTGACCGGCCCGGTCGGCCACGACCTCCTGACCGGCCTGGTCGGCCCTGACCTCCCGACCGGCCTCGGCCGGTGTGGTGCGACCATCGGGGGCATGACGGAACTGGTCGGTCTCGACGACGTCCGGGCGGCCCGGGAACTGCTCACCGGCGTCACCCGGGTCACCCCGCTGGAGCCCTCCCGCCCGCTGAGCGCGGCGCTCGCCGGGCCGGTCTGGCTCAAGTGCGAGAACGTGCAGCGCGCCGGATCGTACAAGGTGCGCGGGGCGTACGTGCGGATCTCCCGGCTCTCGGCCCAGGAGAAGGCGCGGGGGGTGGTCGCGGCCAGCGCCGGCAACCACGCCCAGGGGGTCGCGCTCGCCGCCGGCCTGCTCGGCACCCACGCCACGGTCTTCATGCCGGTGAACGCGCCGCTGCCGAAGGTCGCCGCCACCAAGGGGTACGGCGCCCAGATCGAACTGGTCGGCAACACCGTCGACGAGTCCCTGGTGGCCGCCCGCAGCTACGCCGAGCGGACCGGGGCGGTGCTGATCCACCCGTTCGACCACCGGGACGTGATCGCCGGTCAGGGCACGGTGGCGCTGGAGATCCTGGAACAGTGCCCGGACGTGCAGACGATCGTCACCGGGGTCGGCGGGGGCGGCCTGATCTCCGGGATCGCGGTGGCGGCGAAGGCGCTGCGCCCCCAGGTACGGGTGATCGGGGTGCAGGCGGCCAGCGCGGCGGCGTACCCGCCCTCGCTCGCGGCCGGCATGCCGGTGCCGCTGTCGGCCTTCGCCACGATCGCCGACGGCATCGCGGTCGGCTGCCCGGGGGAGATCACCTTCGCGCACGTCCGCAAGCTGGTCGACGAGATCGTCACGGTCACCGAGGAGGACATCTCCCGGGCGCTGCTGATGCTGCTGGAACGGGGCAAGCAGGTGGTCGAGCCGGCCGGCGCGGCCGGTGTGGCGGCGCTACTGGCCGGGGTGGTCGAGGTGCGGACGCCGACGGTCGCGGTGCTCTCCGGCGGCAACATCGACCCGCTGCTGATGCTCCGGGTGATCGAGCACGGGCTCGCCGCCGCCGGCCGCTACCTGCGGGTGACGGTGCGCTGCTCGGACCGGCCCGGCCAACTCGCCTCGCTGCTCACCCAGATCGCCGAGCACCGGGCGAACGTCGTCGACGTGGTGCACCAGCGGGCGACCCCGCACCTGCGGCTCGGCGAGGTGGAGGTGGCGCTGTCGGTGGAGACCCGTGGGGTGGAGCACTCCGACACGCTGATCGGCGCGCTGCGGGCGAGCGGCTACCAGGTGGGTCTGCTCGGCGAGTCCTGAGACCGCCGGCGGGAGCCCGTCGGGGCGGCGGGGGATGGGCTGGCCGGACAGCGTCAGGGCGGCCGACGGGTGGTCGACCGCCCTGGCGTACCGGCCGGGCACCCCCTCGGGTGCGGCCGGGCCGTCGTCAGCCGGAGAACGGCTCGAAGCTCACCACGGTCACCTTGATGTCGGCGCCGCTCGGCGCCGTGTAGGTGACGGTCTGGCCGGACCGGGTGCCCAGGATCGCCTGGCCGAGGGCCGACTCCGGGCTGTAGACGGTCAGGTCGGTGGTGGAGGAGATCTCCCGCGACCCGAGCAGGAAGGTCTCGGTGTCGTCGGCGTCGTCGTCGAAGTAGATGGTCACCACCATGCCGGGGGCCACCGCGTCGGTGCTGGGCGCCTCGCCCACCTGCGCGGTACGCAGGAGCTCCTTGAGGTAGAGGATGCGTCCCTCCTGCTTGCCCTGCTCCTCCCGTGCGGCGTGGTAGCCACCGTTCTCCCGCAGGTCGCCCTCCTCGCGCCGAGCGTTGATCTCGGCGGCGATGACCGGACGCGCCGCGATCAGCTCGTCCAGCTCGGCCTTGAGGCGGTCGTACGCGTCCTGGGACAGCCAGGTGGCGGGCGCCGTGTTGTCAGTGGTGGACACAGGCGGTCTCCTCGGTTGTGCGGTACTGGCTGACAGGTGAATTTCCAAGTTACCAGTGCCGCGCACCCGAGGGTGTCGTCGATCACCAGCCGTACCGGGGGAACCTACCCGTGGTACCGCTGTGCGCCGGGCCGTCCGGGCCGCTCAGGCGGGCTGTCGGCAGCGCATCACCTCACCGATGAACGGCCGGCCGGTGGTGGTGAGCCGGTGCCGGGTGGTCACCTGTCGCTCGCCGGGGTCGGCGGTCACCGTCACCTGTTCCCGGGCCACCTCGGCGCCGGCCCGGTCCCGGGCCCGCAGCACGCAGACGGCGGAGCCGCCCTCCGGCACGGTGACCCGGAAGTCGACCAGGATCTGCGCGTCGGTGATCCCGGTGTACGTGATCACCTCGGCGTCGTACGCCGGGTCGCCGTACCGCTGGTAGTCGCGGACCGCGACCAGGGTCAGGCCCGTCAGCATGCCGACCAGGACGAGCCCGACGAGCAGGGTGCGGCGACGCCGGGCGGGGGCGCGGCGGTGGCCGTAGCGCCCGGGTGGGAAGACGGGGGCGCCGGAAGGAATTGTGGCGTGCGTCTCGGTCACCGGCGGGTATCTCCTGGCGTTGTTGTCGGTGGCATCGGCAAGAATGGCTAGAGTCCATCTTCCCAGCCCGGTCCGGCATCAAGGATGGCAGGTCAGTACGGCTGTCGTCACAGTGCGGTTGGCACAGTGCGGTTGTCGTGGCGGGCGGGCCCGACCGGCGGGCACAGACGAGGAGCCCTGACGTTGGCAGACCAACTACGTCTCATGGCCGTGCACGCGCACCCCGACGACGAGTCGAGCAAGGGCGCCGCGACCACCGCGAAGTACGTCGCCGAGGGTGTGGACGTCCTGGTCGTGACGTGTACCGGCGGGGAACGCGGGAGCGTGCTCAACCCCAAGCTGGACCGGCCGGAGGTGTGGGCCGACATCGCCAACATCCGCCGGGGCGAGATGGACGCCGCACGCGCCATCCTCGGTGTCGACCAGGCCTGGCTGGGCTTCGTGGACTCGGGCCTGCCCGAGGGCGACCCGCTGCCGCCGCTGCCGGAGGGCTGCTTCGGGCTCCAGGACGTCGAGGTGGCGGCGGGGCCCCTGGTGCGCCTGATGCGGCAGTTCCGTCCGCACGTCGTCACCACGTACGACGAGGAGGGCGGCTACCCGCACCCCGACCACATCATGTGCCACCGGGTGAGCGTGGCCGCGTTCGAGGCGGCCGGCGACCCGGCGCGCTACCCGGAGCTGGGCGAGCCGTGGCAGCCGCTGAAGCTCTACTACGACATCGGCTTCTCCAAGGCCAAGATCATGGCGCTGCACGAGGCGATGCTCGCCGCCGGCCTCGACTCGCCGTACGACGAGTGGCTCAAGCGTTGGGAGGAGCGGCCGGACAAGGGCCCCCGGATCACCACCCGGGTGGAGTGCGCGGAGTACTTCCCGGTCCGCGACGACGCGCTGCGCGCCCACGCCACCCAGGTCGACCCGGACGGCTTCTGGTTCCACGTGCCGATGGAGCTCCAGCAGCGGGCCTGGCCGACGGAGGACTTCCAGCTCGCCAAGTCCCTGGTCGACAGCCCGCTGCCCGAGTCCGACCTGTTCGCCGGGATCCGCGAGACCACCCGTGCCCGGTGATCCGGGGCCGGGGCTACCCTGGTGACCAGCCGTACCACGGAGGGAACCATGCTGACCGCCGCCCAGGTGCTCGCACAGAACAACTTCGGTAACACCCGCACGGGTGGGCTGGCCGGGCCGATGGGCCTCTTCATCATCCTCGCGCTGGCCGCCGTCACCGTGCTGCTGATCCGCAACATGAACGCGCGGCTGCGCCGGCTGCCCCCCAGCTTCGCCGACGCGGCGGTGCCGGCCGAGGCGTCCCGGGCGGAGGCGGCAGTCCTCGATCCGACAGACGGAGGTTCCCCACAGGAATCCTCACCGAAAGCCGCCAAGGCGCATCAGCAGCACCGGAACGGGTAGTTCACTCGTGATTCACGCCGAACCGGATGGTCGCCCCCTGTTGCGACCATCCGGTTTGGCTTAGCCTTCCGCCGGGGGGACCAGACGTTCCCCGTGCCGTGCGCGGAAGGGGGCGCCGATGACACTCACCGCACCGGCCGCCCGCCGGGCCGCTGGGCGACCGGCCGAGGGAGGAGTTCGGTGACCTCCGACCGGGCCGGCGATCCGCTCGACCGGCTCGGGTTGCGCGGTACGCCGCCGCGCGTCCTGCTGCTCACCGTCGCGGTCCTGCTGACCGCGGTGACGACCGCCGTGGTCGGGCTGACCCTCCCCACCGGCCTGCCCGCGGACGACCCGCTGCCCGGCGCGGCCCGCTTCGGGATCGCCGTGGCCGCCTTCGCGGTGGCCCAGTTGGCCCGGCTGCGCTTCCGCACCTCGGCCGGCATGGTCAGCATCACCTGGGGCGAGGCCGCCCTGATCGTCTGCCTGTACCTGGTGCCCGCCGGCTGGCTGCCGTCGGCCGCGCTGCTCGGCGCCGGACTGGCCTGGTGGGGGATGTCGGTCGCCAGCGACCGCCGCCCGCTGGTCGAGGTCGTCCGGATCGCCGCCTCGCTCTCGGCGGCGACCGCGCTGGCCGCCTCGGTGGCGACCGCGCTGGGCCGGCCGCTGCTGGCCGGGCCCACCCCCGGGCTGGCGCTGGCCCTGATCGCCGGATCGGTGACGTACCTGCTGGTCACGGCCTGGCTGGGCGGGGTCATGCTCGGCCTGCGGCACAGCATGTCGATCGGTACGCCGCTGCTCGCCGCGCTCCGGGGCAAGCTGCTGATGTTCGTCGGCAACATTGTCGTCGGTCTGGTCGTGGTGGCGCTGCTGGAGATCGACGCGCGCTGGCTGCTGCTGCTCCCGCCGCTGCTCTGGCTGCTCCAGCAGACCTACCGGCACCGGCTCAAAGCCGACCAGGAACGCCGGACCTGGCGGGCGTTCGCCGAGGCCACCGCCGCCCTGAACCAGTTGGAGGAAGGCGGCGTCGCCACCGCGGCGGCCACCGGCGCGCTCAACCTCTTCGGCGCGGAGACGGTCGAGGTGCACGTGGCCCGCGCCGACGGCCCCTGGCGGCGGTACCGGTGCGACGCCGGCGGGCAGGTCACCGACCAGGAGGTCGACCCGCCGCGCCGCCGTGACCCGGACGAGCACGAGCTGTTCCGGCCGCTCGCCGTCGGCTCGGCCGAGGTCGGCGAGCTTCGCCTGTTCTTCCCCCGCTCGGCGCCGCCCGGGGCCCGGGAGCGGGACGCCGTCGCCGCGTTCGGCGACGCCCTCGCGGCGGCCCTGCACGACGCGGCGACGCACCGGGAGCTGCGCCTGGTGACCGAGCGGTCGTCGTACGAGGCGGTGCACGACCCGCTCACCGGGCGGCTCAACCGGGCGGCCATGCTCAGCCAGGGTGACCAGGCGTTGCGGCAGTTGGCCCACGAGCACCCGGTGGCGCTGCTGCTGCTCGACATCAACCAGTTCAAGGAGGTCAACGACACCCTCGGGCACGCGGCCGGCGACCAGTTGCTGCGGTTGACCGCCGACCGGCTGGGGACGCTGACCCGCACCGACGAACTGCTCGGGCGGCTCGGCGGGGACGAGTTCGCCCTGCTGGTGACGTCCGCCCCGGTGGTCGGCGACCGGTCCGCCCCGCTGACGTACGCGCTGCGCCGGGCCCGGGAGATCGCCGAGCGGCTCGCCGCGCCGACCGAGGTGGCGGGCGTACGGATGTCCGTCGAGGTCTCCGTCGGGGTGGTGGTGGCCGCCGCCGGTACCGCCGACCTGACCGAGCTGCTGCGCCGCGCCGACATCGCCATGTACCAGGCCAAGGGCGGGGGCGGCAGCATCGCCGCGTACGACAGCGCCCGGGACGCGGCCAGCACCGACCAGCTCGCCCTGCTCGCCGAGCTGCGCGAGGCGCTCGCCGCCGACGACCAGCTCGTGCTGGCGTTGCAGCCGGCGGTGGACCTGGCAACCGGGGCGCCGACCGGGGTGGAGGCGCTGATCCGCTGGCAGCACCCGCGCCGGGGCTGGCTGAACCCGGCCGAGTTCATCCGCCCGGTGGAGCACAGCGAGCAGCTCGGCACGTTCACCCGGTACGTGCTGGACAAGGCGCTCGCCGTGGCCGCCGGCTGGGCGCGGGAGGGGCTGGACGTCCCCATCTCGGTGAACCTCTCGGCGCGCAGCCTGCTGGACGCCCGGCTGCCGGCCGACATCGCCGAGCTGCTGCGCCGGCACCAGGTTCCGGCGCACCGGCTGGTCCTGGAGATCACCGAGACGGTGGTGATGAGCGAGCTGGAGGTCATCGACGAGGTGCTGGCCACCCTGCGCACGATGGGGGTCCAGCTCGCGGTGGACGACTTCGGCACCGGCTTCTCGTCGCTGACCTTCCTGACCCGGATCACGGTGGACGAGCTGAAGGTGGACCGCTCGTTCGTGATCCGGATGGCCGACTCCCCGGAGGCGGCGGCCATCGTCCGGACCACCGTCGGGCTCGCCCACGAGCTGGGGCTGCGGGTGGTCGCCGAGGGGGTGGAGACCGCCGAGCAGCGGCTCGCCCTGACCGAGCTGGGTTGCACCGCCGCCCAGGGGTACCACTTCTTCAAGCCCATGCCGGCGGACAAGATCAGCGCCGTGCTCGGGCAGTTGATCGACACCTCCCGCCCCAACGTCCTGCCGCTGCGCGCCGACGGCGCCTCCTGACCGCTCGTGGCCGCGGCGGCCCGCCGGCTGGTCGGCCCCACCCGGCGTGAGCCGGGTACCGGTGGTGCTGTTCGTCATCCTTTCGAGCTGCCCTCACGCACGGGGCAGCCCGCCGCCTCTCGCCGGACCCTGCGCGACGGCCCCACGACCGGCTGCCCGCCGCACCAGCGGCGGGCCGGTCGGGAAACGCGGGCCGGTCGGAGGCAGGGGCTCGGGTAGGTGGGCCCGGAACGGGGTGCCCCGTGCACGAGGGCAGCTCGAAAGGCTCTCCGGGTCGGACCCGCCGCCGACGGGGTGCCCCCTCGGCGGCGGGTCCTGTCGGCGGCGGGTTCTGTCGCGCGGGGTCGGCTGCGGGTCAGCCCCGGGGCAGCACGTCGTCGACCACGCCGGGCAGGGTGGCCCAGTCGGCGGAGGCGATGGTGGCGTGCGCGCGGGCGAGCTGCGCCACCCGGGCGGCGGCGGCCCCGGCGTCGTCGCCCACCGACGGCGGCACCTTCTGCGCGTCGGTCATCATCAGCAGGTAGTGGTTGCGGTGGTACCAGGAGGTGTCGATCCCGCCGGTGACGTAGGCGGTCGCGTCGCCGTCGAAGACCACGAACCAGGGGCGCAGGGCGGTCTCGGCGTACCGGGTGCGGGGATCGCCGGCCTGGGCCCGGTGCACGGCCGGGAAGGCCCGGGCCGAGCCGAGGGTGCCGGCGGCGGCCAGGGCGACCAGGTGGCGGGCGTACTCGACGTCGGTCCACAGGGTGTCGGTCGGGTTGCTCTGCTCGACGGTGCCGGGGATCAGGTGGACGATGACCTTCCCGGCGAGCTGGGCCCGGGTGGGCCAGGCGTCGGCCCGCGCCGCCGCGTCCAGGGTGGGGTGGCTGCCGAGCAGGTCGGCGGGGCGGAACACCCGGTCGCCGAGGCGGGCGGCGAGCAGGGCGTCGAGCTGGGCGGGCCCCTGCCCGGTCCGGCTGCTGAACCCGGTCTTCAGCTCGATCTTGACGTGCAGCGGGCCGGCGTCGGGGTGGGCGGCCAGCCAGAGCCGGATGTTGTCCAGGCAGTGCTCCAGGTTCCGGTTGCGGGTGCCGGTGTAGAGCTGGGCGGCGCTGGAGGCCTGGACGCAGTTGTTGTCGTTGCCGAGCGGGTTGGAGTGGCTGACCCGCCACACCCGACTGATGACGTCCGGCCAGATGTCCAGCTCGATCATGCCGGGCCGGGCGTCCAGCGCCTGTGCCAGGTACGGGTAGGTGGCCCGCTCGTACGCGTTGTGGGTGCCGACGGTGGTGGTGGCCGAGACCCGGGCGGCCGGGTCGGCGGCGGCCGACGCGGGTGTGGCGGCGAGGACCGCCGCGACCACCGCGACCGAGGTGATCGCGGCCAGGGGACGGGTACCGCGCATGGGCTCCTCCTTCGACGTGCCCGGCGACCTGCCCGCCGGGCCATGCGCCGATATAAATCGATGAACGTGAACGAAGGAAGGCCCCGGCGGGGACAACGGGGGAGCGGACGGAGCCGCCGTCGGGTGGATATGGTCGTCGGGTGAACCGACTCGCCGACGCCACCAGCCCCTACCTGCTCCAGCACGCCGCCAACCCGGTGGACTGGTGGCCCTGGTGCGACGAGGCGTTCGCCGAGGCGAAACGCCGCGACGTGCCGGTGCTGATCTCGGTCGGGTACGCGGCCTGCCACTGGTGCCACGTGATGGCCCACGAGTCCTTCGAGGACGAGGCGGTCGGCGCGCTGCTCAACAGCGGTTTCGTGGCGATCAAGGTGGACCGGGAGGAGCGCCCCGACGTCGACGCCGTCTACATGACCGCCACCCAGGCGATGACCGGGCAGGGCGGCTGGCCGATGACCGTCTTCGCCACCCCGGACGGCACCCCGTTCTTCTGCGGCACGTACTTCCCGAAGCCGAACTTTGTCCGGCTGCTGGAGTCGGTCGGCACCGCCTGGCGGGAGCAGCGGGAGGCCGTGCTCAAGCAGGGCGCCGCCGTGGTCGAGGCGATCGGGGGAGCGCAGGCCGTGGGCGGCCCCACCGCGCCCCTCACCGCCGACCTGCTCGACGCCGCCGCCGCCCAGCTCGCCCGGGAGTACGACCGGGAGCACGGCGGCTTCGGCGGCGCGCCCAAGTTCCCGCCGCACATGAACCTGCTCTTCCTGCTCCGCCACCACCAGCGCACCGGCTCGGCGGAGAGCCTGGAGATCGTCCGGCACACCTGCGAGGCGATGGCCCGGGGCGGCATCCACGACCAGCTCGCCGGCGGGTTCGCCCGGTACTCGGTGGACGGGCACTGGACGGTGCCGCACTTCGAGAAGATGCTCTACGACAACGCCCTGCTGCTGCGGGTCTACACCCAGCTCTGGCGGCTCACCGGGGACCCGATGGCCAAGCGGGTGGCCCGGGACATCGCCCGCTTCCTCGCCGACGAGCTGCACAAGCCGGGTGAGGGCTTCGCCTCCGCGCTGGACGCCGACACCGAGGGCGTCGAGGGGCTCACCTACGCCTGGACCCCCGCCCAACTCGTCGAGGTGCTGGGGGAGTCGGACGGCCGCTGGGCCGCCGACCTCTTCGCCGTCACCGAGGCCGGCACCTTCGAGCACGGCACGAGCGTGCTGCGGCTGGCCCGGGACGTCGACGACGCCGACCCCGAGGTGCGCCGCCGCTGGCAGGAGGTGGTCAGCCGGCTGCTGGTGGCCCGGGACGGTCGCCCCCAGCCGGCCCGCGACGACAAGGTGGTGGCCGCCTGGAACGGGCTGGCGGTGACCGCGCTCGCCGAGTTCGTCCGCCTCGTCGAGACGCAGACCACGGGCGGGACCGGTACGGCCGCCGCCGCCGGGCTCGGCGGCGAGGACAACGTGCTCGCCGGGGTGGCCATCGTCGCCGACGGGGCCCTGCGGGACACCGCCGAGCACCTGGCCCGGGTGCACGTGGTCGACGGCCGGCTGCGCCGGGTCTCCCGCGACGGTGTGGTCGGGGCGCCGGCCGGGGTGCTGGAGGACTACGGAGCCGTGGCCGAGGCGTTCTGCGCCATGCACCAGCTCACCGGGGAGGGCCGGTGGCTGGAGCTGGCCGGGCAGCTCCTGGACACCGCCCTGGCCCGTTTCGCCGCCCCCGGCGGCGGGTTCTACGACACCGCCGACGACGCCGAGCAGCTCGTCACCCGGCCCGCCGACCCGACCGACAACGCCACCCCGTCCGGGCGCTCGGCGATCGCGGCGGCGCTGGTCACGTACGCCGCGTTGACCGGGGAGAACCGCTACCGGGAGGCCGCCGAGGCCGCCCTGGCCACGATCGCCCCGATCGCCGCCCGGCACGCCCGCTTCACCGGGTACGCGGCCACCGTCGGGGAGGCGCTGCTGTCGGGCCCGTACGAGATCGCGGTGGCGACCGACGACCCGGCCGGTGACCCGCTGGTCGCGGCGGCGCTCCGGCACGCGCCGCCCGGGGCGGTGCTGGTCGCCGGCCGCCCGGACCAGCCCGGGGTGCCGCTGCTCGCCGACCGCCCGGCCCGCGACGGGCGGCCCACCGCGTACGTCTGCCGGGGTTTCGTCTGTCAGCGTCCGGTCGGCACCGTCGACGACCTGCGTGCCCAGTTGTTAGGAGGGGCCCCCGCTTAACGCATACGGTCGAGAAGGGGCACCTTCTCACACCCCGGCCCACCTCCGGCGAGAGGCGGCCGGGGACGCCGTTAGGCTTGCGCACGAGATGGACACGCGAACCGGTCTTCCTGTAGTCGGCATGGTGGGGGGCGGCCAACTGGCCCGGATGACCCACCAGGCCGCGATCGCCCTCGGCCAGTCCCTGCGCGTGCTCGCGCAGGCCCCGGACGACGGCGCCGCCCTGGTCGCCGCCGACGTGCAGTACGGCGACCACACCGACCTCGCCGCCCTGCGCACCTTCGCCAAGGGCTGCGACGTGGTCACCTTCGACCACGAGCACGTGCCGACCGAGCACATCCGGGCCCTCGCCGCCGAGCAGGTGAAGCTCTTCCCGCCGGCCGACGCGCTGGTGCACGCCCAGGACAAGCAGGTCATGCGGGAGCGTCTCGGCACGCTGGGCGCGCCGAACCCGGCCTGGCGACCGGTGACCGCGCCGGCCGACCTGGTCGCCTTCGGCGACGCGCAGGGCTGGCCGGTGGTGCTCAAGGCGGCCCGGGGCGGGTACGACGGCCGGGGCGTCTGGCTGGTCGACGACGCCGCCCAGGCCGCCGAGCTGGCCACCACCCTGCTCGCCGGGGGTACCCGGTTGATCGTCGAGGAGCGGGTGGCGCTGCGCCGGGAGTTGGCCGTGCAGGTGGCCCGGTCCCCGTTCGGGCAGGTCGCCGCGTACCCGGTGGTGGAGACCGTGCAGGTCGACGGCATCTGCGTCGAGGTGCTGGCCCCGGCCCCCGGGCTGGCCGAGGAGGTCGCGGTCGCCGCCCAGCAGCTCGCCATCGACCTGGCCACCGCGCTCGGCGTGGTCGGCCTGCTCGCGGTGGAGCTCTTCGAGACCCCGACCGGGCTGGTCGTGAACGAGTTGGCGATGCGCCCGCACAACTCCGGGCACTGGACCATCGAGGGGGCCCGGACCTCGCAGTTCGAGCAGCACCTGCGGGCGGTCCTCGACTACCCGATGGGGGACACCGCGCTCACCGCGCCGGTGGTGGTGATGGCGAACGTGCTCGGCGGCGCGCCGGGCGGCATCTCCATCGACGAGCGGCTGCACCACCTCTTCGCCGCCGAGCCGGGCGCCAAGGTCCACCTGTACGGCAAGCAGGTCCGCCCCGGCCGCAAGATCGGGCACGTCACGGTGCTCGGCGACGACCTGGCCGACGTCCGGGCGCGGGCCGCCCGCGCCGCCCGCTGGCTGCGGGACGGCACCGAGTGAGCGAGGGAACGAACAGCGTGACCACCGTCGGTTTGATCATGGGCAGCGACTCGGACTGGCCGACCATGCGGGCCGCCGCCGAGGCGCTGACCGAGTTCGGCGTCGGCCACGAGGTCGGCGTGGTCTCCGCCCACCGCACCCCCGGCAAGATGATCGAGTACGGCCGCACCGCCGTCGACCGGGGCCTCAAGGTGATCATCGCGGGGGCCGGCGGCGCCGCCCACCTGCCCGGCATGGTCGCCTCGGTGACCCCGCTGCCGGTGATCGGCGTACCGGTGCCGCTGAAGCACCTCGACGGGCTGGACTCGCTGCTGTCCATCGTGCAGATGCCGGCCGGGGTGCCGGTGGCGACCGTGTCGATCGGCAACGCCCGCAACGCCGGGCTGCTCGCCGTCCGCATCCTGGCCGCCACCGACGAGGGCCTGCGGGCCCGCATGGTCGCGTACCAGGACAGCCTGGAGAAGCTGGTCGCGGAGAAGGAAGCCGCCCTGCACGCCTCCCTCACCTGACGACCGCTCCCTGCGGAACCCGGGTGTTAAGAAGGGACCCCTGCTCTACCGGAAGCGTTAACAGGGGGCCCTTCCTTGCCCCTCAGCGCATGGCGCGCAGGGCGGTCTGGAGGCGTTCCTGGGCCCGGCGGCGGCGCTCGTTGCTCGCCCCGAGGACCAGCAGGACCAGCCCGACCGGGATCAGCACCAGCCACGGGCCGAGGCTGAACAGGGCGTGCACGGCGGCGATGGCCGTCACCACCGCGCCGACGATCACCGGGGCCTGCTGCTGGCTGATCGAGCCGTAGATCAGCACGGCCACCGCGCCGAGCAGCAGCAGCACCTGCCGCAGCATGCTGGAGTCGGTGGCCAGCACGATCGCCAGGGTCGGCACGAAGGCGGCGACCAGCGCCGGCCCGTACGCCACCCAACTGCTCAGCTCCGGCCGTTGCCGTACCTCCAGCAGGCCGACCAGCAGGGCCAGCGCGGCGAACGG
Organism: Micromonospora rosaria; assembly: GCF_001567585.1. Lineage (GTDB taxonomy): Bacteria > Actinomycetota > Actinomycetes > Mycobacteriales > Micromonosporaceae > Micromonospora > Micromonospora rosaria. Next base: position 50,790 of record NZ_LRQV01000036.1, read on the forward strand.
CAGCGTGTACGCCTCCGGCAGGGCCACGTCGGCGACCTGCATCAGGATCCACCAGGCGGTGACCTCGCAGAGGACCACGCCCCAGAACAGGATCCGCCGCTCCACCGGCCGGCGACCCGGCCGGACGGCGGCCAGCCCGAGCACCGCGCCCCAGGCGGCCAGCAGCGCGGCGATGTGCCGGGGCGAGTCGAAGGCCAACGCCAGCGCGATGAAGCCCGCCGCGTACCCGCTCCACTGCACCGTGGCCGCCTCGGCGTACGCCTCGGGCCGGCGCAGCCGGGGCAGCGTCGCGGTGACGACCTGGAGCGCCGCCCCCACCGCCAGCACCCCGAACGCCGACCAGACCGGGGCGAACCCGACGACCAGCCCGAGGGTGAGCACGAAGAGCTGTGCCTTCAGCGAGGCGAAGAGCCAGCCGAGGATGCGGGCCCGCTGGGTGGTGCCGAACAGGGCGGCCACCGTGCCCACCGCCACCCCGCCGCCGAGGGCGAGCAGGGTCAGTTCCCGGGTGGCCAGCGACCCGGCCAGGCCGGCACCCCCGGCGGCCAGCCCGATCAGGAAGACCAGCACCCGCGTCACCCGCAGCGAACGGGCCCGTTCGAGCAGGGCCGGCGGCGGGGTCAGCGCCAGCCCCAGCATCACCACGGCGAAGACGGTGATCCCGGCCAGCGCCCCGGCCGGCCAGGGCCGGCCCAGGGCGACCGGCGCGATCAGCAACGTGACGGCGATCCCGGGCAGCACCACCGGTACCGCCCGGGACCGGCGGCCCGCGCTGAAGCCGGTGGCGGCGAGCGCGGCGGTCGCGGTGAGCAGCAGCGTGGTCAGCACGTGGGTCGGGTCGGCCGCACTGGCCGGCGGGGTGAGCAGCTCCGGCGGCGGCCCCTGCCAGATCCGGGTCAGCGTCCGGTACGGCTCCACCAGCGCCACCGGCAGGGTCGGCGCGATCGAGACCACCGCCAGGACGGTCGGCGGTACGGCGGCGGCGACCGCCCCGGCCGCCGGGCTGACCCGCCAGCGGGGCGTACCGTCGTCGGGCAGCCGGCGCAGCGCCCCGTCCAGCAGGACGGTCCAGCGGCGGACCGGCTGGGCCAGGTCGGGCGGCGGGTCGGTGGCGTGCCGGATCAGCTCGGCGAGCACCCCGAGCAGCGCTGCCGCGGCGGCGTACACGCCGAACGGGAGCCCGGCGGGGAACGCGGCCAGGGCGCTGATCGTGGCGGCGCCGACCACGGCCACGCTGGCGTACGGGAGGTACTGCGGCACCCGGCGGCGGACCGCGCCGATCACCGCGAGCCCGAGGCTGGTGGCGGCGAACGCGGCGGTCACCACCACCTGGGGCGCGTGACCGTACTCGGCGGCCAGCGCGGCGACCGCGCCCGGCCCGGCCAGCAGCGCGGCCCCGGCGGCGGCCCCGCCGATCTGCGCCAGGTACGGCGGCATCCCCTCCGCCTCGACGTCGACCTGCCGCCCGGCGAAGACCCGGGCCAGCACGGCCACCGTGACGCAGATCAGCGCGAGGCCGCCCAGGGCGAGGGCGGTGGTCCACGGCCGGACCAGGCCGGCGCCGGCCGCGTACAGGCCGAGGACGCCGGCCAGGACGGCCCGGGACAGCCCGGCCCGGGGGTCCATCGCGCTCACCGCGGCCATGCCGAAGACGGTGGCCGCCGCCAGGCCGACCAGGACCGGTGACCACCAGGGCAGGGCGAAGGCGGCCGGCACGCCGATCGTGGCGAGCACGGCCGCCCCGCCCGACACGTCGTACCGCCAGGGGGGTGGCAGCAGCACGGCGGCGGCGACCGCGAGCAGCGCCAGCGCCACCGGAGCCTGCCAGGTCGACCCGCCGGTCGGCGCGGCCGGCCAGTCGGAGAGGTCGCCGGCCCAGATCGCGCCGGGCGTGGCGAGCACCCCGAACCCGCCGCGCAGCGCCGACCAGCCGGCGATCAGGCCGATCAGGACGCCGCCGACGGCGACCCCGAGGATCGGCCCGCGCCGCCACTCCTCGGGCATGGCGCGGGCGGCCACGGCGACCACCAGCACCAGCCCGGCGGCGACCACGAGCTGCCCGCCGGGCGTGACCACGGCCGCGATCCGGACCATGGTGGCGACCAGCGCCGTGGTGACCGCGGCGACGGCCAGGTCCGCGCCGTCCAGGGCCAGGTCGGAGCGGCGGCTGGCGTCGATCGACGAGGCGAAGACCACCAGCAGCGCGGCGATCAGCACCAGCACGCCCACCCAGGCGTCGGCCACGGTGGTGCCCGGCGCGACGAGCGCGGCGGCGGCGACCGCCAGCGCGCCGAGCCCGGTCCCGGTCGCCAGCGGCGGCGGGATGTGCCGCTGCGACACCTGGAGCAGGGCGGCGTACCCGAGGGTGACGCAGACCGCCAGGAAGCTGGCGGCGAGCACCGGCACGGTCACCTCGCGCAGGCTCGCCGGGGTCGGCGTGGGGTCGACCGGCACGCTGGCGGCGACGAACGCGGCCACCGAGCCGGGCAGCGCGGCGGCGGCGCCCCCGGCGGCCCAGGCGGCGACCGTCTCGGTGCCGGTCGAGGTCATCCGGAACCGGGGCAGCGTGGCCACGGCGATCCCGGCCAGGCAGACCACCAGCAGCACCCCGCTGGTCAGCGCCGGCCGGGCCAGCGCCGCGCCGACGCCGACCAGCCCCACCGTCGCCGCGGTGACCGCGTGGACCAGCGCGGAGCGCGGGGTGCGGGCGGCGAGCCCGACCAGCCCGATGCCGATCGCGGTCAGCACCATCGGCCACGGCGCCATGAGCCAGCCCAGCCCGAGGGCGGCCGGCACGGCGAGCGCGGTCAGCGCCGCCCCGACCACCGCGAACTCCTGGCGGATCTCCGGGGGCAGGGCCAGCGCGGCGGCCACGGCCAGCAGCAGCGCGGCGGCGGGCAACTGCCACGCGGCGGGCCCGACGGCGGCGGCCAGCTCGGCCGGGTACCGGTCGAGGTCGGCGGCCCAGGCCGGCAGGGCGGCCCGGACCGGG
>NZ_LRQV01000037.1 GCF_001567585.1 Micromonospora rosaria
CCGCCGTGGTCGGCCCGGCGGTCGCCGCCCTGGTCGACCGCCGGCCGGTCGACCCCCGCCGGTACGTGGAACCACCCCAGGTCGACTCGCTCGACGAGAACCCGCTGATCCGGATCTCCGGCTGGGCGCTCAACCCCGACCAACGACTGCTGGAGGTCGACACCACCCGCCCCGGCGGCCCCGCCGGCGGCAGCACACCACCTCGCATCCGGCTCGCCGTGCTCAGCGACTACGACGGGGTCACCTGGCGGGTCGGGGCGACCTACCGCAACGCCGGACGGATCCTGCCCGCCACCGAACCCGCGCCGCACAGCACCGTCGACGAGATCCGGCAGGAGATCACCGTCGCCGACCTCAGCGGGCGGCTGCTGCCCGCCGTCCCCACCCCCCGCGAGGTCACCGGCGCGCGGGTGGCGTACGACCCGCAGACCGGCACGCTGATCCGGCCCGAGGGGCTGACCCCGGGGCTGCGGTACACGGTGACCTCGGCCCGGGAAAATCCGGACGTGAACCTGCTCGCCACCGCCGACGTACCGGCCGGCGACGCGGTGGCCCGGGTGCTGCGGGTCGCCGACGGGGTACCCGACCCGCTGGGCCGCCTCGCCACCCAACTCGCCGAGGAGAACAGCGCCCCGTACGCGCGGGCCAGCGCGATCGAGCAGTTCCTCGCCGAGCACTACCGGGTGGTGGCGGACGCCCCCAGCGGGCACGCGTACCCGAACCTGGAGTTCTTCCTCGTCGGGCCGCGCAACGGCGGCGGGCAGCAGGGCACCTCCGAGCAGTTCGCGGCGGCGTTCGCCGTGCTGGGCCGGCTCTGCGGGCTGCCCACCCGCGTGGTCGTGGGCTTCCGGCCCCGCCAGGACGGCCCGGTCCGGGCGGCCGACGCGATGGCCTGGCCGGAGGTGCTCTTCGACGGGCTGGGCTGGGTGCCGTTCGACCCGATGCCCCGGCCGGACGAGGAACCGCGCCCGGTGGAGGAGGACTTCCGGCCCCGCCCGGAGCAGACCCCGCCCCCGGACGTCCCGGAGCCGACCCTGGAGCCCTCCCCCACCCCGCCGCCGGCCGCCGGCCCCGACCGGGGTGCCGACCCTCGGGGGCTACCGGCTGGGGTGGTGGTCGCCGGGCTCACCGGAGGGCTGCTGCTGGTGGCGGTGGGCGTGCTGCTGGTCCTGGCCGGGCTCCGCCGGTCGACCAGCCGGACCCGGCTGGCGGGGGGTGACCCCGGGCAGCGGATCGCCGGCGCCTGGCGGGAGGTGACCGACGCCCTACGCCTGGCCGGTCACCCGGTCGGCGGGGACCTGGCCGCCACCGAGGTCGCGGAACACGCCGCCCGGGTCCTGGCCGAGGCCCGGGACGGTGTCCGGCCGGACCCGGCGGGACAGACGTCCACGGCCGGGGCGGGGGTGGTGGAGCTGGCCGGGTTGCTGAACCAGGTGGGGTTCGCCCCCGGCACGGCCACCCCGGAGCAGGCAGACCGGGCGGTGCGCACGGCCCGGGAGTACGCGGCCTCCCTGCGGGCCGCCCGGCCCCGGTGGCGTCGGCTGCTCTGGTCGGTGCACCCCGGCCCGCTGCGCTGGCCCAGGTAGCCATCGCGGCCCGGTCGTCGGGCTCCGCGGACGGGGTGGGCGCAGGCGGGTACCGGAGCCCTGGCCTGTCTCACCCCCGCCGCCCTGCGGCCCTCGGGGTCCCGACCACCCCACCGGTTCCCGGGTCGGGTGACGGGCGCTTCTCGTCCTTCCCGGCGGGCTACCGGTCCTCGGCGAACCGGGTGGCGGTCTCGGCGAACCAGTGGGTGACCTGGTCCAGGGGGAGGTCCTGGTAGGCGAGGGTCACCACGGTCCGCTCGAAGGTGTCGAGGAAGGCCCGGATGTCCCCGGGGGGCAGCAGGGCGGTGTCGGCGAAGAGGGAGAGGTGGACCCGGTCGGCGGTGCCCCGGATCCCCATGAAGAGGTCCTTGTTCTTCTCGGGGACCTGCTCCACCCAGGAGAAGGTGCTGGTGGCGGTGACCCCCTCCAGCTCCCGAAGGGTCGCGGGGGGCCGGGGCCGGCCGGGCAGGTGGGACCAGATGTCGTTGAACTGGCAGCCCCGCCGGGCCCCGGCCGTGCTGAGCAGCTCCAGGGTGCTGCGCTGCCGGTGCCGGCCGTGGCCCCGGGCCTCGGCCAGGACGGCCGTGCAGTGCCGGACCAGGTCGGCGACGGTGTCGGCGGTCAGGTCGACCACGGTCAGGATGCCCTGGCTGAGACTGCACACCATGCCCGCCAGCTCCGGGGTCATCCGGTTGCTCTGGAGGATGTCGACGGGGTAGGCCGGTCCCGGGCAGATGCCCCGCATCAGCGCCGAGGTGACGGCCAGCAGCAGGGTGGAGGGGGTGGCGCGGTAGCGGCGGGCCGCCGGCCCCACCGCCATCGCCACCGCCTCGGACTCCAGCACCCCCCGGTGGAACCGGGGGGTGGCCGGGGCGGCCCGGGCGGGAAGCATCCCGGGGTGGGTGCGGTCGAGCTGCCGCCGGAGGTACCGGGCCGCCTCGACGTCCTGGAGCTGCCCCTCGGGTCGGTGCTCCCAGGCGGCCAGCTCCGCCGGTTGCAGGCCGGGACGGGCCGGGGGCAGGGGGTGGCCCGCCACCCTAGCCTGGAGCATGGCGGTGAAATCGGCGACGATCAGGTCGGCGCCGATGAAGTCGGCGGAGAGGTGGGAGACGGCGAGGGTGAGCAGGATCGGGATGCCCTCCTCGAGGATCACCGTCACCCGGATCGGCAGGTCCCGCTCGTGGTCGAAGCCCGCCTCGACGGCCCCGACCAGGCAGTCGGTGACGATGCTGGTCCAGTCCGTCGGGTCCTGGGCGGGGCGGTCGACCAGCTCGACCGGGAGGACCCCGGAGCCCAGCACCTGCTGGGTGGCGTCGCCGCTGCTGGTGGGGTGGTACCGGGTCCGCAGGGACTCGTGGCGGCGCAGCAACTCCCCGAGGACCTCCAGCACCTCCCCGACGCTGAGCAGCAGGGGGATCGGCATCCACCGGGTGAGCACGGCGAAGCTCCGGGCGTCCGGCCAGTCCCGCAGCAGGTCCCAGATGACCTCCTGCCCCCAGGTCAGGGGGGCGGTCCGGGTCCGGCCGCCGTGGAACTCCACCTCGGTCGCAGAAACAGTGATCATGGTGAGCTGGGTACCTCCAGGGCGGGGGTGCGGGGGGCGCGGGCCGGGGCCCGGGGTGGCCGCAGCACGTGCCGCAGGCAGAACAGGGAGTACGCCAGGCCGGTGGTCCAGCTCGCGACCACCGCCCACATCACCGCCCGGACCCCGAAGACCCCGCTGAGCAGGTACGCGAAGGGAAGCTGCACCATGCCGAAGGCTAGGACGGTGCAGAGCAGGGGGGCCGTGGTCCGGCGGGCCCCGTTGAGGTACCCGTGCAGCACCACCATCACGGTGTAGAGGGCCAGGAACGGAAAGATGATCATCAGGTACTGCGCGGTGATCCGGCGGGTGGTCTCGTCTGAGGTGAAGAGGGCGGCGATGGGCCGGTGGGCCAGCAGCACCACCACCGAGGCCAGCGCCGTCAGCCCCACCGTCAGGCCGAGGGTGTGCAGCAGGGCCGCCCGGGCCCGGGCGGTCTGCCCGGCCCCCAGGTTCTGGGCGGCGAAGGTGACCATCGCCCCGGAGAGGGAGAGGAAGGGGATGGCGGTGAGGGCCTCGACCCGGCTGACGATGGTGAAGGCCGCCATCACCGCCTCGCCGTACCCCTCGATGATCCAGACCAGCACCATGATCCCGGCGGCGAGGATGATGTGCTGGGTGGCCAGGGGGAAGCCGAGCCGGGTGGCGTCCACCAGCTCCCCCTGGACGGCCCGGGGGTCGGGACGTCCGCGCGGCAGGGGGTAGATCCGGCCCGAGGCGAGGACCCCCACCACCATCGCCACCGTACTGGCCAGGGCGGTGGCCGCGGCGGCCCCGGCGATGCCGAACCCCAGCCCCCCGACGAGGAGCAGAGCCAGCCCGATGTTGAGCAGGTTCCCGGCGGCCTGCACCCACATCGCCGCCCGGGAGTTGCCCAGCCCCCGCAGGTAGGCGCTGACGGCGGCGGACCCGAAGATGCCGGGGAAGCCGAGGGAGAGCACCCCGATGAAGTGGGCGCACTGCTCGGCCAGGGCCCCGGTGATCCCCATCAGGGCCAGCACCGGTTCGGCCAGCACGGTGACCAGCAGCATGCAGCCCACCGTCCAGCAGACCGTGACGGCGGCCAGGGCCACCACCACGTCCCGGCGCTGCCCGTCGGCCCCGGCCCCACGCAGGTGGGCCAAGCGGATGGTGAAGGCGGTACCCAGCCCGATGAACATCGCGTTCAGCAGGTAGAACAGGGGTCCGGCGGCCCCGACCGCGGCCAGCCCCGCCACCCCGACGTACCGGCCGACGACGATACCGTCGACGAGCAGGTACACCTGCTGGAAGAGGCTGGCCACGGTCAGCGGCACGGCGAAGCCGAGGATCTGCCGCAGGGCGGGCCCGCTGGTCATGTCGGTCACGAGGTCCCCGATCCCGTCTCAGCCACTGCTGACGTCGTACTCGGCCAGTTCCTCGACGTGGTAGGCGATCTCGGCGACGGTCCGGTCGGCGAGCAGGTCCGCCACGTCGTAGGGCACCCCGTGGCAGACGGCGATGTTGTTGGCCACGGTCGCCGCCATCAGGGAGTCGCCCCCCAGGTCGAAGAAGTCGGCCTCCACGTCGAGCCGGTCGTAGCCGAAGGCCAGGGCCAGGCACCGGGCGACCGAGGCTTCGGTGTCGGTGTACTCCCCCTCACCCCGGCCCTCGAGCCGCACCACCACCGCCGCCACGGTGGACCGGATCTTCTCGGTGGCCCGGGCCAGCCGGGCCTGGTGGGCCTCCAGGTGCTCCGCCACGGTGGCCTCGATCTCGGGTGAGAGCCCCACGTCGTAGGAGCGGAGCAGGTGCAGCAGGTCCCCCCCGTAGTTCAGCTCCCCACCGAAGAGCCGGGACCGGCCGGACCGCAGGCCGGCGTCGAGGACGGCCAGCCCCACGGCGGTCGGGAGGGCCTTGAACATGGTGTCGCCGTTGGTGCCGAAGTCGACGGCCATGCCGATCTCCTTCCAGGCCACCCAGTCCAGGGCGATCACGTGGCAGTCCCCGCCGGCCCGGGCCCGGGCCAGGTTGTCCAGGTAGTAGTTGGCGGCGGCGTAGTCGGCCTGCCCGGGGGCGGGGAAGACCGAGGCGACCGAGGAGAAGTGGGCGACGAAGTCCGGTGGGTCCTCCCGGGTCGCGGCCTCCAGGACGAAGGCGGCGTGCAGCTTGGCCCGGACCACCGCGTCGAAGTCGTCGAGTTGCCGGAACATGAGGGTGCTGCCCCCGGGCAGCCCGGCGGCGTGCACCACCCCGTCGATCCGGCCGTGCTCCTGGCGGATCCGGGTGACCGCCTCGCCGAAGGCCTTGGGGTCCCCGGCGTCCACCGCCAGGGCCCGGACGGTGACCCCCGCCTCCGTCAACTCCCGTACCGCCCGGAGCCGGCCCGCCAGGGGGCCCTCCGGGGCGGCGGCCAGCAGCTCCGCCCACTCCTCGGCCGGGGGCAGCCCGGAGCGGCTGAGCAGCACCAGGGTGATGTCGGGTCGGGCGGTGGCGAAGTCCCGGGCCACGGCGAGGCCGAGGGCCCCGGTCCCGCCGGTGATCAGGTAGGTGCCGCCGGACCGGAGGTAGGGGCGGGGGCCCTCCGCTACGACCGTCGGCTCGATCTCGGGTACCTCGACGAAGACCTCCCGCAGCCGCTGGTCGCCCCGCAGGACGGTCAGGCCGTACTCGGCGGCGAGCAGGTCGGCCCGCAGCGCCGGGACGGGTACGGCCGGGTCCACGTCGAGGTGCTTCACCCGCAGGTAGGGGTACTCCCGGACGAGGACCTTGCCGAGGCCGACCAGGGCGGCGTTCTCGGTGACCACCCCCGGCTCCCCCTCCCGGGCGGCGACCGCGGTCCGGGTCAGCACCACCAGGTCGAGCTTCGCCCCGGCCGCCATCAACGCCTTGGCCAGGTGGAAGAGGCCGTGCAGGTTCTTCGCCGTGCGGCGTTCCAGCTCCTCGACGTCGGGGGCGGGGGTGTCCTCGAAGGCCAGGGCGTACACCAGGTGGGTGACGCCCTGCTCCTCCACGAGCTGGGCCAGGGGGTCGAGGGCGGCGACCCCGTCGGTGTCGAACACCTCCCCGCCTGGGGTGACCGGCTCGCCGAGGCGCACCAGCAGGCTCCCCGGCGGCAGGGCGGGGGCCAGCAGGGCCTCCGCCCCGGTGGCCGGGTCGACCAGGGCGAGGACCCGGGCCTGCGTCGTCGGGTCGACCAGGGGGGCCGGGGCGGGCCGCAGCTCCACGTCGTGGGTCACCGGGTGCCGCTCGGCGGCCCGCTCCAGGGACATGGTCTGCCGCCAGGTCTGCGGGAAGTCCAGCCAGGCGGTGCTCTCGTCGAAGACGTACCGGGGCAGCCGGACGATCCGGTGGTCCCGGCCGGCGGCCAGGGCCCGCCAGTCCACCGGCTCCCCGCGCAGGTAGCGGGCCGCCTCGGCGGCGAGGGGGCCCTCGACGGGGGGTTGCCGGCCGTCGGCGAGCAGCCCCTCGATCCCCCGGCGCAGGTCCTCGGTACCGGTGACGGCCAGGGCGATCCGGTACCGGTGGGCGGAGCGGGAGACCCGAGTGGTGTGGCAGACGTCGGCGATGTCGACCCCCGCCAGCCCGTCCTCGTCGAGGAAACGCAGGTAGCTGCGGAGCAGCCCGGTCAGGGAGCGGGGGGTGGCCGCGCTCAGGGTGAACAGGTGCTCCCCGGGTGCCGAGGGCGGGGGCGGGGTCGCCTGGTACTCCTCCACCACCAGGTGGGCGTTGGTGCCGCCGAGGCCGAAGGCGCTGACCCCGGCGCGGCGCGGCCCCTGCGGGGAGTCCCAGGGGCGCAGGGCGGTCGGGACGAAGAGGGGGCCGGAGGCGAAGTCGAGCTTCGGGTTGGGGGTGACGTAGTTGGCCTGGGGTGGCAGCATCCGGTGCCGCAGCACCGTCACGGCCTTGAGCAGCCCGATCACCCCGGAGCCCTCGAAGAGGTGCCCCACGTTGGCCTTCACGGTGCCGACGGCGCAGAAGCTGCGGTCCGAGGTGTGCCGGGCGAAGGCCTGCTTCATGCCCTCGTGCTCGATGGGGTCCCCGACCCGGGTGGCGGTGCCGTGGGCCTCGAAGTAGCCGAGGGTACGGGGGTCGATCCCGGCGTTGCGCCAGGCCGCGAGCAGCAGCTCCGCCTGGGACTCGGAGCTGGGGCTGGTGATCCCGTCGGTGTGGCCGTCGTGGTTGACGGCGCTGCCCCGGATCACCGCGTAGATCTGGTCCCCGTCGGCCAGGGCCTGCTCGGTCCGTTTCAGCACCACCGCCCCGGAGCCCTCTCCGAAGCCGGTACCGTCGGCGGCCTCGTCGAAGGTCCGGGTCACCCCGTCGGAGGACTCGATGCCGATCGCCGTGTGGGGGTGCTTGACGGGGGCGAAGACGATCCGGGCCCCGCCGACGACCGCCATGTCGCAGTCCCCGGCCAGCAGGGCGTTGCGGGCCTGGTGGACGGCGACGAGGGTGGCGGAGCAGGCGGTGTCCACCACCAGGCTGGGGCCCCGCAGGTCGAGCAGGTGGGAGAGCCGGTTGGCCAGCATCGCCGGGATGTTGCCGGTGATCGCCTGCTGGCTGGCCGAGGGCTCCACCCGGGACAGGTAGTCCATGTAGGTCGACCCGGGGTTGGTGGCGAAGCCGACGAAGACCCCGGTCCGGCTGCCCCGCAGCCGGTCGGCGGAGTACCCGGCGTCCTCCAGGGCGAGGAACATCGCGCGCAGGACCATCCGGTGGTGGGGGTCGGTGAGGACGGCCTGGCGGGGGGTCATCCCGAAGACCGCGTAGTCGAAGCTGTCCACCGTGTCGAGGTAGCACCCGTGGTGGAAGTCCAGTCCGGTGTCCTCGATTGGCTCGACGGTGGTGGCCCGCAGGTAGTGCACGTACTCGCTGAGGGCCTCCCGGCGGCGCTGGGGGAAGGGCCGGGTGAGGCTGGTGCCGGTGCTGACGACCCGCCAGAGGTCGTCGAGCCCGTCCACCCCCGGCAGCTCCACGGAGGTACCGACGATCGCGACGCTCATTGCTGCGTCCATCCCTTCACTGGATCCTGGCCACGAGGGCGCTCAGGGTGCTGCCGTTGACCTCGTCGAAGTCGGTGACCCCGGCGGCCCGCAGGGTGGCGACGGCCCGCACCCACTGCACCGGGGCGCAGACCTGCCGGGCCAGCAGCTCCGGCCCCTCGGCGGGTTCGAGGGCCTCCCCGGTCACGCTGGACACGACGGTGCCGGCCCCGGCGGCGAAGGCGCAGGTGTCCAGCACCGCCCGCAGCTCCGGCACGACCGGGGCCATCAGGGGGGTGTGGAAGGGGCCGCTGACGTTGATCGGGACCACTCGGGCCCCGGGCAGGGCGTTGATCGCCTTCGCCGCCACGGCGACCTCGACCCGGTCCCCGGCGATGGTGGTCTGGGTGTCGGCGTTGACGTTGGCGAGGTGGACCCGGGCCAGGCCGGTCTCCCGCAGGGCCCGCTGGACGAAGGCCGCCGGCACCCCCTGCACGGCGGACATGCCCCCGCCGGTGATGCTGGCCATCAGCTCCCCGCGCCGCCGCACCACCCGCAGGGCGGTACCGAAGTCGAGCACCCCGGCGGCGACCAGGGCGTTGTACTCCCCCAGGCTGTGCCCGGCGAAGAAGGGGTACTCCTCGGGCTGCTCCTCGATCCGCTGCCGGCCCAGCAGCGCGTTGACCACGAAGACGGCCGGTTGGGCGTACCGGGTGTCCCGCAGCTTCCGGTCCGGGTCCCGGGTACACAGTTCCTCGATGGAGTAGCCGAGGATCTCATCCGCCAGGGCGGTGGTTTCCGGGAACCGCCCGAACAGGCCCGCTCCCATTCCCCTGCGTTGTACGCCCTGGCCCGGAAAGAGCAGACATCGCACGCTGGCCTCCTCGTACCCCTGCTGCCGAAAATTGTGGTACCGACTCGAATCGGATGCGCCGGGAATGGTCCCGCAGGCATTCCTTGGCGTACCGGCGCGCCGCCGCGCCGGGGCCGTGGTCCAGGATCCGGTCGGCCGCCGAGTCGGTGACGGCGTACCGGATGACGGCCTCCCAGCCGATCGGACGGACCAGGACCTGGTCGAGGAACTCCGTCACCAGGTCCGGTGCCTCCCGCAGGTCGCGGGGGGCGTCGGTGGCGTAGACCGGCAGGCGCAGCCGGTCCCCGCCCGGCAGCTCACCGATGAGGGCCCGGTCCCGGGTGACCCGCCGCGCCGCCGGGGCGAGCGCGGGGCTGTGGAAGGGGATGGTGTTGTGCAGGAAGACCCAGGTCACCCCGGTCCGCGCGAACCCGTCGGCGTGGGCGCGGTGGAAGTCGAGTAGCGCCGCCGTCGGCCCGCTGAGCACGTGGGCCCGCGCCGCGTTGGCCAGGCCCACCACCAGGGGCCCGCCCGCCCCCTGGTGTCCCGTCAGGAGTGCACGCAACTCCGGGTCCGTCAGCCCGGTCAGGGCGGCCATCGGCCCGGGTGGGGCACCCCGCTGGCTCTGGTACCCGGCCAGCGCCTCGGCGGTGGGGGGCGGCCCGTCGGCGGCCTGCTGGCCCCGGATCAGGGTCACCGCCACCAGGCGCAGGCAGGCCGCCGCCGTGGCGAGGAACTCGTCCGGCCGACGCAGGCGGAAGCCGGCGAGCAGGGCGGCGAGCAGCCCGACGCTGTGCCCCAGCGCCGCCACGGTGCCGGGGTCGGCCGGTCGGGTGGGTTGCAGCAGACACGCCTGGTGGACGTGGAGGCAGATCCCCTCGGCGACCGAGTTGGGCGGCAGCCCCGCCGGGGTCGGGGAGCCGGGGTCCAGCCACCGCCGCAGGGCCAGCCCCGCCGGGCCGAAGCGGTCCCGTTCCGCCGGATCGAGGTGGTCGGCCACCTCGTCGAGGGCCCGGAACACGGTGTCGAAGAATGCGGCGTTCTCCGGTCCCGCGCGGAGCCCGCGTAACGCCGGAAGGAGATTTCCGGTGGCTCCGCCGAGACCGTCGAAGAGCAGCATCGTACGCACAATGAGCCTCTACCCTCGGTCCACGACGGCACCGGAAGATGGCGCGAAAGAATGGAGGGGTGATTGACGATCACCTATTGGCTTGGTGGCGCCATCAGGTTATCAGCGCATCGCGACTCCAGCAATACTGAAAGTTATCGGTCAATGTAACAAGCTGTCGATAAGCTGGTAACAACCACACACCCCGCCGGGGGCGATTCCGGCCCGCCGGCATATGCCGGTCGAATAGGACGTGAGTGCCTTTTCCAGGGCCCTTGTTTCTTTCGGCCGACGCACCCAGCCGGGACCAGGCGGTGCCGACGACGCCCACACCTTAAAGTCCGGACGTGGGCCGAGAAGCGCCGCGCCCCGACCCTCCTGAGCACCGCCGACCCGGCGATCGGTCTCACCCCGCGAGTCGATCGATCACGTCCCCGCCTGGAGGCGAACCCACCGCTGAACCCCAACGACCGCCACCGGACCCTCGCGGACGCGGTCAGGTCCGGCCAGTCCGCGGCGCCTCGCCGGGCCTCGCCCCCGCCTGCAGGAAGCCCGGCACGTACCTCTGGTCGTCGGTGACGGGCGTGACTCAGCCGCGCAGCCGCCGGACCAGCTTGCGCAGCCCGCTCTGCCAGCCGTCCGGGTCCTCGGCCCGCCGCCGGGCGTACGCCGCCACCTCGGGGTGCGGCAGGATCAGGAACCGCTCCTCGGCCAGCCCGGCGATCACCGCGTCGGCCACCACGTCCGGGTCGAGCACCGCACCGGACGCGGCGATCACCCGGGCGCCGAGGTGCCCGGCGGCCAGCCCGTCGGTGAGCATCGGCGTCTCCACCCCCTGCGGGCAGAGCGCGCTGACCCGCACCCCCTGGTCCCGGTAGGTGATGGAAAGCCACTCGGCGAACCCCACCGCCGCGTGTTTGGTCGCGGTGTACGGCGCGTCGCCGACCGCGGTCAGCAGGCCCGCCGCCGAGCAGGTGTGCAGCAGGTACCCGCCGCCCCGGCGCACCATCCCCGGCAGCACCGCCCGCGCGGCGTACACGTGGGACAGCACGTTGACCCGCCAGGAACGCTCCCAGTCGGCGGCGTCGGCGTCCAGCCCCGCGCCCGTGGCCACGCCCGCGTTGGCGCAGAACAGGTCGATCCGCCCGTACCGCTGCTCGACCTCGGCGACCAGGGCCCGCACCTGTTCCTCGTCGGCGGCGTCGAGCGCCTGCGCGGACGCGGGCCGGCCGATCCCGGCCGCGACCGCCCGCGCGGCGTCGGCGTCGAGGTCGGCCACCACGACCGCCGTCGCCCCCTCGGCGACGCAGCGGCGGGCCAGGGCCGCGCCGATGCCACCCGCGCCCCCGGTGACCACCACGACCCGTTCGGTGAGGTTCACGCCGGCTGCCCCGCCGGCGCTGAGCCCGCGCCGTCCGGCGGGCCGAGCCGGGTGACCAGGTCGGCGAGGGCCGCCGCGCCCCCGGCGACCAGCTCCGGGGTGGGCAGCACCGCCAGCACCGGCACCCGCACCCCGGCCGCCACGTACCGGGCGACCTGCTCCCGGCAGCGCTGCGGCGAGCCGTGCAGCACCAGCTCGTCGACCAGCTCGTCCGGGACCGCCGCGGCGGCGCCCCGCCGGTCCCCGGCCGCCCAGGCCCGCCACATCGGCCCGAGCTGCTCGGCCCGCCCCAGCCAGCGGTGGAACTCGGCGTACGCGCCGATGGTGAGGTACCCGGCGATCAGCCGCCGACCCAGCGCGCGGGCGTGCGCGACGTCCTCGGTGGGGCAGACGAAGATCCGGGCGACCACCTCGAACCCGGGCCGGCTCGGCTGCACCTGCGCCAGCGCCTGCGGCACGTCCCCGGCGGCCAGCCAGTTGAGGATCACCCCGTCGGCCTCCGCCCCGGCCAACCGCAGCATCCCGGGGCGCAGCGCGGCCAGCAGCAGCGGCGGCGGCACCGCCGGAGGACGGTCCAGGGTGAACCGACCGACGGTGAACGTCGGGTACGCCTCGTCGACGGTCTCCCCGGCCAACGCCGCCCGCAGGAACCGCAGCACGTCCCGGGTCCGCCGGAACGGCTCCACGTACGGGGTGGCGTTCCAGCCCTGCACGACCACCGGTGAGGAGGCGCCGAGCCCGAGGGCGAACCGGCCCGGGGCGGCCTCGGCCAGCGCCGCCGCGCTCATCGCCAGCAGCGCCGGGCCCCGGGTGAACACCGGCGCGACCGCTGTACCGAGGCGCAGTCCGGGCTGCCAGGCGGCGGCCAGGGCCAGCGGGGTGAACGCGTCGGCCCCGTTGACCTCGGAGGACCACAGGTCGGTGAAGCCGGCCCCGGCCAGGCTCGCGTAGACGTCGGCGTGCTCGGCCAGCGGGATGCGGTCCAGCGGCACCGTCATGCCCCATCGCGTCGTCACCGCTCGATCCTGCCCGCGCCGCGCCGCCCCGGCAAGACGAGGACGTCGCCGGCCGCACCGACGTTCCGACCACCCGGCCGGGGCGGGCGGTACGCCGGAAATGAACCTTCGGTCCGGAAAAAGTGTTAAGACTGCCAGGTGGACTCCGAGCCGCGCCAGGAGCGGCGGACGTGACGGCCGGACCGGGCGGCCACACTGGGCTGTCCGGGCTGCCGACCCGGGCCACGTTCCTGGAACTCTTCTTCGACCTGGTCTTCGTCTTCGCGCTCACCCGGGTCTCCGCCCGTGCCTTCGCCGACCTCGCGCTGGAGCCCGGCGGCACCGTCGGCTGGGCCCCGGTCACCGGGGGCGGCAAGACCGTCCTGCTCCTGCTCGCGCTCTGGTCGGTCTGGCAGGGCACCGCCTGGACCACCAGCCGGTACGACCCGTACCACATCTGGGTGCAGACCCTGGTGGTCGTCGCGCTGCTGTCGAGCATGGTGATGGGGGTGGCGGTCCCGCACGCCTACAGCACCACCGGGTTGGCGTTCGCGGTCGCGTACGTGGTCGCGCAGGTGTCCCGGCCGCTGATCCTGCTGCTGACCGTGAACGTGCAGCAGTACCGGGGCCTGAAGCTGCGGATGCTGATCGTCTACTGCGTCAGCGCCGTGCCCTGGATCGGCGGGGCGCTGACACCCCTGCCGTGGCGGGTGTTCCTCTGGGCCTTCGCCCTGTCCATCGAGTACGTCTGGTCACGGCTCGGCTGGCCGGTACCCGGGCTGGGCCGCTCCAGCGTGAACCGGTGGCAGGTCGTCGGGGAACACCTGGCCGAGCGGTACCAGCAGTTCTTCCTGATCGCGCTCGGCGAGACCGTCCTGGTGGCCGGCCTCGCGTACAGCGCGGGAGATTTCGGCCCGCCCCGGACCGCCGCCTTCGTCGCCGCGCTGGCGGCCTCGGTACTGCTGTGGCGGATCTACTTCCAGCGCGCCGGGCAGATCCTGGCCGAGGCGGTGGCGAAGGCCGCCCACCCGGCGACCATCGGCCGCTCGGCCGCCGACACCCATCTGGTGATGGTGGCCGGCGTGGTGGCCACCGCGATCGGTTACGAGCTGACCATCGAGCATCCGCTGGAGCACCCGGAGAACGCCTGGGTGGTGTTGATCGTCGGTGGCCCGGTGCTGTTCCTGCTCGGCCGGGCCCGCTTCGAGTACGAGGTGTTCGGGCGGGTGTCCCGGTCCCGGTGGATCGCCGCGCTCACCCTGCTGGCCACGGCGCCGGTGCTGATCCACACCACACCGCTGATCGCCAGTGCCCTGGTCGTCGCCGTGCTCCTCGTGGTGGCGGTGGCGGACGCCCGGCGGGCCTGGGGCCGGCCCCCGGAACAGGCCACCCCACCCTTCTGAGCGGCGCGGCGCCGACGGTGGCGCCGCACACCGACCGTGACGCCGGGCCGGTCAGTCCGCCGCGAAGGACGGCGGTCGCAGACCCGCGCCGGCCAGGGTGGACCGTTCCGCGTCGGTCAGCGGGGCCCGGCCGGTGAGCTTGCGGATCAGGGTGAGCCGGTCCCAGTCCAGCCCGGCGGGCAGGTCCCGGCCCTCGGTCAGCAGCCCGGCGACGACCACCGCCGCCTCCTGCGTCAGCCACGGCGTCCGGTCCAGGGCGTGTGCCAGGTCCAGGCCGTGCACCCCGACCTCGGTGACCCGGGTGGCGAGGAAGTCGTCCAGCCGCATCGGATCGCCGTGGCGGGTCCGGACCAGCCGGTCGGCCGGGTGCCGGGCGACCGCCGCGTCGGTGGCCCGCCAGGCGTCCAGGATCTGCCCGGCCAGTTCCGGCCCGGTGGCCGGCTGTCGCGCGGCCCGCTGGGCGCTGTCGATCCGCTCGGCGTCCACCTCGGGGGCGAACTTGTCGGCCCCGTAGTACCCGGTCGCGTCCACCCGCGCCCGCTCGGGTGGCGGGGCGGCCAGCATGTCGACCAGCCGGCCGACCCCGGTGTGCACGTGCGCGACGAGGTCCCGCACGGTCCACGGCGGGCAGTCGGTCGCCCGCCCCAGGTCCGGCCCGTCGAGGCCACGCAACTCGGTGGCCAGCCGCTCGCACTCGACCCGCAACGCCATCCGTACCGTCTCCACGGCCGTCCCCTCCCCCGTGCCCGTCCCGCGTCGGCCGGGCTGCCACCGATCATGCGCGCGGCCACGGCGGCCCGGCGCACCACCCCCCGGCGCGCCGCCCGCGACCGGCGGGCGGGCGGTTTCGCCGGGCCCGGCACGGGTACCCGCCGCCGGACGGGCAGAGGAGGGGGCGACACATGGCCGGCATCATGCTGCGCAGCACCGCGTTCACCGACCACGACCTGTTGCCGGGGCGGTTCGCCCAGGAGGGCGGGAACGTCTCGCCGCCGTTGGAGTGGTCCGGGGTGCCCGACGGCACCGCCGAACTGGTGCTGCTCGTCGAGGATCCGGACGCCGGACGCCACCCGTTCCTGCACTGGCTGGTCACCGGGATCGCGCCGGCCTCCGACGGGGT
The DNA here is from genome assembly GCF_001567585.1 of Micromonospora rosaria. Taxonomy (GTDB): domain Bacteria; phylum Actinomycetota; class Actinomycetes; order Mycobacteriales; family Micromonosporaceae; genus Micromonospora; species Micromonospora rosaria. The sequence goes on from NZ_LRQV01000037.1 coordinate 14,972, forward strand.
CGCCGAGGGCACCGTCCCGCCGGGTGGCCGGGAGTGGCCCAACGGGTTCGGCGGGACCGGGTGGGGCGGCCCGAACCCGCCGCAGGGCGACGAGGCGCACCGGTACTTCTTCCGGCTGTTCGCCCTCGGTGCCCCGCTGGACCTGTCCGGCGCGCCGCAGGCCGACGACGTGCACCGGGCGGTCGCCGGGCGGGAGATCGCCAGCGGCACCACCGTGGGGACGTACTACCGCTGAGCCGCCCCGAGCACCACCGGGGACGGGCGGTCAGCCCTTGTACCGGGGGACCAGCCGGTGCACGACGGCGAGCACCAGCGCCGCCACCACGGCCATGGCGCCGACGATCCCGGCGGCGCTGCCGGCGTACCCGGCCAACAGCGGACGCCGGGTGAGCGCCTCCGGGGCGACCCGGGGCAGGTCGACCAGCCAGGCCAGGGCCAGGGCGGAGACGCACAGCGCCAGGACGCCGGCCACGCCGAGCACCGCGGCGGCCTTGCGGTGCGCGTCCTCGGGGGCGACCTCGGCCTGCTCCCGCTGGGTGATCAGCAGCAGCAGACCGGCCAGCGCCGTCCAGACCCCGACCACCAGGTACGCCGCGACCGCGTCGCTGGGGCGGTGCCACCCGGCGGAGAGGGTGGCCACCCCGGCGATGGCCGCGTAGCCGGCGGCGAGGTACGCCCCGAGGACCCGGACCTTCGGCGGCAGGACCAGCATCAGCGCCATCGCCACCGAGGCGGCCACGGTGGTGTGCCCGCTGGGCAGGCTGTTGCCGACGAACGCCCGTTGCGGGTCGACGCCGAAGTCGGGCCGGGCCAGCCCGTACTTGAGCAGTTGGGTGGTGACGTTGGCGCCGGCGATGAGCAGGGTCGCCGTGATGGCCAGCGCCACCCGCCCCCGGATCAGCGCGATGAACCCGATCACGGCGGTGGCCGCCAGCAGGGAGACCACCGACATCGCGTTGAGAACGTGGTCCATCGGCCCCTCGATGCGGCTCTGGCCGATCTTGTTGCCGGTCAACGCCACCGTGTCGAGCCACTGGCCGAGGAAGGTGTGCACGGCGAGCTTCCACACGGCGAGGAAGGCGGCCACCTGCGCGAGGGCCAGCACCACCAACCAGACCGCGGTCCAACCCCTTGCCGTCGCTCGCACCCGCACACCGTAGCGGCCCGACACCACCGGAGGTCCGGTGGCCCGCCGGTGGTGTCGGGTGCTTAGGTGGAGTGGACGGCGAGGGGGGTGACGTGACCGGCACCACAGGTCGGGAGCAGGGTCGGGACCAGGAACCGGCGCAGGAGCAGGCGCAGGGTCGGGACCAGGAGCCGGGACAGGAACCGGCGCAGGAGCACGAGCGGCCGGAGTCGCTGGCGGACCTGCTCGGCGGGCGGCGGGGCGCGGTCGACGCGACGCTGCCGCCGGTGGCGTTCGCCGTCGGGTGGCTCGCCGGCGGCCACTCGCTCTGGGGCGGGGTGGGCGCCGCCGTGGCGACCGGCGTGCTGCTGGCCGGGTGGCGGCTGCGCCGGGGCGACCGGCCCCGGTCGGTGCTGATCGGGCTGCTCGCCGTCTGCGTGGCCGCGCTGATCGCGCTGCGCACCGGCCGGGCCACCGACTTCTTCCTGCTCCAGTTGCTGTCCAACGCCGCCAGTGCGCTCGCCTGGGCGGTCAGCATCGTGGTGCGCTGGCCCCTGCTCGGGGTGATCGTCGGGGCGGTGCTCGGCCAGCGTGGGCGGTGGCGGCGCGATCCGGCGCTGGTGCGCGCGTACGCCCGGGGCAGTTGGGTGTGGGCGGCGACCTACGTGCTGCGCCTGGCGGTCTTCGTCCCGCTGTGGCTGGGCGGGCAGGTGGTCGCGCTGGTCGTCGCCCGGGTCGCGTTGACCTGGCCGCTGGTGGCCACGGCGTTGGCGGTGAGCTGGGTGGTGATCCAGCGGTCGCTGCCGGCCGGGCATCCGGGGCTGCGGCACCCGGCCGGGTCGCCGCCCCCGCCGCAGGGACCTCAGCCCTCGCCGCAGGCAGAGCAGAGGTAGGGGCCGAGGCCACGCCCGGCAGACCGCAGCCCCAGGAACCGGAGACGCAGCCGCAGGAACCGCAGGCGCGGCCGGACGGGCCGTAGACGCAGCCGGGCCCCGCAGCGAATGCTGCGGGGCCCGGTGAGTTGAGGGAGAGGCCGCCACGGGGGGAGCGGCCTCTCCGGTGACGTACGTTACTCCGTTTTGAGCCGGAGCGTTATCCCACGGGCCCGCCTTTTTTCATCCGGATCCATGGGATGTCCTCGCGTTTCACCGCCGAACACCGGACGGTGTGGGTGTGGTGGGCCGGCCGTGCCGCTGCGTTGGCCGGACGACCGGCCCACCACGGCCTGATCGTGGGAATCAGGCCCGCTGCCGACCGGGAGTCGTCCATCCCCGGATCCGGTCGGCACCTCCGGGTGGACGGACGCCGCCGTCCACCCGGAGAAACTGCATCACCCGTTCGGGAACGCCTTGCCGTAGTCGGCGTAGGCCATCGCCACGTCCGCCTGCGCCCAGAACCGGTGGTAGGTGAAGACCGGCTCCGGCCCACCGTCGAGGTACGCCTGCACCTTCGGCCAGGCCGGGTCGTTCTTGTAGAAGGAACGGATGTCGACGAAGCTCTTGCCCGGGGCGATCACGTCGCCGTTGGGCATCCGCCCGGTCCAGCCCTGGGGGATGTACAGACCCTGGCCGGTCGAGGCGTTGTAGGTGTCGTCGAAGCGGCGGTAGTCGCCGCGCGTCTCCGGGGTGGAGACACCCTGTGCGTCACTGGCCGCGTGCAGCGCGTCCAGCAGCCCCTTGGCGGTGTTCTTCGCCGCGGTGTTGCCCGACTTGGCCGCGTACGCGATCAGGGTCCGGGCGTAGGCGGCGGCGATGCCGACGTCCTGGCCGGTCGAGAGGACCTCGACCCGCAGGTTGGGGTTGGTGTGCGGGTAGCCGGCCCAGGTGGTGGGCTGGCCGGTCCACTTCAGGTCCGCCGGGATCGACCAGTTGGCGCCCAGGGTGGTGTTGGCGATGGCCCACGGCACCCACTTGTCCAGCAGCGCCTTGGCGCGCTCGTTGCCGGTCTGCTGGTACAGCTCGGCGATCCGGTGCATCGACCACGCCTGCATGCCGAACCACTGGTTCGACGGCGGGTCGTTGTAGACCGGGTCCACGGCGTAGTACATGCCGTGGAAGGTGGCGGTGCCGGCCGGCGGCTGGCCGTAGTGGCCGCCCCAGCTGTTGGTGGCGCCACCGGCGATGCCGCCGTCGGCGGACTGCAGCCAGGTGTACAGCTCGAGCTGGCGCTCCAGGCTCTTGGTCCAGTCCGCCGCCGCGGTCGGCGACTTCGGCGCCAGCTCCGGGGTGTTGGTCAGGGCCCAGGCCGCGAACGGGTTCTGGTAGCCGAAGTGGCTGTGGCTGGAGCCGATCCGCCACGACCAGTTCTGGTTGGCCTCGTACGCCCCGCCCCAGGAGTAGTACCAGGAGAGCAGGTAGTGCGCCGAGTCGCGGCCGGAGGCGGCCGGGCAGGTGCTGGCCCCGACGCAGTTGCCGACCTTCTTGAAGTACTTGTCGAACAGCGCGTACCGCAGGTAGTCACCCATCTTGGCGGCCTTGGCGACCGTCGCGGCGACGTCGGCCTGCTTGTTCTGCTCCTTGGCCCAGACCAGCGCCCAGTAGGCGGCCTGCACCGCGCGGGCGTCGGCGTCCGGGGCGTTGGTGTACTTCCACTGCTTGGCCGGGGCGCTGGACTCCTTGATGAACAGGTCCAGGTAGCCGTACTGGCCGCCGTGCTTGAAGGTGTCGCAGGAGGGCTGCGGCACGGTCTCCCACACCGACTCCTGGGTGCCCCGCTGGAAGGTGTTGATGTACGCCGGGCGGGTGGTGCCGTCGCCGCAGCGGCCGTAGCCGTAGACGTTGTCCACGTCCAGCAGCCAGTGCATGCCGTAGATGCTGCCGGTGCCGTAGGCGGCCTGCAGCTCGTTGCGCAGCGGGTCCTGGCCGACCGGCACGTTCGGCTCCAGGGCCGACGGGTACTGGCTGGGCAGGTCGTGCTCGGCGGCGTACTGCGGGGTGCCGGGCGAGCCGGCGGTGGGCTGGTCGGCGTTGGACGGGATGATGTACTTCTCCATCACCGTCCAGGCGTTGTTGAACGGCGCCCAGTTCTGGGTCACCCGGCCGTAGTTGGCCTCCAGCCAGAGCCAGAAGCTGAACGCCTCCGAGGTGGTCTGGTGGCCGTGGTCGGGCGCCTCGACGATCAGCGTCTCGATCGAGTGGTACGGCACGCCCTCGGGGCTGAAGTACCCGGAGTTCTTGATCTTGCCGTACTGCTGGAGGAACCGCTCGACGTAGACGTTGTCGCCGCCACCGGGCACGTCGTTGTCGATCTCGGTCGCGGTGATCGCCAGCGGCGCGTACCCGGTGGCCGAGGCGGTGATCGTCGCGGTGCCGCCGACGGTGTCGGCGTCCTCGGCCGCGGCGACGGTGACCGTGGCCCCGGTGCTCCAGTTGGCCGTGGTCAGGGTCAGCGACGTCGGCGAGACGGTGATGTCCGAGTCGCCGGTGCGGGTCAGGGTGACCGGGACGGTGCCCGACGGGGCGCCGCTGAGCTTGAGGTTGAACGTCGTGCTGCCACCCTCGTTGACGCTGACCGCCGAGGGGGTCGCCACCAGCGTCGGCCCGGTGGCCGGGCTGACGGTGAAGGTCTTCTCGGAGACCGCGCTGAGGTTGGCGTTGTCGTACGCCTTGGCCTGGACGGTGTAGTTGCCGGCCGGCAGGTCTTCGAGGGTGTACGCGTACGGGGCGGTGGTGTCGGTGTTGACCAGCAGCCCGTTGCGGTAGAACTCGACCTTGCTGATCGTGCCGTCCTCGTCGGCCGCGGTGGCGGTCAGCGGCACGTCCGCCGGGGCCACGAACGGGCCGGCGGGCACGGAGAGGGTCACCGTCGGCGGCTTCTGCACGGTGCCACCGCAGGTGACGCCGTTGACCGAGAACGAGGTGGGCTTCGGGTTGCTGCCGGTGTAGGTGCCGTTGAACCCGATGCTGGTCGACGCGCCGGTGGCGAGGCTGGCGTTCCACGCCTCGTTGGTCGCGGTCACCTCGTTGCCGGTCTGGGTGAACCGGGCCGACCAGCCCTGGGTGACCCGCTGGTTGCCGGGGAAGGCGAACTTCAGGGTCCAGCCGTTGATCGCGTCACCGAGGTTCTTGATGGTGACGTTGGCGGTGAAGCCGCTGCCCCAGTCGTTGGTCGCGTAGACCACGTCGCAGGCGGGGGCGGCCTGCGCGGGACCAGCGGGCAGGGTCACCCCGCCGACGGCCAGCGCGGTGGCGGCGAGCATCGCCAGCCGGCGACGTCTTGCCATGAGTTTCATGTGCGCGGTGTCTCCTCGGGCCAGGCCGGGCGCGAGTCCCGGCAGAGCGCCTCCACGTGTGCGTGGCACACGTAGGGGACGGAGGCGCCCGGAATGGGGTGGTAACCCGGCGGTGTCGGCCGGGCTCGGCGGACCCTGGGGGGACCCACCGTCGTCGGGTGCCGTACCCGGTCAGGGACCGGATTGCCCTCGGCGACCCACACTCGCGCGCACTGGCTCCGCGTCGCAGTAGTTCGACAGTCTCGCATGGAAGCGCTCCCACAACAAGGCCGGATCCACCGGATGTTTCAATCTCGTTTAGGGGCTTTCACAAAGCGGTGACGGGCGTTACAGTCGCTGCATCGCCGATGGGAGCGCTTCCATCGACGGAGATGTAGGTTACGTTCTGCCCGGGCCGTCCTCGGACGACCCCGGACCAGCCCCAATGGCTGACGGCGGGCCAAGCCCGGACGCCGCCGCCAGCCGATGACCCACCGACATGGAGGGAGGTGGAACCAGAGCCACTCGCGTGGCCCGGCTCCCGCGCACCACGCACGCGGATCCCACAATCACAGTGCGTGTGCTGTACCAATGCTGGGGACGGGGGTTGCCCTCCCCCGTCCCCACACTAACCCCTCCGTCTCCGACGGGAAAAGAGGCCGACGGGACAGGCGTATGCCACCCGGCCGGCCTCGCTCGCTGTACCGGCGCACCCCGCCGACCTCGTTCGCCTCCGGCAGCACCCCCGCCGGGCGCGTCGACCTCGGCAGACGCCGTCGACCGCCCCACCTTTCCCCGCCCGGCCGCCGACTGCCGGTGATCATGCCGCCACGAATGCGGCTCACCGCACGCAGTGCCGCGGACCGGCCGCGCCTACCCTAGTATGGGAGCGCTCCCGGTCGTCGGTGGCAGGCAAAAGCTGTGAGGAGAACACCCGATGTCAATACTCACCCGGCGGCGCCTGCTCCACCGCGCCGCGCCCTTCCCCGCGCCCACCGGTGCCACCGGCACCCCCCTGGGTGCCGCCGCCGCCCTCGCGGCCGGCGCCACCGGGCCCGGCGCGGTCACCGCCTCCGGCGACGAGCACGACCCGGCCCCCGCGCCGCGCGACGTGCTCCGCTTCCCGGAGAACTTCGGCTGGGGCGCGGCCACCTCCGCGTACCAGATCGAGGGGGCGGCGAAGGAGGACGGCCGGGGCGAGTCGGTCTGGGACACCTTCAGCCGGACCCCCGGGCGCACCCTCAACGGCGACACCGGCGACGTGGCCGCCGACCACTACCACCGGTGGCCCGAGGACCTGGACCTGATGCGCGACCTCGGGCTGCACAGCTACCGGTTCTCCATCTCCTGGCCCCGCGTCCAGGCCGACGGCACCGGCAAGCCCAACCAGCGCGGCCTCGACTTCTACCGGCGCATGGTGGACGGCCTCAACGAACGCGGCATCGCCCCGATGGCCACCCTGTTCCACTGGGACCTGCCCCAGGCCCTGCAGGACGCCGGCGGCTGGGAGAACCGGGACACCGCCCTCCGCTTCGCCGACTACGCCGACACCGTCTTCCGCGCCCTCGGCGACCGGATCCCGGTCTGGCTCACCGTCAACGAACCCAAGACCGTGGTGCAGAACGGCTACCTCACCGGCCACCACGCCCCCGGCAAGCAGGACCCGGACGCCGCCTACCTGGTCGCCCACCACCTCCAGCTCGCCCACGGGCTGGCCGTGCAGGCCTTCCGCGCCACCGGCGAGCCGGGACGCATCGGCCCCGCCATCAACCTGCACCCCTGCTACCCCGCCGACGACTCACCGGCCGCTGCCGCCGCCACCCGCCTCTACGACGGGTACGAGAACCGCCTCTACCTCGACCCGATCCTGCGCGGCAGCTACCCCAGCGACGTCCTGGCCGACCTCGGGCCGGACAGCCGGCTCGTCCGGGGGATCGCCGACGGCGATCTGGCCGTCATCTCCGCCCCCGTCGACCTGCTCGCGGTGCAGTACTACACCCCGATCTACGTCACCGCCGACGGCGGCACCGAGCGCCGCTGGCCCACCTCGGTCGCGGCCTGGCAGCAGATCTACCCGGACGGCTTCTACGACATCCTCACCCGGGTCACCCGCGACTACGGGCCGATCCCGCTCACCGTCACCGAGAACGGGCTGCCCACCATCGACGTCCTCGCCGCCGACGGCACCGTCGACGACGCCGCCCGGGTCGACTTCCTGCGCGACCACCTCAGCGCCGCGCACCGGGCCATCACCGCCGGCGTGCCGCTGGAGAGCTACCACGTCTGGTCGCTGCTGGACAACTTCGAGTGGGAAGCCGGCTACGATCAGCGCTTCGGCATCGTCTACGTCGACTACCCCACCCAGCGCCGCATCCTCAAGCGCAGCGCCCACTGGTACCGACAGGTGATCCGCGACAACGGCGTCTGACCGCCACGCGACACGGGGGCGGCCCCGACCCTCGGGTCGGGACCGCCCCCGCACCGGTGGCTCAGCGCGGCAGCGCCTGCTGCAGCTCGGCGCGCAACGCCGGGGTGAGGATCTCCCCCGCCTGCTTCACCAGCCGGGCCATCTCGTACCCGACCACGCCGATGTCGGCGTCCCCGGCGGCCAGCGTGGCCAGGATCGACCCGTCCCGGATCTGCATGACCAGGAAGTAGCCCCGCCCCATCTCCACCACCGTCTGCTTGACGATGTCACCGTCGAACATCTGCGCCGCCCCGGCGGTGATGCTCATCAACCCGGAGGTCACCGCCGCCAGCTTGTCGGCGTGGTCACGGGGCAGGTTGTCGGAGATCGCCACGAGCAACCCGTCGGAGGAGACCACGATCGCGTGCGCCACACCCGGCACCCGCTCGGCGAACGCGCTGACCAGCCAGCTCAGGTCGCGCGCCTCCTGGCTCAGTGTCGTCGTCACTGGTGTCCCCCTTCACTGCGTACGCCGGCCGGCGGCATCATCATCTCGGTGGTCTCCTCGTTCTCGGCCCGGCGCACCCCGCTGTAGAAGCGCGACAGCATCCCGCCGACGGCCTCGGGGTCGGGCTCGTACCTCGGTGCCGGCTGCTCCGGCCGCGCCGACCGGGTCACCGAGGCCAGCTGCGCCATCGGTACCCGCACCGGCAGTCCCTGCGCGTTGATGCCCCCGGTCACCGGCCGCTCCGGCGGCGCCCCCGACGGCGTCATCGACGGGGTGGGCCCCTGCGGGGACCACCACCCGCTCTTCTCCGGCCGCCCGGCGGCCGGGGCGAGCACGTCCTCGGCGCGCACCGGCACCGTGCGGGCGGGCCGGGGCACCGTCGTCGGCCGGGGCCGACGCCCCGCCACCGGCAGCTCCGCCACCTCGGGGGCGATCGCCTCGTCGATCGCGCCGACCGGCCCGGACACCGGCGACCCCACCGGCGGACCGGCGGCCGGCACGCCCGGCGTGTTGGTGGCGACGGTCGGCGCGTCCACCAGGGAGACCGGCGGCGCACCCACCACCACCCCCGGCAGATCCAGCTCGATCGACCCGGCCGGCGCCAGCAGGCCACCCGGCAGCCGGATCCGGGCCACCAGGCCCGCCGACTCCCCCGGATGCAGCCGCACCTGCACACCGTGGCGCACCGCCAGGTGGCTGACCACGAACAGACCCATCCGCTCGGAGGCGGCCACGTCCGCGGCCGGCGGACTGGCCAGCAACGCGTTCGCCTCGGCCAGCGCGGCGGCGCTCATCCCCAGGCCCTGGTCGGTGATCTGCACGCTCACCCCGTCCTCCTCCGCCCAGGCGCTGACCACCACCGTGGTCTCCGGACGGGAGAACGAGGTGGCGTTCTCCAGCAACTCGGCCACCAGGTGCACCAGGTCACCCACCGCGTGCCCGACGAGCTGCAACTCCACCACCGAGTCGTGCCGCACCCGCTGGTACTGCTCGATCTCCGCGCTGGCGGCCAGCAGCACGTTGCCCAGCCCGACCGGCCGGTTCCACCGCCGGGTCGAATCGGTCCCGGCCAGCACCAGCAGGCTCTCGTCGTTACGGCGCATCCGCGCCGCGAGGTGGTCCAGCTTGAACAGGTTCTCCAGCTGGTCCGGGTCGCTCTCCTCCCGCTCCAGGTCGTCCAGGAGCTTCAGTTGCCGCTCGACCAGGACCTGGCTGCGGCGGGCGAGGTTGACGAACATCGCGTTGACGTTGCGCCGCATGGTCGCCTGCTCCACCGCGACGCTGACCGCGCTGCGGTGCACCGCCACGAACGCCTCGGCCAGCTCACCGATCTCGTCGAGGGACCGGACCACCGCCGGGGCCACCTCGATCTCCGGCACCCCACCACTGACCGTCCGCAGCCGGTCCAGCGTGTCGGGCAGCTCCACCTGCGCGATCCGCAGGGCCTGACCACGCAGCTGACGCATGGACCGGGCGATCGAGCGACCGATCAGCACCGAGGTCAACACGGCCGCCCCCAGCACGGTCGCGATCGCCCCGGCCACCAGCAGGGTCTCCCGCAACTGGCTGCCGCTGGCGTCCTCGGCCTGGGCCACCGCGTCGTCGAGCACACCGGACAACACCTGCCCGAGCAGCGCCTGCCGCTGCTCGCTGGCCGACCACCACTCCCCGGCGGGCAGCACCGTCGGCTCGCTGCCGTCGCCGGGCAGGCTCTTCTCCTCCAACGTGGTGGCCGCGACGAAGGCCGGGTCGACCGACGCCCGGTCGTAGCGGGCGATCTGCCCGCTGGTCGCCGCCACCCGGAAGGCCCCCAGCGCGGTGAGCTGCTGCGCCCGCAGGTCGGTCAGGGTGACCTGGTCCTCCAGGCCGTACTCGCCGGCGCGGGCGGCCTCGTGCAGCTGGGCGCTGACCCGGGAGGACAGCTCCTTGACCCGGGCCAACTGCACGTAGCGCAGCACCGCGTCGGTGAGCACCGGCTGCCCCTCACCGGGGGACGGCTCGGCGAGCAGGTCGAGCAGGCTGTTGATCGCCCGGTGGTAGTTGCTCAGGATGGTGTCGCTGCTCAGCACCGCCGCCGGCACCGCACCCCGGATGAAGACCACCTGCTCGGCGGCCTCCAGCACCTCCGCGTACGCGATCTGCCAGGAAGGGTCCGAGTCGGCCAGCGGCGCGGCGGCCCGGCGCAGGTCCGCCATCGCCCGGTCGGTCGCCTCCTGCAACGGTCGCAACGAGCTGGCCGCCGCGTCGCCGCTGAGCCGCCGGCCGGAGGCGCGCAGCTCGGCCAGCTCCCCGGCGGTGCGGTCCCGCTCCTGCTGCAACGCGTGCACCGCGGCGTTGATCTCCACACCGACGGCCACCTGCCCGGCGAAGTCGCTCAACGTGGTCGTCCGCCCGACCAGGCTGGCGCTCTGCACGCCGGCCAGCACCAGGAACGCCAACGACGGGATGATCAACACGGCGGTGAGCTTGGTGCCCATCCGCCAGTCCCGCAGCCGGAACGCGGAGCGCCGCCGGTGGGGCACGACCCGGACGTCGAATCTGCGCCGGCGGTGGCTGGACACCCCACCGGGATTCGCGTCGGGACGTGTGCCCACCGTGCCTCCTTGCCTCGCCGCCGCTCAAACCGCGAGCCGGCGAGCGGGCTTTATCCAACCAGGCCTGTGAGCTGTGTCAACGCCTTGGGGGGAGATGCGGCTCAGGAAGGATACGCAGGGCGCACGGAAGCTGGCGTGGTCGGTGGCTGCGGCTCATCCGTCCGGCCGATGTCGACCGGCTCCGCGGCGTCGGTCAACCGGCCCACTGCGGCCAACGCGGCACCCGCCGCGCCGATCTCCGGATCCGGCTGCCAGCACACCGTGCGCGGCGCGAGCGCCGCCCCGAAAGCCCGCCGCCACCAGGGCGACGCCGCCAACGCGCCACCGCCCAGCACCGCCGTCACCGTGCGGTCCACCGTGGACTCCAGTACCGTCAGGTCCTCGGCGACCTGGTCGCAGAGCCCCCGCATCAGCCCGGCCAGGATCTCCACCGCGCTGGTGCCGAAGCTGAGCCCACCGACCCGCCCGGACCCCGCCGGGGCCAGACCCGGCGGCCGGTCCCCACCGAAGCGGGGATCGGTCGGCGTCCCCCCGTCGGCCGGTACCCGGGCCAGCGCCGCGTCCAACTCCGCACCGGAGGGCAGCCGCAACTCCCGGTCGGCCCAGGCGAACAGGTTCCCCCCGGAGGAGTACGCCGCCCCGGTGACCACGTGGCCGTGGTCCACCCGGTACCGCCAGAGCCGCTCCGGCAGCGGCGGCAGCGGCACCCCGGCGGGCACCGCCTGCATCAACCGCACCGCCGCCGAGGTCCCCACGGTCACCGCCGCCCGGGTCCCGTCGACACAGGCCGACCCGATGTTGGACGCCGCACCGTCGCCGATCGGCGGCTGCCAGCGCGCCCCCGCCAGGTCCGGCCAGCGCCGGGCGTACTCCGGGCGCAACCGGCCCGACCACGACGTCGGCGCCAGCTCCGGCAGCTCCCCGGGGCCCGCCCCGGCCAGCTCGCACGCCTCCGCGTCCCAGTCCAGGGTGCGCAGGTCGAGCAGGCCGGTGCCGGAGGCCAACGAGATCGACATCGGCGCCTCGGTCAGCAGCGCCGCCAGCACGAACTCGGCGAGCCCGGCGAACCGGGCCACCGGCACCGAGGACCGCTCCCGCAGCCAGGGCAGCCGCACCGACCAGTAGGTCCGGTGCCACCAGGCGCCGGTGCGCTGGTGGAAGGCGTCCGCGTCGACCGGCCCCACCGCGCCCGGCGGTGGCACCGCCCGGGTGTCCAGCCAGGTCAACACCGGCCCCAGCGGCGCGCCCCGGCGGTCCAGCGGCACCACCGAGTGCCACTGCGCGCAGACCGCGACCCGCGCCACCCCGCGCAGATGCCCGCCCGCCCCCAACTCGTCGAGGCACTCCACCAGACCGGCCAGGTAGCCCGGCCCGTCCAGGGTCCCCGCCCCGTGGTCGGTGGTGTTCACCCCCGTCCGCCGCCGGGCCAGGGCGCCCGGCAGCACCTCGGCGTCCGCGTCGAGCACCAGCCCCCGCACCGAGGACGTCCCCAGGTCCAGCGCGAGAATCCTCATCGCGGGTCACCGTACCCAGCCGGGCGGGTGCGGGAACCCGGTCCGCCGCGAAACGACCCCGCAGACCGTCTCCGATCGCCCCGACCGCTCCCGCCGGTCGCCCCGCGCCCGCGTGGTGTCGCCCGGAGCGCTTCCGGTCGCCGCGCCCGCCGCGTAGGGTGGGCACATGCCCGCGCTGACGTCCTGCTGGTGGCCCGCCGACCCGGCGGCCACCTCCCGCGCGTAGCTACCCCGACGCGGCCGCCGACCAGGCGGTCGCCGGTCCCTCCCGGCTCCCGGGCCGCCCCCGACGGTGGCACCCGAGCCCCGAGGAGAACCCCATGTCCCGCCTGCCCGACCTGCTCGCCGCCGTCACCGACGGCCGCGGCCCCGGGCCGTTCGCCCTCGTCCGCCGCGAGGGCGCCGACCACCTGGACCTGTTCACCGGTACGCTGCGGGTGGCCGACCGGCTCGCCGACATCCCGCTGCCCGCCTCCGGAGCCGGGCCGCACACCCTGGCCCTGGTGCCCTACCGGCAGGTCACCGAACGCGGGTTCGCCTGCGTCGACGACGGCACCCCCCTGGAGTGCCTGGTCGTCGACGCCGCCGAACGGATCGGCACGGCCGAGGCCCTCGCCGCGCTGCCGGCCGACCCGCTGGTCGCCACCGACGCCGCCTTCGACAGCACCGACGGGGAGTACGCGGCCACCGTCGCCCGGGTGCTCGCCGAGGAGATCGGGCGCGGCGAGGGGGCCAACTTCGTCATCCACCGCACCCTGACCGCGCGGGCGCAGGGGACGCCGCTGCGCGCCGCGTTGACCGCGCTGCGCCGGCTGCTGACCCGCGAACGCGGCGCGTACTGGACCTTCCTGGTGCACACCGGCACCCGCACCCTGGTCGGGGCGAGCCCGGAACGGCACGTCAGCGTCGACGACGGGCTGGTCATGATGAACCCGATCAGCGGCACCTTCCGGCACACCGGCGCCACCGCCGACCGGGCCGCCCTGCTGCGGTTCCTGCACGACCCCAAGGAGGTCGAGGAGCTGTACATGGTGCTCGACGAGGAGCTGAAGATGATGGCCCGGGTCGCCGAGCACGGCGGGCAGGTCGTCGGCCCGTACCTGAAGGAGATGGCGCACCTGACCCACACCGAGTACCTGCTCGCCGGCCGCAGCTCCCGGGACGTGCGCGAGGTGCTGCGGGAGACGATGTTCGCCCCGACGGTCACCGGCAGCCCGATGGAGAACGCCTGCCGGGTGATCGCCCGGCACGAACGCACCGGCCGGGGCCACTACGCCGGCGTGCTGGCCCTGCTCGGCCGCGACGACGCCGGCCGGCAGACCCTCGACGCGCCGATCCTGATCCGCACCGCCGAGTTCGCCCCCACCGGGGAGGTACGGGTGAAGGTCGGCGCGACCCTGGTCCGCCACTCCACCCCCGCCGGGGAGGTGGCCGAGACCCACGCCAAGGCCGCCGGCGTGCTGGCCGCGCTGGGACTCGGCCCGGACGCCCCCGCCGCCGGCCCCGACCCGGCGGTACGCCTCGCCGACGACCCCGAGGTCCGCGCCACGCTGGCCGCCCGCAACGAGCCGCTGGCCCGGTTCTGGCTCGACCAGCGCCCACCCGGCAGCACCGTGCTGCCCGGCCTGGCCGGACGCCGGGCGCTGATCGTGGACGCCGAGGACACCTTCACCGCGATGCTGGCCCACCAGCTCACCGCCCTCGGCCTCACCGTCGAGGTCCGCCCCTGGCAGCAGCCCGGCCCCCTCGACCTTCACGACCTGGTGGTGGTCGGCCCCGGCCCGGGTGACCCGGGCGGCGACGAACCGAAGACCGAGGCGCTGCGCACGCTGCTGACCGGACTGCTCACCGCCGGCCGGCCCACCCTGGCGGTCTGCCTGGGCCACCAGGTCCTCGCCGGGCTGCTCGGCCTGCCCCTGCACCGGCGGGCCAGCCCCTACCAGGGGGTGCAGCGGCGGATCCGGCTCTTCGGCACGACCCGCCGGGTCGGCTTCTACTCGACGTTCACCGCGCTGGCCGGCACCGACCGGCTGCCCAGCCGGTACGGGCCGGTGGAGGTGGCCCGCGACGACACCGACACCGACGGCGCGGTGCACGCGCTGCGCGGCCCCGGCTTCGCGGGGGTGCAGTTCCACCCGGAGTCGGTGCTCAGCCCGGACGGCCTGGCCGTCCTGGCCGACCTGCTCGGCCACCTGCTGGCCCGCCCGGAGCGCACGCTGGCCACGCACCACCCCACGGAGCGGGGCGTGACGGACCGGGGCTAGCCGGTGGGGGCCGGGCGGGAGCGGACCCGTCCGGCCCCGGCCGCTGCCCCACCCCCGGTCAGCCGGCCGCCAGGCCCCGGCGCAGCGCGGTACCGATCTCCACGGCCCGCTTCGCGGTCAGCGCGGTCGCCGCCAGCGCCACGTGGTCCGGCGGGATCTCCCCGTTGTTGCTGGTGTGCGAGGCGCCGTACGGGTTGCCCGCGACGAACTGGCTGGGGTCGGTGTACCCGGGCGCCACCACGATCCCGCCCCAGTGGTAGAAGACGTTGAACAGGGCCAGCAGCGTCGACTCCTGCCCCCCGTTGGAGGTGGCCGTCGAGGTGAAACCGGAGTAGACCTTGTTGGCCAGCGCCCCCTGCGCCCACAGCGGGCCGGTGGTGTCGATGAACTGCTTGAGCTGGGCGGCGATCATGCCGTACCGGGTCGGCGAGCCGAAGATCACCACATCGGCCCACGACAGGTCGTCCGGCTCGGCCTCCATCACGTCCTGGGTCTCCAGCCGGTGCGCCTGCCAGCCCGAGTTGGACCGGATCGCCTCGTCCGGGGCGAGCTCCCGCACCTTGCGCAGGCGGACCTCGGCACCGGCCTCCCCGGCGGCCTCGGACGCCGACTGCGCCATCTGGTACGTGATGCCGGTGGCGCTGTAGTAGATCACCGCAACCTTGGTCTGGCCGTCCATCAGGTGGTTCCTCCTCGTCCGGGATCAACTCCGGCGACTACCCGATACTTGCCCCGTCAAACACCGCAGGGGGCGTCCCCCGGTCGACGGACACCACGGTTCCTGCCACCGGTCGTCGCGCACGGCCCGCCCCCGGCCCGACGATCGGAGCATGACCGACACCCCCGCGGTCCGGGTCCGCGGACTCCGCCGCACCTACGGCGACCGGGTCGCCCTGGCCGGAATCGACCTCGACGTCACCTGCGGCGAGGTGCTCGCCCTGCTCGGCCCCAACGGCGCCGGCAAGACGACCACCGTGGAGATCCTCGCCGGCCTGCGGGCCCGCGACGACGGCGAGGTCCGGGTGCTCGGCGAGGACCCCGCCCGCGCCGGCCTCACCTGGCGCTCCCGCGTCGGCGTCGTCACCCAGGGCGCCGCCGACCTCGCCGAACTGACCGTCGGCGAGGCCGTCCGGCACTTCGCCCACTACCACCCCGACCCCCGCGACCCCGGAGAGGTCCTCGACCTGGTCGGCCTCGCCGACCGGGCCCGCGCCCGCATCCGTACCCTCTCCGGCGGCCAACGCCGCCGCCTCGACGTGGCCCTCGGCGTGCTCGGCCGCCCCCGCCTGCTCTTCCTCGACGAACCGACCACCGGCTTCGACCCGCAGGCCCGCCGGCAGTTCTGGGCACTGATCCGGGCCCTCGCCGCCGAGCGGCACACCACGATCCTGCTCACCACCCACTACCTCGACGAGGTGGAGGCCCTCGCCGACCGGGTCGTGGTCGTCGCCGCCGGCCGGGTGGTCGCCGAGGGCGACCCGGCCACCCTCGGCGGACGGGCCACCGCCCGCAGCACCGTGCGCTGGACCGGCGGGCAGCGCGACACCGACAACCCGGCCGCCCTCGTCGCCGACCTGACCCGCCGCTACGGCGGGACCGTCCCCGGGCTCAGCGTCACCCGGCCCAGCCTGGAGGACGCCTACCTGGAGCTGATCGGAGCACCCTCGTGACCACCACCGCCCGACCCACCCCCCTCCGCGCCGTCCTGCGCCTCGGGCTGCACCGGGGCGTGCTCGAACTGACCGCGTTCCGCCGCGAACGCGACGCGGTGGTCTTCACCGTCGCCATGCCGGCGGTGATCCTCATCCTGCTCGGCGCGCTCTTCGACGGCGTGTACCCGGGCAGCGACGTCACCTCCGCCCAGTACCTGGCACCCAGCATGATCGCCGCCGGGGTCGCCTCCACCACCTTCATCAACCTCGGCACCGGCATCGCCGCCGACCGCGACGACGGCACCCTGCGCCGGCTGCGCGGCCTGCCCATGCCACCGGCGGCGTACGTCGTCGGCAAGACCCTGATGGCGCTGGTGGTCAGCGTCGGCGAGGCGGTCCTGCTGATCGCCGTCGGGGTACTCGCCTTCGACCTGTCCCTCCCGGCCGACCCCGCCCGGTGGCTCACCCTCGGCTGGGTGTTCCTGCTCGGCGGCACCGCCTGCGCCCTGCTCGGCATCGCGGTCAGCGCCCTGGCCCGCTCGGCCCGCAGCGCCGCCGCCGTGCTGAACCTGCCCTACCTGGTCCTGGCCTTCGTCTCCGGGGTCTTCTTCACCCCCGTCGCCGCGCTGCCGGAACCGTTGCGCACCCTCGGCGCGCTCTTCCCCCTCAAGTGGATGGCCCAGGGCTTCCGCTCGGCGTTCCTGCCGGACACCATCCTGCCCCAGGAGGTCGTACCCTCCTGGGAGCACGGCCGGACCGCGCTCGTGCTGGTCGCCTGGTGCATCGGAGGACTGCTGCTGTGTCTGACCACCTTCCGCTGGCAGGGCCGGCGGAACCGGTGAGCAGCGCGACGGCGGTGGCCCTCGACGGCCTGCGCCACCCGGCCGGCGCCCGAGCCGCCACCGGCTGGGCGGCCCGGTTCTGGATCTGGGACACCTACTTCGCCGCCGTCACCGTCGGCGTGGGCGCCCTGGTGGCCCTCGACCCCCGCCACCCCACCCCCGCCCGCCTCGGCGTCCTCGCCCTCTTCACCGCGCTCGCCGGCTGGTACGCCACCATCGGCCGGCCCCTGATGCGCGACTCGGTCGAGGACCGGCGCGGATACCTCTACCTCGCCGGCGTCCTCGCCCTCTACGCGCCGGCGGTGCTGCTGGCCGGCTCCACCTCGTTCGTGCTCTTCGCGCTCTGCCCGCAGGTCTTCATGCTCCTCCCGGCGCTGCCCTCGATCGCGGCCCTGCTGCTGCTCAACAGCGTGCACGTGGTGGTGCTCGTGGCCCGCACCGCCGACCCGGCCGAGTACGGCGGCCCGGCGCTGGTGGCCGCGATGGTGGTGCTCGTGGGATCGGTGCTCGGCGTCTGGTCACAGCGCACCGTCACCGAGAGCGAACGCCGCGCCGACCTGATCGCCGAACTCGACCGCTCCCGAACGGAGGTGGCGACCCTGTCCCACCAGGCCGGCATCACCGCCGAACGGCAACGTCTGGCAGCCGACATCCACGACACCATCGCCCAGGGCCTGTCCAGCGTCGTGATGCTGGTCCAGGCCGCCGACGCCGACCTCGACCGCGACACCGCCGGTGCCCGCCGACACCTGGACCTGGCCCTGCGCACCGCCCGGGAGAACCTCGCCGAGGTCCGCGGACTCGTCGCCGCGCTCACCCCCGGCGAGCTGACCGGCTCCCCGCTGGCCCAGGCCCTGCACCGGCTCGTCGACCGGTTCGGCCGGGACACCGCCGTCACCGCCACCTGCGCCGCCACCGGTGCCCCCCGGCCGCTGGCCACCTCCGTCGAGGTGGTGCTGCTGCGGGCCGCCCAGGAGGCGCTGGCCAACGTCCGCCGGCACGCCGGGGCCACCACCGTGCGGCTCCGGCTCGACCAGGGCACCGACACCGTGCTGCTGGAGGTCACCGACGACGGCGCCGGCTTCACCCCCGACACCACCACCGGCGGGTACGGCCTGGACGCCATGCGCGCCCGCGTCGAGCAGGTCCACGGCACCCTGACCGTCCGCTCCGCCCCCGGCGCGGGCACCACCGTACGGGTGGAGGTGCCGTACCCGTGATCTCGGTCCTGCTGGTGGACGACCACGCGCTGGTCCGCGCCGGGGTCGCCGGGCTGCTCGCCGGCGAGCCGGACATCACCGTCGTCGGCGAGGCGGCCTCCGGCCACGAGGCGGTCACCGCGGCGCGGGCGCTGCGCCCCGACGTGGTCCTGATGGACCTGCGCCTGCCCGGCCTGGACGGCGCGACCGCGACCGAACGGGTCCTCGCCGGGTCCCCGGCCACCCGGGTGGTGGTGCTCACCACCTACGAGACCGACGCGGACATCCTCCGCGCGGTCGAGGCGGGCGCGGCCGGGTACCTGCTCAAGGACGTCTCCCGGGCCGACCTGGTCGCCGCCGTGCGCACCGCCGCCCGCGGCGACACCGTGCTGGCCCCCTCCGTGGCGACCCGGCTGCTGCGCCAGGTCCGCCAGCCCACCCCGACCCGCGAGACGCTGTCCCCCCGCGAGGTCGAGGTGCTGCGGCTGGTCGCCGAGGGCCGCTCCAACCCGGAGATCGGCCGGGAACTGCACATCGGCGAGGCGACGGTGAAGACGCACCTGATGCGGACCTTCGCCAAGCTCGGCGTCTCCGACCGCACCGCCGCGGTCACCACGGCGATGGCCGCCGGGCTGCTGTGAGCCACCCGCCCACCGCCCGGCCGCGCCCCGCTGGCATGCTCGACACCGTGCAGATCCGGGATGCCACCGCCGCCGACTGGCCCGCCATCTGGCCCTTCCTGCGGGAGATCGTCGCGGCCGGTGAGACGTACACCTATCCGCGCGACGTCACCGAGGACCAGGCCCGCAGCATCTGGCTGGTCCCCACGCCGGGACGCACCGTGGTCGCCGTCGACCCCGCCGGCACGGTGCTCGGCTCGGCGAAGCTGACCCCCAACCAGCTCGGCCCCGGCGCGCACGTCGCCAACGCCAGCTTCATGGTGGCCCCGGCCGCCGCCGGGCAGGGCGTCGGCCGGCGGCTCGGCCAGCACGTGCTCGACCTGGCCCGCGCCGAGGGGTACCGGGCGATGCAGTTCAACGCGGTGGTGGCGACCAACACCCGGGCGGTACGGCTGTGGCGGTCGCTCGGCTTCGAGGTGGTCGGCCGGGTGCCGGAGGCCTTCCACCACCCCACCCAGGGGTACGTCGACCTGCTCGTCATGCACCAACGGCTCTGAGCCCGCCCCGGCGGGTGTCGCGCGCCTCAGGGCGCGGGGCGGCCGGCGGCGGGCCGACCGCCGGGCGATAGCCTGGGCCGGTGACGCTGCCCCTGCCCACCGGTGACTTCCAGGCGTACCTGTTCGACTGCGACGGCACCATCGTCGACTCGATGCCCCTGCACTACACGGCCTGGCTGCGCACCCTCGACGAGTGGGGCTGCGCCTTCCCCGAGGACCTCTTCTACGCCTGGGCCGGTCTGCCCACCGCCGACATCGTCGCCACCCTCAACGACCGGCACGGCCTGGCCATGCCGGTGGAGGCCGTGGTCGCCCGCCGGGAAGCCCTCTACCAGCAGTTGCTGCCCACCGCGACCGGCATCCCCGATGTGCTGCGGCACATCGACGACGCGCACGGCCGCATCCCGTTCGCCGTGGTCTCCGGCAGCACCCGCGACTCCGTCACCGCCAGCCTCGACGCGCTCGGCCTCCTCGACCGCTTCGACGTCCTGGTCTGCGCCGGCGACTACACCCGCCCCAAGCCCGACCCGGAGCCGTTCCTGCTCGCCGCCCGCCTGCTCGGCGTACCACCGCAGGCCTGCCTCGTCTTCGAGGACGCGGACCTGGGCATCGAGTCCGCCACGGCGGCCGGCATGGCCGCCGTCCGGGTCCCGCAACCCCGCCGGGGCTGAGCCCTCGTCGGCGTTGCTCAAGATATCCGCAAGCTCCCCCGAAAACGCTTTCCGCAGGGCCGGCACCGGCGCATCCTGAGACGACCGGCGCCGGCAGGTCAGCCCGCCGCCCCGCGCCGGCGTACCTGAACGGGGGATCGCGCTCCGTCGGCAACGGCGCTGGCGCAGCGCGATCAGGGGCCGCCCGCCCCGTCCTGGCTCCGCCGGCTGGCCCGTGGCCTTCTCCTCCCGCGCTGCCGCCCGGCGCGCCGTCCCGCTCTGCTGCTCGCCCCTCCCGTTCGGCGGCCCCTCCCGTTCGGCGGCCTGGCCCGGCCGGTGCCGTCACCCGGCCCGGTGCCGGCGGCTACGCTGACCGGCGGACCGGACGAAGGAGCCCGCCGATGGCCGTGGACCTCACCGCAGCCGAGGCCCGCGCGCTGCGGATGACCAGCCTGCTGCTGCGCCCGCACCCGGCCACCCGACCCGACACGGTCGCCGACGTCGTCGAGTGGTTCGGCGCGATGCAGGCCCAGGACGCGGCCAGCGGCCTCTGGTCGCTCGGCGTCCGCCTGCCCGGCCGGACCCGCGCCGACGTGCAGGAGGCCCTGGAACGGCGGGAGGCGCTGCGCACCTGGCCGATGCGGGGCACCGTGCACCTGGTGCCGTCCCGGGACGCGCACTGGATGCTCGCGGTGACCGGGGTCCGCGCCCTGGCCGGGGCGCAGCGTCGGCGGGACGTGCTCGGGCTCACCGAGGCCGAGGCCGACCGGGCCGCCGACGTGCTCGGCACGGCCCTGGCCGGCGGGGTCCGGCTCACCCGGGCCGAGTGCCTGGCCGCGCTCACCGCGGCCGGCGTCGAGACCACCGGTCAGCGCGGCTACCACCTGCTCTGGTACGCCGCCCAGCGCGGCGTCACCTGCATCGCCCCGCACGTCGGCACCGAGCAGACCTTCGCCCTGCTCGACGAGTGGGTACCCGACCCGCACCGGCCCGAGCGGGACGAGGCCCTGGGCATCCTGGCCCGGCGTTACTTCCGCAGCCACGGCCCCACCACCCGGCAGGACTTCGCCGGCTGGACGGGGCTGACCGCCGCCGACGCCAAGCGCGGCATCGCCGAAGCCGGGGACGCGCTGACCACCGTCACCGTCGACGGAGCGCCGGCGCTGGTCGACCCGGCCCTGCTCGACGCGCCCCCGACCCCGGTCGACGACGTGCACACCCTGCCCGGCTTCGACGAGTACCTGCTCGGCTACAAGGACCGCTCACTGCTGCTGGACCCGGCGCACCAGCAGGCGGTCATCCCGGGCGGCAACGGCGTCTTCCAGCCCACCGTCGTGCACGACGGCCGGGTGGTCGGCACCTGGAAACGCACCGTCGCCAAGACCAGGGTCAGCGTGACCGTCCACCCCCTGGTCGCCCTCGCCCCCGCCACCCGGGCCCAGGTGGAGACGGCCCTGACCGGGTACGCCACCTTCCTCGGCCTACCCCTGACCCTCACCTGGACCCCCCACCCCTGACCACCCCCGCGCCTGCGCCCCACCCCGTACCGCGATCTTGCAGTTGCGGCCCCCGTTCTGCGGGGAATGCGGCTTCTGTCCGGACCGCAACTGCAAGATCGCGGAGGCTCGGGCGGGGTGAGGGCGGGGGTGGGGGGTCAGGCGGCGAGGGCGCCGGCGGCGCGGCCCTCGTGGAGGGTCAGGTTGCGGCCGGTGGACGGGTCGAACAGGTGGATCTTCTCCAGGTTGAACCAGACCCGCCGGTCCTGGCCCTCGGTCACGGTCGACTCCGCCGACAGGCGGGTGACCAGGTTCGAGCCGCCCCCGGCGAAGTCGGCGGCACCGGCGTCGGCGGCCAACTCCTCCAGCTCGGCGGCGCTGGCCCGCTCCCCCTCGACGGTGAAGTAGACGTACTTGTCCGAGCCCATCGACTCGACGATGTCGACCGGGGCGGTGAACTCCATCCCCCGCTGCCGGGTGTCGTCGTCGATCAGGTCGGCGTCCTCGAAGTGCTCGGGACGGATGCCCAGGATCAGCTCACGGGGGGCGTCGGCCCCCTCCAGCTCGCGGCGGAGCCGGTCGCCGACCGGCACGTCCCCCAACGCCGTCCGCAGCCGGCCCTCCTCCACGGCGGCGTGCAGGAAGTTCATCGACGGCGAGCCGATGAAGCCGGCGACGAAGAGGTTGCGCGGGTTGTCGTACAGCTCCTGCGGCGGGCCGACCTGCTGCACCGCCCCACCCCGCATGATCACCACGCGGTCGCCGAGGGTCATCGCCTCGGTCTGGTCGTGGGTGACGTAGACGGTGGTGGTGCCGAGCTGCTTCTGCAGCCGGGACACCACGGTCCGCATCTGCACCCGCAGCTTGGCGTCCAGGTTGGACAGCGGCTCGTCCATCAGGAACGCCTTCGGCTGGCGGACGATGGCCCGCCCCATCGCCACCCGCTGCCGCTGGCCACCGGAGAGGTTGGCCGGCTTGCGGTCCAGCAGCGGCGTCAGCTCCAGCACCTTCGCCGCCTCGTCGACCTTGGCGTTGATGGTCTCCTTGTCGAGCTTGGCCAGGCGCAGCGGGAACGCCATGTTCTCCCGCACCGTCATGTTCGGGTACAGCGCGTACGACTGGAACACCATCGCGATGTCCCGGTCCCGGGGGGCCTTGTCGTTGACCCGCTGCCCGCCGATGCGCAGCTCACCGGAGCTGATGTCCTCCAGCCCGGCGATCATGTTCAGGGTGGTGGACTTGCCGCACCCGGACGGACCGACCAGGATCACGAACTCGCCGTCGGCGATCTCCAGGTCGACGTCGGCCACCGCGACGGTCCCGTCCGGGAACTTCTTGCTCACCTTGTCGAGCACGATGTCAGCCACGTCTACCCACCTATCCCTTGACGGCGCCGGAGGTCAGCCCGGACACGATCCGGCGCTGGAAGAAGAGCACGAACAGGATGATCGGAACGGTGATCACCACGGCGGCGGCGCAGATCGCCCCGGTGGGGTCCTCGAACTGCGACTCGCCGGTGAAGAACGACAACGCGACCGGCACCGTACGGGCCCGCTCGGTGGAGGTCAGCGTGATCGCGAACAGGAAGTCGTTCCAGCAGAAGATGAAGACCAGGATCGCCGTGGTGAACAGCCCCGGCGCGGCCAGCGGGGCGATGACCCGCCGGAACGCCTGGCCCTGGGTGGCGCCGTCCATCTTCGCCGCCTTCTCCAGGTCCCACGGGATCTGCTTGAAGAACGCCGACAGCGTGTAGATCGCCAGCGGCAGGGCGAAGGTGATGTACGGCAGGATCAACCCCGGCCAGGTGTCGAAGAGGCCGAGCTGCCGTTCGATCTCGAACAGCGGCGACACCAGCGAGACCTGCGGGAACATCGCGATCAGCAGGGAGACGCCGACCAGCAGCTTCTTGCCGGGGAAGTCCAGGCGGGAGATCGCGTACGCGGCCATCGCGCCGAGCACCACCGCGATGAGGGTGGCGATCAGGGCGATGCCGATCGAGTTGACCAGGGCCCGGACGAACTGGTCGGTGCTGAAGATCGACCGGTAGTTCTCCAGCGTCCACTCGCGCGGGATGAACTTGCCGTCGGTCAGCGTGGCCGGGGTCTTGAACGACAGCGACGCGATCCAGAGCACCGGGATCAGCGCGAAGACGACCACGAAGACGTCCAGCAGACCCCAGCGGAACTTGGCCCGGGTGGTGGTGTCCGCCATGTCAACGCCTCTCCCCGTCGTCGCTGCCGGGGGCAGCGGTACCGAACAGCTTCACGAAGATGAACGCGATGATCGCCACGGTGATGAAGATCAGCACCGACATGGTCGAGCCGATGCCGAGGTTCAGGCCCCGGATCAGGTTGTTGTAGGCGAGCATCGACACCGACGAGGTCTCGTTGGCCCCGGCGGTCAGCACGAAGATGTTGTCGAAGACCCGGAACGCGTCGAGCGTGCGGAACAGCAGGGCGACCAGGATCGCCGGCTTCATCACCGGCAGCATCACCTTGGTGAACCGCTGCCACGCGGTGGCCCCGTCCGTGGAGGCCGCCTTGAGCAGGTCCTCCGGCACCAGGGCCAGGCCGGCCATCAGCAGCAGCGCCATGAACGGCGTGGTCTTCCAGATCTCCGCCAGCATGATGATCCCCAGCGCGCTGGCCCGCTCGGTCAACGGGTCGGTCCCGTCGAACAGGCCCGCCAGGTAGCCGGTGCCGGGGGTGAAGGCGTACCGCCAGGAGAAGGCGGCCACCACCGTCACGATGCCGTACGGGATCAGCGCCGCGGTCCGGACGATCCCCCGCCCGACCAGCGTCCGGTGCATGATCAGCGCCAGGCCCATGCCGAGCACCAGCTCGACGGCGACGGTGACCACCGTGATCAGCATGGTCACCCCGAACGCCGTCCACCAGAACTCGTTGGACAGCACCGTGGCGTAGTTCTCCAGCCCGACGAACTGCCGCTCGTCGGGGAAGCGCAGGTCGAAGCGTTGCAGGGAGAGCCAGACCGAGTACAGGATCGGGTACCCGGTCACCGCCAGCATCACCAGCGCGGCGGGCGCGCAGAGCAGCCAGCCGAGCCGACGCTCGGCGCGCTTGTTCTCGCTCAGCGGGGCCCGGCGGCGACGCCCCCGCGGCGGCGGCGCGTAGGGGTGCCGCTCGGTGGCCTGCTCGCCCCCGGTCCCGGTGGCCTCGGCCCCGGCCGGCGGCGCGGCGACGGTCCGCTCGCTCACGGCAGCACTCCCTTCGACTCCAGCGCGTCGGCGATCGCGCCGCGCAGTTCCTCGGCGGTCTGCTGCGGCCGGATCGCCGACGGCGGGGAGAGGTACGCCGACATCACCGTGGAGATGTTCTGGTACGCCGGAGTCAGCGGCCGGGTCGCCGCGTCCTGGAGCTCCGCCAGGATGGTCTCCTTCATCGGGTACGCCTCGTCCATCTCCGGGTCGTCGTAGACCGCCTCGATGGTCGGCGGGACACCGTCGTTGATCGCGGAGAACTTCTGGTTCTTCTCGTTGCGCAGGCAGGCGGCGGCCTCGAAGGACTCCTCCGGGTGCTGCGAGTGCGCGCTGACGGCCAGGTTGTACCCGCCGACGGTGACCTTGCCGGGGGTGCCCGGGTCGACGCCGGGGTACCGGGCCCAGCCGACCTGCTGCGCCAGCTCCGGGTTCGCCTCCTGCATCGCCGGGTAGACGAACGGCCAGTTGAGCTGGAAGGCGCCGTTGCCGGACTGGAACTCCAACCGGACCGGGTCCTCGGCGGAGTTGCTGAACGACGGCGAGGTGACCCCGGAGGTGGCGAACCGCTGGAGGGTCTCCAGCGCCCGCACCGCCCCCTCGTCCATCTCCGCCCGCTTGCCGTCCGGGCTGACGATGTTCCCGCCGGCGCTGGCGACCAGGGTGTTGTAGAAGACGACCAGACCCTCGTACTGGGCGCCCATGGTGAGCACCCGGTACGGCTTGCCCTGGCTCTTGAGGTCCTGGGCCTGCTGGATCATTTCGTCGAACGTCGTCGGCGGCTGCTCCACCAGGTCCTTGCGGTACCAGAGCAGCTGCACGTTGGTGTTCTTCGGGGCGGCGTAGAGCCGGTCCTCGTAGGTCGCGGTCTGAAGGGGGCCGGCCAGGGTGCCCTGTTCCACGTCGGCCTTGTGCTGCCCGGTCCACTCCCGGATCCAGTTCGCGCTGGCGAACTCCTGGGTCCAGGTGACGTCGAGACCGAGCACGTCCATCCCGCTGTCCTCGGCGGCGAGCCGGCGGACCATCTGCACCCGCTGGTCGTCTGCCTCGCGCGGCAGCGTCCGGTAGACGATCCGGTAGCGGCCCTGCGCCTCGGCGTTGCAGTCGTCGACGACCTGCTGCAGGTTCTGCTCGGGCCCGTAGTACAGGTTGATCGTCGGCGGGCCGCCGGCCTCGTCCGAGCCGCACGCGGCCAGCGGCGCCAGCAGGGCCACCGCAGTGGCCGCCGCGGCCACCCGTACCCGTGGCCGACGCCGATGTCGCGCTTGGTCGACGTGGTTCGTCATCGCCTCCCCCTCATGTGCATCGGCGAGAACCGGGGAAGGGGTCCGTGGCCCCGGCGTACGGCGAGACTCCTCTGACCGTTACCGGTCCGACCCGCCCCCAGGCGTTTCGTGGCGTCAACACTGCCCGACCTGCGAAGCGGCGAAACCTGGCCGCAGCGCGACTGGAAAGTATCGGACACAGAGGCGGGGACCGCCCCGTCGTGGCGTCACCCGCGCCCTCGTTCGTCCCGTTCCCGGCACCGGGTCCCGGTCGTCCCGCCGGACCGACGCGGCGGCCGGGCCCCGGGCCGGGCGGGCAGGGCGGCTGGCCGGCTGGGCGGCCGGGCGGCCCGGCTCAGGGCGGTGGTGCGGCCGGCGCGGCGGGCGGGCGAGTGCGGAAGGCGTGGCGGGTGCGGGGTCCGGCGGGCACCCGTACGCTCTGGCGGATGGATGCCACCTTCTTCTTCGACCCCGTCTGCCCGTGGACCTGGCGGGCGTCCCGCTGGCTGGTCCGGGTCGCCGAGGCCCGGAACCTGGCCGTCGAGTGGCGGGCGTTCAGCCTGTCGATCCTCAACGCCGGGAAGGTCCCACCGCAGTTCGCCGAGCCGATGGCCGCCTCCGCCCGGACGCTGCGGCTGGTCGAGGCGCTGCGCGCGCAGGGTCGGCACGACGACGCGGGCCGCTTCTACACCGCGCTCGGCGAGCACAGCCACGACGCCGGCAATCCGCTCTCCGACAAGATCGTGGCCACCGCCGTCGAGGCGGCCGGGCTGGACGCGGTGGCGTCGGCGCTGGAGGACGAGAGCTGGGACCGGGCGGTGCACGAGTCGCACGCCCTCGCGTACTCCTCGGCCGGCCCGGACATCGGCTCCCCGGTCCTGATGGTCCCCAGCGCCGAGCGGGGCGTCCACGGGCCGATCCTCACCGAGGTCCCCGACACCGACGACGCGCTGGTGCTCTGGGACTCCCTGCTCCCGCTGATCCGGATGCCGGCCTTCCACGAGATCAAGCGCGCCCGCCACTGACCACCCGCCCCTTCCCCACCCGGCCGGCCCCCTCGGTGTCCACGATGGATACCGGCCGGGCGGGGGCCGGCCGGGCCGGGTGGACGGGGTTGGGGATGATGGGGCGATGATCGCCCGGTTCAAGGATCTCTGTCTGGACGCGGCCGACCCCCGTCTGCTGGGGGCGTTCTGGGCGGAGGTGCTCGGCGGCCGGCTGGTGGACACCGGCGACGGGGACACCCGGGTCGACGCGGCCCCACCCGCCTCCCCCGCCGAGTCGATCTGGGTGAACCGGGTGCCCGAGCCCCGCACCGGCAGGACCCGCGTCCGCCTCGACCTGCGGCTCGCCGAGCCCGGCCCCGAGGGGCTACGGGCCGCCGGCGCCCGGCTCGTCCGCGAGCCGGACTCGGAGATCGACTGGTGGGTGCTGGCCGACCCGGAGGGCAACCTCTTCGCCGCCCTGCCCGCCCGCGCGGACACCCGGCCCGGCCCGTGCCACCTGGTGGTCGACGCGGCCGACCCGGCCGCCCAGGCCCACTGGTGGGCGCGGGCCCTCGGTGGCCGGGCCGACCTGCACCCGGCCGATTCCGCAGACCCGGCGGGCTCCGGCACCCCGGGCGCGGTGCCCGCGACGGGCGTGGCGTCGGTGGTGGACGCGGCGGGCTTCCCCTGGCACCGCTGGATCTTCGAGCCGGCGCCCGAGCGCCGGACGGTCAAGAACCGGATGCACTGGGACGTCACCCTCACCGACCCGACGCCCGCGCCGCTGATCCGGCACGGGGCGACGCTGCTGCGCGAGCGCACCTCGGATCTGCCGTGGTGGATCATGGCCGACCCGGAGGGCAACGAGTTCTGTGCCTTCCCGCCCGACTCCACTGCGTGACGACTGATAGGAATCAGTGACCAACCGGGTGTTCCGGTGTCACGCCGAGTGCACTAGCGTCTGGTGCCAAGCTCACCGCACGCCTCACCGCCTGAGCCGCTCCGCAAGCCTCACCCGAGCTTCTCGCAAGCCTCACGGGCCGGCGCGTCGCCGTCGACGTCGATACGCCTCCGGCCGACCCCAGCACCGTCCGATCGGTTGGTAATCGCGGGAACACCCCTGTTACCGGGACCGGTTGGGCAGGATCGTTCTCCGAGGAGGTGCCGTCGTGCAGGACACCCGCGCTCTCGCCCTGACATTCGAGGTGAGCGGCCTGCCACCGGTCAAGACCGAGGCCCTGTCCATCTTCGCCGCCGGCCACCGCCAGGCGACGAGGGTCCGGGCCCTGCTCCAGGCAGCCCTGGCGGCGGCCCAGCGTACCGGCTGGACGCCGTTGACCGGGCCGATCGAGGTCGACCTGACCCTGCGCTGCCCGCCTGGACACCGCACCTCCGACGCCAGCACCCTGCTGGGCGGGGTCTGCGCGGTGTTGCAGGACAAGAAGCGGGTGGCCACCATCGGGCTGGCCCACCTCGGCGTCCTCGTCGACGTCGCCCTCTACACCGACGACCGGCAGATCCGCCGGCTGTCGTACGCCGAGGAACCCGCCGAGGACTTCTCGTACCAGGTCCGGGTCGCCGCCGCGCCGGCGGCGGTTTGACCGGCGCTCGCGGTGGGGTACCGCGGACGCCGACGAAGGGAGCACCGATGTCGGAGCCACATGTCACGCTCGACCCGAGCGGGCTCGACCCCGTGCAGCAGAAGCTGCGCGGCCCGCTCGAGGAACAGCTGACCTCGGCTTTGCAGGCGGCCACCGACCGGGTCCGCGCCAGCTACGCCGGCGAGCCGGTGGAGCAGGTGTGCCAGCGTCTGCTCGACGAGACCCGGGCCGGTCTGCACCCCGACATCGCGGCCGGGTTCAGCCCGGACATGGACGAGTTCTGCCGGATCGCGATCGCGATCGTCCGGGGCGAACTGGGCTGACCCGGCCGTCCGACGTCGGGGTGCCGGGTCAGAAGTGCGCCAGCAGGTCGGTGAAGGCCGCCAGGTGCAGCACCCCGGCGTCGGACGGGTCGAGTTCGTCGTGCTCCAGGACCCAGGTGTTGTCGTTGGGGATGAACACCGCGTTGAGCCCGGCGGCGCGGGCCGGCAGGATGTCCGACTTCGGGGAGTTGCCGATCATCCAGGCCCGGGCCGGGTCGAGGCCGTGCTCCCGGGTCAGCCAGCGGTAGGTCGTGACGTCCTTCTCGGCGACCACGTGGGCGGCCCGGAAGTGCCGGTCCAGCCCGGAGGCCTCGATCTTGCGGCGCTGCTCGTCGTCGTCGCCCTTGGTCAGCAGCAACAGGTCGTGCCGGTCGGCGAGGGCGGTCAGCGTCTCGGCCACCCCGGGAATCAGCTCGACCTGACGCTGCGCCAGGGCCGCCGCGAGCGCCTCGATCTCCTGCCGCTCCCGGTCGGTCGCGGGCCGCTCGCGCAGCTTCTCCATGCAGTCGTGCAGGCTGGTCAGGAAGACCTTGCTGCCGTACCCGTGGGCGACCACGTTGGCCCGCTCGATGTCGTCGAGGATGTGCCGGATCTCGCGCCGGTCCAGGGTGGGGTGGTCCAGCCAGTCGAGGAAGTCGTCGATCACCCGCTCGAAGAGGATGTTGTTCTCCCAGAGCGTGTCGTCGGCGTCGAAGACCAGCACCTGCCCGCTCCGTCGCCCCCCGGCCGTCCCGCCGCCGCTGTCGTTCATCGGTCCTCCCGGTCCGTCGTCGCCCCGGCCGGTGAGGGTACGCCCGTCACCGCACGGGCTCATCAGCATTACCCGACCGATCCGGCCGCCGGCTCCCGGGCCGTGGTCGACACGGCCGGCACAGGGGGGACGATCCACTCGGGGTCAGCCGGACCACCGTCCCCAACCGGGAGGCGACGCCGCTGGTGGGGCCACCGGGGCCGGGGGCTCGCGGTCCGGGTGGTTCCGTCGACGGGTCCGGGCACGCGATGGATGGTAACGCCGACACCACCGAGGGTCACGATGTCAATCGGGCATCCGGCAGTTCGGCCCGCCCGGCCCCCACGGGTCAGGACCGGGTCCGCAACTCCCCGGTCCTGACCCAACAGCCCGGGTCGCGGCGGGACCCACCGCGGCAGCACCGGCGGGCAGGGCACGCCGCTCCACACCGGGCTCCCACGGCGAGCCGACCCGCCGGCACTCAGTTCCGCGGTGCCCGCGCCCGGACTTCGGTACGCCCCGACCCACCCCGTGAGGATCGTGACGTGGGCCTCACGGTAGGGCCCGCCCGTCCGGCCGGACAAGACGTCACGAGCCTGTCACCTGCCGATTACCAGCAAGCCGAAAATGGGGCGTACCGACGTAACAGCACCGCCACCACCGGCGCTGTTCGTCACCGCCCTTGCGGCGGAACCGCTGGTGACCGGCCCTCGACCGCGGCGAGCAGCGACGACAGCCGCCGCCAGGGGCCCGCCTGGTGCGGGCCCCTGGCCGGGCCGGTCAGCGGCGCAGGGTGAGGATCAGGTCGGCCACCAGCGCCGTCCAGCCGGTCTGGTGCCAGGCGCCCAGGCCGGCCCCGTTGTCACCGTGGAAGTACTCCGGGAAGGCGATCAGGTCCCGCCAGTCGGGGTGGGTCTGGAAGAGCTGACAGGCACCGTAGATCGGCCGCCGGCCCCACCCGTCCCGGGTGAACAGGGCGATCAGCCGGGCCGACAGGTCGTCGGCGATCTCGTCGAGCGTCCGCTTCACCCCCGACCGGGTCGGGTACTCCACCTGGAGGTCGTCACCGAAGAACGCCGCGTAGTCCCGCAGCGCGCTGACCAGCAGGAAGTTGGTCGGCATCCAGATCGGACCCCGCCAGTTGGAGTTGCCGCCGAACAGGCCGCTGGTCGACTCGGCCGGCTCGTACCCGACGCTGAACTCCTGCCCGCCGAGGGTCACCGAGAACGGCTTGTCCAGGTGCGCGCGGGACAGCGTGCGCAGCCCGTACTCGGAGAGGAACTCGTCGGGGTCCAGCATCCGGGCCAGCAGCCGGACCACCTGGTCCGGGCCGACCATGGACAGCAGCCGCTGCTGGCGGCCGTCCGGGCCGAGCCGGCGGGCGTCGATGACGTGGGCGTACTCGGGGCGGTTGGTGAGGAACCAGCGGATCCGGGCGCTCAGCTCGGGCAGCCGGTCCAGGGTCCGCGCGGTCAGCCGGGTGGTCGCGGCCAGCGGCAGCAGCCCCACCACCGACCGTACCCGCAGCGGGACCTGGCTGCCGTCGGCCAGCCGCAGCACGTCGTAGAAGAACGCGTCCTCGTCGTCCCACAGCCCCTGCGAGTACGCGGCGGCGGCGATGTAGACGAAGTGCTCGAAGAACTTGCAGGCGGTGTCCACCCAGGTGCGGTCCTGCTCGGCCAGCACGATCGCGATGTCCAGCAGGTTGAGCGCGTACATCGCCATCCAGCCGGTGCCGTCGGACTGCTCCAGCACCCCGGCCACCGGCAGCGCCGCCGACCGGTCGAACGGGCCCACGTTGTCCAGCCCCAGGAAGCCGCCCTCGAAGACGTTGTTCCCCCCGGTGTCCTTGCGGTTGACCCACCAGGTGAAGTTCAGCATCAGCTTGTGCATCACCCGGGCCAGGAACTCCCGGTCCCGCGACCCGTCGATCTCGAAGACCTTCAGCGCCGCCCAGGCGTGCACCGGCGGGTTCACGTCCCCGAACGCCCACTCGTACGCCGGGATCTGGCCGTTGGGGTGCAGGTACCACTCGCGCAGCAGGAGCAGGATCTGCTCCTTGGCGAAACCGGGGTCCACGCGGGCGATGCTGACGCAGTGGAAGGCCAGGTCCCAGGCGGCGTACCAGGGGTACTCCCAGGGGTCCGGCATGGAGATGACGTCGAAGCTGGTCATGTGCCACCAGGCGCTGTTGCGCCCGTGCCGGCGACCGGCCGGCGGGGGCGTGGAGCCCGGGTCGCCCTCCAGCCACCGTTTGACGTCGAAGTGGTAGAACTGCTTGCCCCACATCAGCCCGGCGATGGCCTGCCGGGCCACCAGCGCCTCGTCCGGGGTGGCCGCCTCGGGGATCACCCCGGCGAAGTACCGGTTCGCCTCGGCCCGCCGGGCCCAGACCACCGCGTCGAAGCCGGCGCCCAGGTCGGCCGGGGGCGGCGGGGTGCTCGCCGGGGGCGGCGCGGTGCGGGTCAGCCGCAGCCGGATCTGCCGCTGCCCACCCGCCGGCACCGCCAGCACGTAGTGCAGCGCGCCCTTGGTGCCCTCCCGGGCCGGGTTGACCGTGGCGGCGCCGCCGACCACGTGGTCGTTGATCCCGTCCTTCGGGTACGGCGACCGGCCGGGCAGCCCCCACAGCCGGTCGGCGTTGGTGTCGTTGTCGCAGAGCAGCGGCGTCGGGTCGCCGTCGCCGGTCAGCACGAGCTGGCCCAGGACGTGGTGCTCCCCCACCAGCCGGGCCGCCGTGGCCGGGCCGGCGGGTCCCCGGGAACTGGCCCGCCTGCGCCCCCGGCGGGCCGGCTCGCCGGTCAGCCGGGGGATCCGGTCGCTGCCGGGCAACCCCCACGCCCAGGTGTTGCGGTACCAGAGGGTGGGCAGCACGTGCAGGACGGCGTCGGCGTCACCCCGGTTGGCGACGGTCACCACCATGCACAGGTCGGTCGGGGAGGCCTTGGCGTAGTCGACGCTCACCGCCCAGTACCGGTCGTCGTCGAAGATCCCCGTGTCGACCAGCTCGTACTCGGTGTCGTCCCGACCGCGCTGGGTGTTGACCGCGACCAGGTCGTCGTACGGGAACGCGGCCTGCGGGTAGTGGTACCGCCAGCGCATCCAGGAGTGGGTCGGCGTGGAGTCCTCGTACCACCAGTACTCCTTGGCGTCCTCGCCGTGGTTGCCGCCGTCGCCGCCGAGCCCGAACATCCGTTCCTTGAGGATTGGGTCCTTGCCGTTCCACAGCGCGAGCGCGAAGGCGAACGTCTGCCGGTCGTCGCAGACGCCCGCCATGCCGTCCTCGTTCCACCGGTAGGCTCGGGAGCGCGCGTGGTCGTGGGGGAAGTAGTCCCAGGCTGTGCCGTGCTCGCTGTAGTCCTCCCGTACCGTCCCCCACGCCCGTTCGGACAGATAGGGACCCCATGCGCGCCACGCCTGTTCACCCGAGTCGGCCTGGGCCAACCGGGTGCGCTCGGCATCGGGGGACAGTTCGTGGGAAGCGGACACGTCTGTGAGCACCTGCCAATCTTCGACGTCGCGGGAGTCCTTGACCACTGCGGCCATTGTTGTCGTGGCGTGTTACACCTTGCCGCCGCTGGAGGAAAGTTGATCGATATCAGTTTCGGTCCGCAGCTCTGTGCCGAGCTGACCGGCGGGGCGTCCCGCGAGTGGCTGGTCACCGACGGCCTCGGCGGGTACGCCATGGGCACCGTCAGTGGCCTGCGCACCCGTCGCTACCACGGCCTGCTCGTGGTGGCCGGGGAGACCCCGGCGGCCCGTACCGTGGGGCTGGTCAGCCTGGACCCGGCGGTGGTGCTGCCGTCCGGGGCGCAGGTCCGGCTCGGGGCGCACGAGTGGTCCCCGGACACGGTCGACCCGCGCGGCTTCGAGCTGCTGGAGCACTTCGCCATCATCGACGGTGTGCCCCGGTGGCGGTGGCGGATCGGCGACGTGGTGATCGAACGGGAGATCGCCATGCTGCCCGGCCGGCCCTGCGTGGCGGTGGTGCACCGGCTGGTCGCCGGCGGGCCGGTGCAGCTCGACCTGGCCGCCGTCTGCACCTGGCGGGACGCGCACGGCGAGCGCCGCGCCGACGGCCCGGCCCCGCGCGTGGAGCCGGTGGCCGGCGGGGCGGTGGTCGAGGGGGCGTACCGGCTGGCCGGCCCGGGGTGGGTGCCGGAGGGGCAGTGGTGGCTCGGGGTCCGCCACCGCGAGGAGGCCGCCCGGGGCCTGCCGGCGGAGGAGGACCTCTGGTACGCGGGCCGGTTCTCCGGCACCCTGGAGCGCCCCGGCGACACGGTGTCGGTGCTGGCCTGGGCCGGGCAGCTCGACCAGGAGCCGGTGCCGGCCGTCGAGGTGGTGGCCGCGGCCCGGCAGCGCAACCGGCGGGTGGTGGCGGCGGCGAAGCCGGTCGACGACGTCGAGGCGACCCTCGCCCTGGCCGCCGACGCGTTCGTGGTCCGCACCGCCGCCGCGCCGGTCGACGTGGTCGCCGGGTACCCGTGGTTCGGGGCCTGGTCGCGGGACACGATGATCTCGTACGAGGGGCTGTTCCTCTGCACCGGACGGGCGCAGGAGGGGGCGGCGCTGCTGCGCGGGTACGCGGCGACCCTGTCGGAGGGGATGCTCGCCAACACCGCCGACACCGGCCGGGTGGAGTACAACACCGTCGACGGCACCCTCTGGTTCCTGCACGCCGTCGCCCGGCACGTCACCGTCACCGGGGACACCGACCTCGGCGACGAGCTGCTGCCCGCGCTGCACGGCGTGGTCGACGCCCACCTCAAGGGCACCCGGTACGGCATCGTCGTCGACCCGGTCGACGCCCTGCTCACCTGCGGCGCCCCCGGCGCGGCGCTGACCTGGATGGACGCCCGGGTGTACGGGGTGCCGGTGACCGCCCGCACCGGCAAGCCGGTCGAGGTCAACGCACTGTGGATCAACGGCCTGGCCGGGTTGGCGGAGCTGACCGAGCTGGCCGGGCAGGACGCGGCCGAGCTGTGGCGGCTGCACCACCGGGCGCACGCCTCGTTCCGGCAGCGGTTCCCGGCGCCGGTGGGCTGGCTGCACGACGTGGTGGACGCCCCCGCGCCCGCGTACCCGCTGGGCGGGGCGGCGCACCACGACGACGACCTGCTCCGGCCCAACCAGTTGCTGGCCTGGTCGCTGCCGTACGCCCCGTTGGAGCCGGACGCGGAGGCGCTGCGCCGCATCGCCGCCGGCCTGCTCACCCCGCTCGGGCTGCGCAGCCTCTCGCCGGACTCCCCCGGCTTCGCCGGCCGGCACTCCGGCGGCCCGGCCGAGCGGGACGGCGCGTACCACCAGGGCACGGTCTGGCCGTGGCTGCTCGGCCCCTACACCGACGCCGCCCGGCGGGCCGGCCTGGACGTCGACGACCTGTTCCCCGGCATCGAGGCGCACCTGCGCGAGTACGGGCTCGGGTCGGTGAGCGAGACCACCGACGGGTCCGCCCCGTACCGGGCCACGGGGTGCCCGTTCCAGGCCTGGTCGGTGGCCGAACTACTGCGTGTCCGACGGATCCGATAGGCGCGCTTTACACGACCGCAACGGCCGCGTCTCCGCTGGTTAGCCCGGCCGCGCGAGGATTGGCCCCATCCCGGGCAGCCATGGCCGGCACCCCCCGCCGGGTGCCGGCCGGGCCGTGCAGTAGACAACTCAAAGGGGGCCGCATGTCACTGGACGCCCACGTGATCGACATCCACTCCGGCCGACGTCAGCGTGTCCTGATGCTGTCCTGGGAGTACCCGCCGGTGCTCGTCGGCGGACTCGGCCGCCACGTCCACGCCCTCTCCGTCGCCCTCGCCGCCGCCGGCCACGACGTCACCGTCGTCACCCGCCACACCGACGGCGCACCCCACGAGGAGTACGCCGACGGCGTCCGCATCCTCCGCGCCGCCGAGGACCCCGTCACCTTCCCCCTGGCCACCAGCAGCCTCCTCGCCTGGACCATGGCCTTCAACCACACCCTCACCCGCGCCGCCCTACGCGCCGCCGACACCGGCACCTACGACGTCATCCACGCCCACGACTGGCTCGTCGCCCACACCGCGATCACCCTCGCCGAACACCTGGACCTGCCCCTGGTCACCACGATCCACGCCACCGAGGCCGGGCGGCACCAGGGCTGGCTGCCCGAGGAGATGAACCGCACCATCCACGGCGTCGAGCACTGGCTCAGTGGCGCGTCGGGTCGGGTGATCGCCTGCTCCGGGTACATGCGGGAGCAGGTGAGCACCCTCTTCGAGGTGCCCACCGGCCGGATCGACGTGGTGCCCAACGGGGTGGACGGCCGGGCCTGGCACGCCCGGCCCCGGGCGGTCGCCTCGGCCCGCGCCCGGTTCGCCGGGGACGGGCCGCTGATCGGGTACGCCGGGCGGCTGGTCTACGAGAAGGGCGTGCAGCACCTGGTCCGCGCGGTGCCGGACCTGCGCCGGCGGCACCCGGGGCTGCGGGTGCTCATCGCCGGGGACGGCCCGTACCGGGCGGAGTTGCAGGCCGAGGCGGAGCGGCTGGCCCTCGGCGACACCATCCGCTTCGCCGGTTTCCTCGACGCCAAGCAGCTCCCGGCGGTGCTGGGGGCCACCGACGCCACGGTGATACCCAGCCTGTACGAGCCCTTCGGCATGATCGCGCTGGAGGCGGCGGCGGCCGGCGCGCCCCTGGCGGTGGCGGCGACCGGCGGGCTGGCCGAGATCGTCGAGCCGGGCGTGACCGGGGTGACCTTCCCGCACAGCGACCCGCACGCCCTCGCCGGTGCGGTGGACCAGCTCCTCGGCGACGAGGTGTTCGCCCGCCGGGTGGCCCGCAGCGCCCGCGCGATGGTCGGCAAGCGGTACGGCTGGGCGACGATCGCCGAGCGGACCGCCGCGACGTACGCGGCGGCCGGCCGGGAGCACAGCGGGTTCCAGGTCCGCCGCGCCACCGACCGGCTGCGCGGCAGCCGGTCGCCGATTCACATCCCGGAGGGGAACCTGCTGGTGGCCGGAGGTGTCGCCGGGTGAGCCGGCGCACCGCCCGCAACGGTGCGCACGGAGGATGAGAAGGCCCGCCCCGCTGGCTATCGTGTACGTCACGTAGTCGAGGGGGTACGTGGTGCAGCAGCCGCTGATCGCCGGCCGGTACCGGCTGCTGGCCCTGGTCGGCACCGGCGGGATGGGCCGGGTGTGGCGGGCCCGCGACGAGATGCTGCACCGGGACGTGGCGGTGAAGGAGATCGTCGCGCCCGGCTGGCTCACCGAGTCCGAACGGGACGAGGTGCACCGCCGCACGTTGCGGGAGGCGCGCACCGCCGCCCGGCTGGACCATCCCCACGTGGTCCGCGTCTACGATGTCCTCGCCGATTGGGACGGCCACTGGCTGGTGATGGAGTACGTGCCGTCGCGGTCGTTGCAGCAGATCGTCACCGCCGACGGGCCGCTGGAGCCGGCCCGCGCCGCCCGGGTCGGGCTGGCCGTGCTGGCCGCGCTGCGCGCCGCGCACGCCGCGGGGGTGCTGCACCGCGACGTCAAGCCGCACAACGTGCTGGTCACCGCCGACGACCGGGTGGTGCTGACCGACTTCGGCCTGGCCACCTTCGCCAGCGGGGACGGGGCGATGACCGGCCCCGGGATGGTGCTCGGTTCCCCGCAGTTCGTCGCCCCGGAACGCGCCCGCAGCGGCGTCTCCGACCCACGCACCGACCTGTGGTCGCTCGGCGCGACCCTGTACGCGGCGGTCGAGGGCCGCTCGCCGTACGCGCGGGCCGACGCCATGGCGACGCTCAGCGCCCTGGCCACCGAGCCGCCGGACCCGCCGCGCCGGGCCGGCCCGCTGACCCCGGTGCTGACCGGCCTGCTGCACCGCGACCCCGCGCGGCGCCTCGCCGCCGCCGAGGTGGAACCGCTGCTGCGCGCGGTGGCGGCCGGCGGGTCACCGGCCCCTCGCCCGACCGGCCGGGGGACACCCGACCTGCTGCCCACCGGCCGGGGCGC